>NZ_CP155618.1:906785-1231428 GCF_031128465.2 Mariniflexile litorale | reverse complement strand
ATAAAATAAATAAAGCCTATTCGTTTTTAGAACAAACGCATGAAAGACCGCCAAGTGCCGAAGAAATTGCAAGTAATTTAGAGCTTACAATTAGCGACGTAAAGCAGTCTATGAAAATTTCGGGCAGACATGTTTCCATGGATGCACCTTTAAAAGAAGGCGAAACATCAACTCTGTACGATGTTGTGAATTCGAATGAGTCTCCTAGACCTGATATGGGTTTAATGAAGGATTCTCTAGTTATTGAAATAAATCGTGCTTTAGCTATGCTTTCGGATAAAGAAGCAGAAGTAATTAGAAATTATTACGGCATAAGTAATGCACAACCCATGAGCCTAGAAGAAATAGGAGAGGCTTTTGGTTTAACGCGTGAGCGTGTAAGACAAATAAAAGAAAAAGGCATTCGCAGATTGCGACATGCATCTAAAAGTAAAGTGTTAAAAACGTATTTGGGATAATCCTAAATGCACAACCCATTAAAAACAATTTATGTTAAAAATTATTATTAAAGATGGCGAAAACATAGAACGCGCCCTAAAACGTTATAAAAGAAAACATCGAAATATTAAAGTGATGCAAAATTTAAGAGAGGCGCAGTTTTTTACAAAACCATCTGTTAAAAGAAGACGACAAGTACAAAAAGCATCTTATATTCAAAATTTAAGAGATCAAGAAGATATTTAGGCGTTAAGCTTAAGGCACAAATTAAATGAATCCCATTTGCAACACCTTGTTAATGGGATTTTTTGCTAATATCCTAAAAGATTGTACTTCCTTTTATGAATTTTTGTATCTCATAAAAGAATCGCTTTTAAATGCTGAATAGAAATTAATGCGAAATTATAAACTAATAGCAACCACTAATCCCTCATTTCCACGCACATTAAAAACAGTGTCATCTTCAAAAATAAGATATTGCCCTTTTATGCCTGTAAGTTTACCCGTGTAAATTTGATCTTTTATTAAGTTTAAACTAGTTGGTTTTTTAGGGTACTTTTCAACGGGAAATTCTAAAGTGGTTTCTGTATTCGTTTCAATAAAATAATCTTTAGCTTCATCTGGAATGTATTGTTTCAACTTCTCTCTCCATTCTACCAAATTTTCGTCTACAACATCATTCTTTAACATGGTTCGCCAATTGGTTTTGTCACCAACATGATCTTTTAAAGCCACCTCAGTAATACCTGCTAAATACCTATTTGGTACTTCAACAATTTCAATAGCTTCATGTGCGCCTTGGTCTATCCAACGGGTTGGTACTTGACTTTTTCTGGTAACACCCACTTTAACATTGCTAGAGTTAGCTAAATATACAATATGAGGTTGTAGTTGTGCTTTCTTTTCGAATTCTAAATCACGGTCTTCCTTATCTAAGTGGGCCATACTTAATTCTGGGCGCATAATCCAATCGGCTGCTTGCGGTATTTCAAAAAAACAACTTTTACAGAACCCTTGACGGTAAATGGGTTTATCTAAACCACAGTTTAAACATTGGTATTTAACAAATTGAATTGTAATGGTTTTATTAAGTAACTGATTCATATTTAAAAAATCATTTTCAAACACTAAATAGTATTCAATAGGACTTGAAAATTCTGTCGCCATTTTTGTTAAAACACCTTGATAAGTCATAAAAAAAAGTATTATTTTTAAGGACTTAAATATAAAACAAATATGCCAATCACTATAGTAAATTCCATTGCTTCTTGGTTCTTAAAAAAACGATTTCATCAAATTGATTTGTTTTTAAAATACCCTAACGAAGTACAAAATGAATTGCTATTAGAACTTTTAGACATTGCTAAAGACACCCAAATAGGAAAAGAATATGATTTTGCTTCTATAAAAAACTATAGAATGTTTGCAGAACGTATCCCTATAAAAAATTATGATGGTTGGCAAGATGTTATAGAACGTTCCATGAAAGGTGAAACCAACCTGTTTTGGCCAACACCCATAAAATGGTTTGCAAAATCCAGTGGAACTACACGTGCCAAAAGTAAATTTATTCCTGTAAGTGAAGAATCTCTAGAAGACTGTCACTATGCGGCGAGTAAAGATTTACTGTGTATGTATTTAAATAACAATGAAAACTCGCAATTATTTACAGGCAAAAGTTTACGTTTAGGTGGTAGTAAAGAATTGTTTAGAGAAAATGGCACCGTGTTTGGCGATTTGTCTGCGATTTTAATTGACAATATGCCCTTCTGGGCTGAATTTAGCAGTACTCCCAGCAACAAAGTATCTTTAATGAGTGATTGGGAGCACAAAATGCAAGCCATTGTAAATGAAACTATGAATGAAAACGTAACCAGTCTTGCTGGTGTACCATCATGGATGCTTGTGTTGCTTAACAATGTTTTAGAAACTACCAAAAAACAAAACCTGCACGATGTCTGGCCAAATTTGGAAGTGTATTTTCACGGCGGAGTAAGCTTCACACCATATAAAGATCAATACAAAAAATTACTGCCTAAAAAAGATTTTAAATATTACGAGATTTATAATGCTTCGGAAGGCTTTTTTGCTATTCAGGATCAAAACGATTCTAACGAATTATTGTTGATGTTAGATTATGGTATTTTCTACGAATTCATTCCCATGGATATTTATGCCACAGAAGCAGAAAAGGCCATTCCTTTAAGCGATGTAAAATTGAATCAAAACTACGCTGTAATTATTACCACCAATGCTGGTTTATGGCGTTATAAAATTGGAGATACGGTTAAATTCACCTCATTAAACCCTTATAGAATTAAGGTTTCTGGTAGAACTAAGCATTTTATAAATGTTTTTGGAGAAGAACTTATTATAGAAAATGCCGAAGAAGCCTTAAATAAAGTATGCAAACGTACTAGGGCAGAGATTGTAGAATATACGGCAGCACCGATTTTTATGGAAGGAAAAGAAAAAGGTGCACACGAATGGTTAATTGAATTTAAAACGCCACCTAAAGATATTAATTATTTTAATGAACTGTTTGATAATGCTTTAAAATCACTCAATTCCGATTATGAAGCAAAACGTTATAACAATATCACACTTAACAAACCTAAAATTAATATAGCCCGTAAAAATTTATTTTATGATTGGTTAAAACAAAATAATAAATTAGGCGGGCAACATAAGGTGCCGAGATTATCTAACACCCGTTTATACTTAGACGACTTAATAAAGCTAAATTATTAAATACATAAAGCTTATTTAGTAAGTATAAAGCCACGTAAATAGCGTATTCAACGATTAATAGTGCTATTTGTCTAATAAATTTTTAAAAACTAGTCTTCATTATTATATTTAATCTCTAACCAAATCTTCATCTCTCTAAAAATGAAACCAATCCTCTCCATTTTCATTTTCTTCATTTCTCATGTTTTATTTTGTCAAGGAGCATCAAGTGCTGTTTCTGAAAATGATTTTGCTCATGAAGATATAACTTCTAAAGCAAAAAAGCCAATGGGTGCTAATGGCTTTAAATTTAAACTTTTAGATGCTGGTGTAAACAGTCAGTATTCAGAATTTGGGTCGGGTTTTTTTAGAAATAAACTTATCATGGTTTCTTCAAAAAAACTTGGTGGATTAGCTAGTATAGACACAAATACCAATGAAGCTTATAAAGATTTGTTCTGTTTAGATATTTCTTCAAATGGCCAATTAAGCTTACCATTACTGTTTTCTAGAATTTTAAATACTAATGAAAGTGAAGATTTGTTGGCATTTTCTCCCGATCAAAAAACCGTCTATTTTACAAGAAGTAGTAAGGAAAATTCGTTGGAGTATAAATTATATAAAGCTGTTTTAGAAGATGATTCACACGGAAACTGGATAAACCAAGAATTGTTGAATATTAACAAAGAAGGTGTTTCTATTGAAACACCATTTGTAAGTCCAGATGGTAAAAGTTTATATTTTGCTTCGAATATGGATAGTTCATTAGGAGGATTTGACATATATGTTTCTGAAATAAATACGGATGGTACTTTAGGAACTCCTGAAAATGTAGGTAATACAATTAATACCAATTTAGACGAAAAATATCCTTCACTTTCAAAAGATGGAAAACAGCTATATTTTTCTTCAAAAGGACATGAAAATATTGGAGGATATGATTTATTTGTTAGTAAAATTATATCGAACGGTTACAAAACACCAAGGAACTTAGGTAATACTATAAACTCCAGTTACGATGAAGTAGCGTATTTTTTAGATAATAAAGAAGGTGGTTATGTTTCATCAAACAAACTAAACAGTAAGGGTGGTTTCGATATTTATACAGTAATCAACGAAGAAGTTATTCAAACCCTAGAGGGTACAATATTTGATTTAGAAACGAAAATAAAATTACCTAATACACTTGTTGTATTGAAAGATGAAGAAGGCAACGAATTAGCAAGAACCTTAACACAAGAAGATGCTACATACAAATTTGATGTTTCAGCTTTTGAATCTTACCAGATTACAACATCAAAAGAAGGCTTTAAAGAAAGTGATTTAGACTTTTATGCCGATAGAGATTATAATACTTCATATACAAAAGATATTGAGTTACTAACAACAGAACCAGTTATCACAAAGGTAGATGAAGAACTAAGAATTGTTATAGAAAACATTTATTTTGATTTTGCAAAGTATAGTATAAAAGAAGAATCTCATGTTTCGTTAAATAAAATCATCAAAGTTCTTAAAGAATATCCAGATATAAAATTATCTATTAATGCACATACCGATAATATTGGAAAAGATGCCTATAACTTAAATCTTTCAAATAAACGTGCTGCATCCACTGTAAAATATTTAATAAGCAAAGACATTACTAAGGATCGTTTGGTATCAATTGGATTTGGTGAAACAAAACCGTTAGTTGATTGTAAAAACAATTGTACCGATGAAGATTTGCAAACCAACAGACGAGTTGAATTTGTTATTCTAGATTAATTTAATTACTACCGATTTATAATAGCTAGTAGCTATTATTATAATAATGTTTAAGAAGTATTATAAACATCTCAAAACACTTAAAACTACATAAATAAAAACCACGCTAAATTAGCGTGGTTTTTATTTAATCATTTTTTTACTTTTTTATGAAACTGCCTTTAACTTTTTTAAAGTAGTTTTTATTAATTTATCTTCAACATACGTTTTAGTAACGTTTAATTTTTTATCGTTACTACTAGGTAATTCAAACATGGCGTCGGTTAAAATCTCTTCACAAAGAGAACGCAATCCTCTAGCTCCTAATTTATATTCAATAGCTTTTTCAACAATATGATCTAGAGCCCCATCGGTAATTGTAAAATCAACATCGTCCATAGAAAATAGCTTTTGATATTGTTTTATAATAGCATTTTTAGGCTCTGTAAGAATAGCTCTTAAGGTTTGAGCATCCAATGGATCCATATGAGTAAGAACAGGTAAACGCCCTATTATTTCAGGAATTAGACCAAAGTCTTTTAAATCTTTAGGAATAATATATTGAAGTAGGTTGCTTTGATCGACAACATTATCAGACATAGAAGCACTATAACCAACAGCTTGCATATTCAAACGTTTTGAAATATGTCGTTCTATACCATCAAAAGCTCCACCTGCAATAAATAATATGTTTTCGGTGTTAACTTCGATAAATTTTTGGTCTGGGTGCTTACGGCCGCCTTTGGGTGGGACATTAACAACGGTACCCTCTAAAAGTTTTAGAAGTGCTTGTTGTACACCTTCACCAGAAACATCTCTGGTAATAGATGGGTTATCACTTTTACGAGCTATTTTATCAATTTCATCAATAAAAACAATGCCTTTTTCAGCTTTTTCTAAGTTGTAATCAGCAGCTTGTAATAAACGTGTTAAAATACTTTCTACATCTTCCCCCACATAACCAGCCTCGGTTAATACCGTTGCATCAACAATTGCTAATGGTACATTAAGCATTCTAGCGATTGTTTTTGCTACTAAAGTTTTTCCTGTACCTGTTTGACCCACCATAATGATATTACTTTTTTGAATATCGATATCGTCTTTCGTTACAGGCTGTAGTAATCGTTTATAATGATTGTATACCGCAACCGACATGACTTTTTTGGTCATGTTTTGCCCAATGATATACTCATCTAAAAAGGCTTTGATTTGTTGTGGTTTGCGTAATTTTAATTCTGCCGATAAATCGCTACTGTCACTTTGTTTCGATTCTTCTAATACAATACCATGTGCTTGCTCTATACATCTATCACATATATGAGCATCTAATCCTGCTATTAATAAATTTGTTTCGGGTTTTTTACGACCACAAAACGAACATTCCAATTCTTCTTTTGCCATTAATCTTTATGTTTTTAGGGAAAATTATTATAAATCCCTCTATAACAATTCGTTAAAATTACAAATTTTAATTTAATTACGAGCTAAAATCTCGTCAATCATACCGTATTCTTTTGCCTTATCTGCTTTCATCCAGTAATCTCTATCACTATCATTATATATTTTGTCGTAATCTTGCCCTGAATGTTTACTAATAATTTTATAAAGCTCTTCCTTTAAAATTAGTATTTCTCTTGCTGTAATTTCAATATCACTTGCTTGACCTTGCGCACCACCTAATGGCTGATGAATCATAACACGAGAATGTGTTAAACCACTGCGTTTTCCTTTTGCACCAGCACATAATAATACGGCACCCATGGAGGCGGCCATACCTGTGCAAATAGTGGCTACATCTGGTTTTATAAACTGCATGGTATCGTAAATACCTAAACCTGCATACACACTTCCTCCTGGAGAATTAATATAGATTTGAATATCCTTATTAGCATCTGTACTTTCTAAAAACAGAAGTTGTGCTTGAATAATATTTGCCACTTGATCGTTAATGGCTGTCCCCATAAAAATGATACGATCCATCATTAAGCGAGAAAACACATCGAAAATAGCAACGTTCATTTGGCGCTCTTCAATAATATTGGGCGTTAAGCTGGTTGGATACATGCTACTGATGATTTTATTGTAGTATGTGCTGCTTATTCCTTGATCTTTTATCGCGAATTTTTCAAATTCTTTTGCGTAATCCATAATTGTTTCTTGTTGTTTTTTTAGGTTAAATCCTTAATAATCAATAGAGTTTTTTTTAAATGAAGACATAAAAACTAATTTTCATCTTTCAAGTGAAATTTACTCAACAAATTAGGCGCTATAATTGACTAATTATAGCGCCTAAATATAATGAATTATTCTTTAAAGGCACAGGATTATTTATCGCCGTAAACTTCCTTTACAAAATTTTCGTAACTTAATTCTTTTACTTTAAGATTTGCTTTTTCTTTATAAAGAGCCAATAATTTTTGACTAATTAACTGCTCTGATATACGACGAGCTTCTTCTTGATTTGACAAGATACGTGCAGCAATATCATCTAATTCTTTGTCAGAAGGATTCATTTGACCAAATTGTGCCATTTGAGCTTTTATCATCTCTCTTGAATGATCTCTAATATCATCCATCGTTACTTGAATGTTATTATCTGTAATTAATTTTCCTTCAATTAATTGGTAACGTAAACTTTTTTCAGATTTCTCGTATTCTTCTTTTGCTTGATCGCTATCTAATGGTTGTTCACCAGCAGTTCGCATCCATTTTTGCAAAAACTCTGCAGGTAAGTCGAACTTGGTATTTTCAACCAAATACTCAGTTACATCATTCAAAAATTTCTGATCTGCCTGTTGTGTAAACTGTTTTTCGGCATCTTCTTTTATTTTGTCTTTTAATTCTGTAACCGATTTCACAACATCTTTCCCGAATAATTTATCAAATAAATCTTGATCTAAGTCGGCAAGTTCACGAGTATTAATTTCTGCAATTGTGAAATTTACTTCAATATCTAAACCATGTATATCGTCATGTTCTACTTTTAAAGCATGCATTAATTCATGCTCATCATCATAAAGCCCTTTAGTTTTCAATGTAATAACATCACCAACCTTAGCGCCTAGAAATTGTTTTTCGGTAGCTTTTCCTTTAAATTTGTCTAAAGTCAAAGTTACTTTATTTTCAATTTCTTTTTCTTCGTTTTTAAATGTACCAGTAATTTCACTATCCTTTTCTACAACTGTTTGAGAAATTAATTTTCCAGATTGTTTTTGAATACGCTCTATTTGCTCGTTAATCATTTTCTCGTCAGCAATAATGTGGTAGTGCGTAATAGGTTTTTTAGCTTTTAAATTAACTTCAAATTGTGGTGCTAAACCTAATTCGAATTCAAACGAAAGTGTATCAGCATCCCAGTTTATAGTGTCTTGTAATTTAGGTAATGGTTGACCTAGAACATCTAACTTTTCTTCTGTAAGATATTTATTTAGGGCATCTTGCAACAACTTATTTACTTCATCAACCAACACCGCTTTTCCGTATTGCTTTTTAACCATCCCCATAGGTACTTGACCCTTTCTAAAACCAGGAATGTTAGCCGTTTTACGGTAATCTATTAAGATTTTTTCCACTTTAGCACTATAATCTTCTTTAGCGATAGCTACTTTTACTACGGCATTTAATGCATCAACGTTTTCTCTTGTAATATTCATTTTAAATGATATGAAGCCTTTTATTAGGCATTTAACAAATACTATTAATTTTTTAACTCCAAATTTTTTAACTAAAATCGGGTTGCAAAAATATAACATTTTTGTAACCCGACAAAGTTTTTAACAGCTTGATTTAAAGCGGTTTTTTATCTTCTTTTAAAAGGGAATGTAGAAAAGATTGGAGTACTGAGAGCAGTATGCTAAATAGTATGGCTGTCCAAATACTGCTTACTGAAAAACCATCTATTAATTTATCGGCTAACAATATCATTAATGCGTTAATTATTAATAGAAACAAACCTAAAGTAACGATAGTAATAGGCAATGTTAAAATAACTAAAATGGGCTTTACCAACAGGTTAAGAATAGACAAAACAATAGCTACTATAATAGCATTAACAAAAGTATCACCTGATAGATTTACACCAGGTAAAAAATAGGCTAGAATAAATACTGCTAGTGCAGTTAAAAGAAGTCTAAGAATTAAACTCATAATGTCTTGGTTTTTAATAAAAATACAAAATAATTCACGAAACAAACTGCATCACAGCATCAAAAAAGTCTTTGGGATTTTCAGCATGCAACCAATGACCTGCGTTTGAGATGGTCATAATTTTTGAATTTGGAAAATGATTTGATATAATGTTTTCATCCTCTACGCCAATATATTCTGAACGGTCACCACGCAAAAACAACGTATCTTTTTCAAATGTGGCTTGTGATGGTAAAGGCTCTCCTACTTCGGCTACTTCTTCTTTTAAAACTTTTAAATTCATACGCAACCCCAATTTTCCTTTTTCAACCCAATAGAGGTTTTTTAGTAAAAATTGTCGGGTTCCTATATCGGAAACATAACCACTTAACACCTTGTCCGCTTCGCCTCTACTTTTTAAAATATCAAAATTTAAGGCGCTTAATCCATTTAAAATACCATCGTGATGTACGGGGTAAAAACGCGGTGAAATATCGGCAATTATTAATTTTTTAACTAATTCTGGATATTTAGCAGCAAACAACATTGCTGTTTTTCCACCCATAGAATGCCCAAGTAATATAATGTTTTCAAGTTGATGTGAATTGCAATAATCCTTTAAATCTTCAACTAAAACTTCATAATTAAATTCATTGTTGTGAAAGCTATGGCCGTGGTTACGTTGATCGACCAAGTGAACTTGGTAATTTTGTTCGCTGAATTGGATACCGAGGGTTTTCCAATTGTCACCCATTCCTAAAAATCCGTGAAGAATAACAAATGGCAGACCTTCGCCTATAATATTTGAATGTAAAAGCATTATTTTAATTTGTGTAAATACATTTGAATAACATTTTCTATACCTAAATATAAACTTTCTGCAATTAAGGCATGACCTATTGAAACTTCTAACAGGCTTGGTATGTTATCTTTAAAAAATTTAATATTATCTAAGGATAAATCATGGCCTGCATTAATGCCAATTCCTAGATTATGTGCTAATTCTGCAGTTTTTATGTATGGTTTTATCGCGTCCTTATTTCCTAAACTGTATTGATGTGCAAAGGCTTCAGTATACAATTCAATTCTATCGGCTCCAGTGGCTTTAGCGCCTTCTATTTGCTTCAAAATAGGGTCTACAAAAATAGAGGTTCTAATGCCGTTTTGCTGAAACTCTTTAATCACATCAACCAAAAAATCTTTATGCTTTATAGTGTCCCAACCTGCGTTGCTGGTAATAGCATCTTCAGCGTCTGGAACTAATGTAACTTGAGTAGGTTTTATTTCCAAAACTAATTTTAAAAATGATTCTACAGGGTTGCCTTCAATATTATATTCGGTAAAAACAACGGGTTTTAAATCACGTGCATCTTGATATCTAATGTGGCGTTCGTCAGGTCTGGGGTGTATAGTCACGCCTTCAGCCCCAAAACGTTGTATGTCCTTTGCGAACTGAACAACATTAGGCACATCGCCTCCTCTAGAATTTCTTAAAGTGGCTATCTTGTTAATATTTACACTTAACTTTGTCATGTATCACTGTTTTAAAAGACAAAAATACAAAGTAGAACAGGCTTATATGCTTTTTTTTTGATTAATTTGCATTCATATAAATAGGATAATGAAACATGCATAACTAAATTTTATTACATGTAGTAAAGTGGATTATATGGATGCTACATCTGACAAATTAAAAAATAAACAAGAACAGATGAAACTATCAGAATTTATTACAAACGATATAAAACCATTAAATAGCAATAGTAAAATAAGCGATTTACAGCATCTATTTAATCAGTTAACCTATTCACATATTCCTATTCAAGATGATAATAATATCTATCTAGGAAGTTTTTCTGAAAATGATGCACATTGTTTTGAAACCAATAAAATGGTTAATGATTACAAATATGCTATTGAAAATTTTTTTGTACGGGATTCAACCATTTGGCTCGATGTTTTAGAAGCTTTTGCTGTAAACTCTGCTAACATTATGCCTGTTTTGAATCATCAAAATGTGTATTTGGGGTATTATGAGCTTAAAGAGGTTATTAGTTTATTTAGTGAATCGCCTTTTTTTTCTGATCCTGGGGGAATTTTAGTTATCGAAAAAGGTATTAGCGATTATAGTTTTAGTGAAATTAGCCAAATAGTAGAAACCAATAATGGCAAATTATTAGGTGCTTTTGTATCTAAAATGAAACCCGATTTGGTTCAGGTTACTTTAAAAATAGGCAATACGGGCCTTAATGAAATTATACAAACATTTCGTCGTTATAGTTATAATATTGTATCTGGTCATGAAGAGGATAGTTATCTAGAAAGTTTGAAAGAACGTTCGGATTATTTGAATAAATATTTAAATATATAAAACGATTATATGGATATACCATATAACCTATGAAAAATAATAAAAATTCACAAATGAAGGTTGCCGTTTTTGGACGATTTTATAATGAAACTACTACCACTGCTGTAGAAAAACTATTTGATTATTTATTAAAGAAGGACGTTGATGCTTATATTGAAACGGAGTTTTTTGATCTTATAAAAAAAGAAACTCCAAATTTTGACGATTACAAATCTTTCAAAACATTTGATACTTTAGATAAGTCTTTTGATTTTTTAGTAAGCATAGGGGGAGATGGTACTATTTTACGTGCTATTATTTTTGTAAAAGATATGGGTATTCCAATTGTGGGAATTAATACAGGTCGTTTAGGCTTTTTAGCTACGATTCAAGTCAATCAAATAGAAATTGCTATTCAAAATATCATAGATGGTAAGTATAAAATTTCAGAACGTAGTTTGCTTTCTATTGAAACATCTCCTGAAAACGATGATATAAAATCGCTTAATTTTGCATTAAATGAAATAGCGGTAAGTAGAAAAAACACAACCTCCATGATAACTGTTGAAACGTATTTAAACGATGAGTATTTAACATCATATTGGAGCGATGGTTTAATTGTTTCAACACCAACGGGCTCAACAGGGTATTCATTAAGTTGTGGAGGCCCTGTAATAACACCAGATACTAAAAGTTTTGTTTTAGCACCGATAGCACCCCATAATTTAAGTGCACGACCATTGATTATTCCAGACTCTACTGAAATTCAATTAAAAGTGTCAGGCAGGGAAGAAAACCATTTAATCTCTTTAGATTCCAGAATTGCTACCTTAGAAAATGGCACCATTATTAAAATTAAAAAAGCCGATTTTAAAATCAAAATGATTGATATTTTAGGAGAAAGCTTTTTAGACACGCTTCGAAAAAAATTACTTTGGGGCGAAGACAAACGCAATTAGGCAATATTTTCAAAGAAATGCTGTTTTTACACTAATACAATTTGAGCTAAATTGTATTAGGCATTTCTTATTTATTATATTTGCAAACTTTTGAATATTTATGAGGCATTTAACCATCTTGATATTAAGCATTTTAAGCGTTCAACTAAGCCACTCTCAAATTAACGAATTAGGTGTATTTGTAGGAGGTAGTAATTTTATAGGTGATGTAGGGGCTACCGATTATATTTCGCCCAATAGTCCTGCTCTAGGAATTCTATATAAATGGAACAGAAGTCCAAGACATTCTTGGAGAATTTCTTTAATATATTCCGACTTAGAGACTGATGATAGTAAATCTGATGATCCAAGACGTGTTGAAAGAGATTATTATTTTAACTCAAATTTATTAGAAATCGCTGCGGGTATGGAGTTTACCTTTATGGATTTTAATTTGCATTCTGGCAGAAAATTGGCAACACCATACTTATATACAGGTATAAGTGCTGCTCACCATACTAATTATTACTTTTTAAATGGTGTACAAACTGACGAAAATAATTCAAGTTGGGCTTATGGGATTCCTATGGCGCTAGGGGTTAAAACAAATTTTTTAGGTAATTTTATTTTAGGTATGGAAGTAGGGGCACGTTATACATTTTCAGATGGAATAGAGGGTAGTCTCCCCAACGATGCAAGTCACTTGGAATACCGATTTGGCAATATTAATAATAATGACTGGTATGTGTTTTCGGGTATTACCTTGACCTATACATTTGGAGAAAGACCATGTTATTGTATAAATTAAAAATGGACTTAAAGGAAAGCGTACAAAGTAAAGAACTACCAAAACACATTGCTATTATTATGGATGGCAATGGGCGTTGGGCAAAACAACAAGGCATGATGCGTGCTTTTGGTCATGAAAACGGTACAAAATCAGTAAAAGAAACAGTTGAAACTTGTGCAGAACTTGGTATAGAAAACCTAACACTTTATGCGTTTTCTACCGAAAATTGGAACCGTCCAAAGTTAGAAGTCCAAACCCTTATGAAGCTTTTAGTGTCTTCATTAAAAAAAGAAATCAAAACACTTCAAGACAACAATATAAAGCTCTCTGCCATAGGTAATTTAAAAAGCTTACCTAAAAAAGTTTTTAAAGAACTTCACGAAGTTATAGAGCAAACAAAAGACAATACAAGAATGACTTTAACCCTAGCTTTAAGCTATGGCTCTCGCGAAGAATTGCTAAATACTGTTAAAGAGATTAGTATTAAAGTTAAAAATAATATAATTTCGCCCGAAAAAATTGATGAATCAATTATAAATGAGCATCTTTACACGCGAAATTTACCAGATGTGGATTTGCTTATTAGAACGAGTGGGGAACAACGGATAAGCAACTTTTTACTTTGGCAAATTGCATATGCCGAATTGTATTTTACGAGCGTATTATGGCCGGATTTTACAAAACAGCATTTGTATGAAGCTATTATTGAATATCAAAAAAGAGAACGACGATTTGGGAAAACAAGTGAACAACTTAGCTAATAATTTACCTTTGATAAAATTTTTAAAACACTGTACGGTACTGTTACTTTTTGTAAGTAGCATTACCATCCAAGCACAAGATTTACCATATAGCAACGGTAAAAAATACATTTTAGGAGATATTTCAGTATCCGGAAATACATCATTTAGCGAACAAACCATTATTACCTATTCTGGGTTAAGTAAAGGAAAAGAAATGGCCATTCCGGGTGAAGATATTGGTGATGCTATTAAAAAACTTTGGAATTCAAAATTATTTAGTGATATAGAGGTTTATATAACTCACATTGAAGGCGATGTTGCATATTTAGAAATTAGATTGTCTGACTTACCACAACTTAACGAATTAAAAATTAATGGTGTAAAAAAGGGTAAGGTTGAAGGTGTTATTAAAGATACCAAATTAAATAAAGGAGTGAAAGTTACCGAAAATCTTCTTACTACAACAAAAAATTTCCTAACTAAAAAATATAAAAAAGAAGGCTATTTAAATTCAAAAGTACATATCAATACTATTGAAGTAAAAGACTCCACTCCAACGGCGCGAGTTAATATGGTTCTTAATATTGATAAAGGTGAAAAAGTTAAAATAAAAGATATAGTGTTTACAGGAAACGAAGTCTTAAGCGATAAGCAGCTTCGTAAAAGCATGAAAAGCACAAAAAAAATCAACCGCATTCGTATATTAAAACGATCAAAATTTATTGACTCGGCTTATCAAGCAGATTTATCGAATGTTGTAGAGAAATATAAAGAGAATGGTTATAGAGATGCACGTATAGTATCAGATAGCGTTGTTTATAATGATAAAAAAACCATCTCATTACAAATAGCGGTTAATGAAGGTGAGCAGTACACATTTGGTGATATAACCTTTATTGGAAATACTGTTTACACTAATGAACAATTATCTAGAATGCTTCGTATTAACAAAGGTGAGACCTATAACGGAGTATTATTACAAAAAAGAATTGCAGATGGATCTAAACCAGACGCCGATGATATAACAAACCTATATCAAAATAACGGTTATTTATTCTCAAGCATAAACCCTGTTGAAGTAAGTGCGGTTAACAATGTTATCGATTTAGAAATTAGAATATCTGAAGGAAAACCTGCATATTTTAATAATGTTTCAATAGTAGGTAACGATAAAACAAATGACCACGTTATATACCGTGAAATTCGAACACGCCCAGGACAATTATACAGTAAAGCCAATGTGGTACGTACTGTGAGAGAGCTTGGTCAATTAGGGTTTTTCGATGCTCAAGAAATATCACCAAATTTTAACAACCCTAATCCTAATGAGGGTACTATTGATATGGAATACTCGGTTAAAGAAACGGGTTCTAGTCAAATAGAATTACAAGGTGGTTACGGTGGAGGTGGCTTTATAGGTACTTTAGGATTGTCGTTTAATAACTTTTCTATTAAAGATATCTTTAAAAAAGACGCTTACAAACCGATCCCAATGGGTGATGGTCAAAAATTAGCATTGCGTTTACAAGCGAGTCGTTTCTACCAAACCTATAGTTTCTCATTTTCTGAGCCTTGGTTAGGTGGTAAGCGTCCAGTACAATTTTCAACCTCTATATCACATACAAAACAATTTTTATATAATCCTTTAAATGGAAATGCTGATAAATCTAAAAGCTTTAATATAACAGGGATTACTTTTGGTTTAGCTAAACGATTGCAGGTTCCTGATGATTTCTTTGTGTTATCACAAGCTGTGAGTTTTCAACGTTATGATTTAAATAATTACAATACAGGTTTATTTACTTTTGGTGATGGCTATGCAAATAACTTATCATATACCGTTGGTTTGGGCAGAAATAATACCAGCGTAGATCCTATTTATCCTACGGCTGGCTCTAGCTTTAATGTGACTGCCAAATTATCTATTCCTTATTCATTATTTGATGGTGTAGATTATAAAGGATTAAAAGAAGAATATGATGATTTAAATCTAACAGATTCTGATGATTATGCAAGAGCAGCAGAAATAGATCAAGAACGTTACAAATGGTTAGAATTCTACAAAATAAACTTTAAAGGCGAATGGTACACACAACTAACCAAAGACTTGGTATTAAAACCGAGTGCGGAATTTGGTTTTTTAGGAGCTTATAATAATGATAGAGGCGTTATCCCTTTCGAGCGTTTCTTCCTTGGTGGTGATGGTTTAGGAAGTTATAGTTTAGATGGTCGAGAATCTATTGCATTACGTGGTTATCCAAATCAATCATTGTCGGATAACGATGGAGGTACTATTTACAATAAGTTCTCATTAGAATTGCGTTACCCTATTACACTAAAGGCATCGGCTAAAATTTATGGATTGTCCTTTTTAGAAGGAGGGGCATCTTATAATAACTTTAGAGATTACAACCCATTTGATATTAAACGGTCTGCAGGTTTAGGTGTTCGTATTTTTATGCCTGCATTTGGTTTATTAGGAATAGATTTTGGTTACGGTTTTGATCCTTTAGAATCACAAGGTGAAATTAAAGCCCATGGTTGGGAAACGCATTTCATTATCGGGCAACAATTTTAAGGGTAAAATTTATTTTGGCACGATATTTTCTAATAACAGTTTGATGATTTGAATGAGAATTAAAATTTTTAAAATTAAAATTCGTTAATTTTGAAGATATAATTCAAACAAGTGACAGAAATGAAATAAATCATCTGTCGGTTTTAGAATTTATAAGAAAATAAATTATAAATAATAGACACATGAAAAATAACGTTCTTTTTTTACTGACATTAGTTTTTATGATTAGCGTTTCTGTTAATGCTCAGCGTGGTGTAAGAATTGGATATATTGATACTGAATTTATTTTAGAAAATATTCCAGAATACCAAGAAGCTACTGCGCAATTAAATGAAAAAGCAAGCAAATGGAAAAACGATATTGAAGCCCAATTAAGTGCCATAGAACAAAAACGAAAAGATTTAAGCAATGAAAAAGCTCTTTTAACAAAAGAGCTTATTGACGAACGTGAAGAGGATATTTCTTTTGAAGAAAAGGAGATTTTAGATTATCAGCAAAAACGATTTGGACCCAATGGCGACCTGTTTATTCAAAAAAGACAATTGATGCAGCCCATTCAAGATCAAATTTTTGCTGCAGTTCAAGATATGGCAACAACAAAACAGTACGATCTCATTTTAGATAAATCTGAAACAGTTATGCTATATTCGGCAAAACAATTAGATTTAAGCGACCAGATAATACGTAGTATTACAAGAAGTGCAAAACGTAATCAAGCGCAAACTAAATCGGAACGTAAAGCTGCAGAAGCAGAAGAGTTAGTGCCAGAAATTAACTATGAATTGGAAGCACGAGAAAAAGCGTTAGAAGAGAGAAAAGCGGAACGTGTAAGTGCCGTTGAAAAACGCCGACAAGAAATTCTGGATGCCCGTGCAGCAAAAGTTAAAGAAGCAGAAGACAAACGTCAACAAATATTAGAAGAACGCGAAAAAGCAAAACAAGATAAGTTGGATGAAAGAAAAACATCTGATGAACCAGAAGTAACAGACAAAACTGTTGAAACGACAAAACAAGCTGAAACTAAAACTGAAGAAGTAAAAACTCAAGCTCAATTAATTGAAGAAAATAGACAAGCAAAGTTAGCCGAAAGAGAAGCGAGAAAAAAAGAATTGGAAGATAGAAAAAAGAAAATTCTTGAAGAGCGTCAAAAAGCTAAAGATAGTACAGACAACAAATAACAATTTATAACACATTAACACTATTAAAAATGAAACAATTTAAAACTCTATTATTAGCAACTGCATTATGTATTGGAACGGTTAGTTTCTCTAACGCCCAAAGCAAAATTGCTCATATAAATACACAAGAATTAATTACGGCCATGCCAGAGATGAAAGAAGCTCAAAAGCAACTTGAAACTTTAAGCAAAACCTACCAAACAGATATTCAAAGTTCTATTACAGAATATCAGAATATTGCCAAGCAATATGAAGCAGAAGCTGCTACGAAAACAGAAGAGGAAAACATGAAAAGAGGTCAAGAATTGCAAGAAAAACAACAACGTATTCAGCAATTCAGAACTGATGCACAACAAGATTTACAAAAAAAGGAAATGGATTTGTTACAGCCAATTACCGAAAAAGCAAAAGCTGCTATTTTAAAAGTAGGTAGAGCTCAAGGTTTTGATTATGTTTTAGATTCTGCTCAAGGAGTAACTATTTTAGCCGATGGTAAAAACTTATTAGACGATGTTAAAAAAGCATTAGGTATCTAATAATTTAGAAACTAAATAAAATTTACAAAAAGCTGTCTTTTACAAGGCAGCTTTTTTTAGTTTTGTTAAACTATGAGCAAACAACCTATTGGCATTTTCGATTCTGGTGTTGGTGGCACTTCTATTTGGAAAGAAATTAACATGCTTTTACCAAATGAAAGCACCATCTATTTAGCTGATAGTGCCAATGCGCCTTATGGTTTAAAGACGAAAGAAACCATTATAAATTTAAGTATAAAAAATGTTGAATACCTAATCAATCAAGATTGTAAAATTATAGTTGTGGCCTGTAATACTGCCACTACAAATGCTATTTACATACTTAGAGACAAATATAAACTCCCCATTATTGGTATAGAGCCAGCTATAAAACCAGCAGCACTCAATACCAAAACAAAGGCTGTAGGTATTTTGGCTACCAAAGGAACCCTTTCTAGCGAGTTATTTCACAAAACGACTGATTTGTTTGCTAGAAATATTAAAGTAATTGAACGCATTGGAGAGGGGCTTGTTGAGCTTATTGAAAGCGGGCAGTTATATTCCGAAACCATGAGGAATTTATTGAAACAGTATTTACAACCTATGATTGATGCCAATGTTGACTATTTAGTCCTAGGTTGCACCCACTACCCTTATTTGATGCCTTTATTAATAGAGTTACTTCCTAATAACGTTAAAATTATAGATTCGGGCGAAGCAGTAGCAAGACAAACCAAAGCTGTTTTGCAAAAATACGATTTGTTAAATAATAGTATAGCAAAAGGTAATTGTCAATTTTTTACTAACGGAAAAACTGAAGTTTTAGCATCTCTTTTAAAAGACACATTGGATGTTAAATATCTTAATTTTTGATTTAAAGCAGAATGAACATTAGAAACTATTAATAACTAATCTCTTTATAAAAAACGAAATAATAAGTACATTAGCAATCTTACAAACTCAACAACTATTGAAGTAAAATTTCACTAAAAAAACCATTTACCATTGGCTAAAAAAGAAAAGAAAGAAACCCCTTTAATGAAACAATATAATGCTATTAAAGCAAAATATCCAGATGCTTTATTGCTGTTTCGTGTGGGCGACTTTTATGAAACGTTTGGTGAAGATGCAGTTGAAGCAGCGGGTATTTTGGGTATTACTTTAACAAAACGTGGCGCTGGTAGCGAGAGTGAAATTGAGTTGGCAGGTTTTCCACATCATTCTATAAATACCTATTTACCAAAACTAGTTAAAGCAGGGAAGCGTGTAGCTATTTGCGACCAGCTAGAAGATCCTAAACAAACAAAAACCATTGTAAAACGAGGAGTTACCGAATTAGTAACACCTGGTGTGGCGTTTAATGATGAGGTTTTGGTGTCTAAATCGAATAACTTTTTGTGTTCGGTGTATTTTGATAAAAAATATATAGGGATTTCATTTTTAGATATTTCTACGGGTGAATTTTTAACGTCTCAGGGAAATGCCGAATACATTGATAAGTTACTGCAAAACTTTAACCCGAGTGAGGTGCTGGTTTCTAAACAAAAACGGACGCTTTTTAATGAAACCTTTGGAAAAGATTTTCATACGTTTTATATGGAAGATTGGGTATATCAAACCGATTATGCCTACGAAACACTTATAAAACATTTCAACACCAAAACACTTAAAGGCTTTGGAGTTGAAGATTTGAATGAAGGTATTATTGCATCGGGTTCTATTCTTCATTATTTAGGCGAAACCCAGCATAATAAACTTCAACATATAACATCTATATCTAGAATTTCTGAAGACGCGTATGTGTGGATGGATAAATTTACCATTAGAAATTTAGAGCTTTATAATTCTACCAATAACAATGCGGTAACCTTATTGCATATTATTGATAGAACTATCTCGCCTATGGGCGGGCGTATGTTAAAACGTTGGTTGGCATTGCCGTTAAAAAGTATCGATAAGATAAAACAACGTCATGAAGTGGTACATTATTTAAAAAATGAAAATAGTACGCTTCAAAAAGTACAAAATCATATTAAACATATTGGCGATTTAGAACGCTTAATTTCTAAAGTAGCAACGACTAAGGTGAATCCGCGTGAGGTTATTCAGCTTAAAAACTCATTAGAAGCTATTGTGCCAATAAAATCATTGGCAAGTAATTGTGATAATGAATCGTTGAAGATTATTGGTGATACACTTCAAGGTTGCGATATATTACGAGTAAAAATTAAGGAAATGCTTAATGAAGATGCGCCTGTGAATGTTTTAAAGGGGCATACGATCGCTCCTGGTTTTTCTTCAGAATTAGACGAGTTACGTGGCTTATCAAAATCTGGAAAGGATTATTTAGATAAGATGCTACAAAGAGAAAGCGAACGTACAGGTATTACTTCTTTAAAAATAGATTCCAACAATGTGTTTGGGTATTATATTGAAGTACGAAATACCCATAAAGATAAAGTTCCAGACGAATGGATCCGTAAACAAACACTAGTTAGTGCAGAACGTTATATTACTGAAGAGCTAAAAGAATATGAAACCAAAATTTTAGGTGCCGAAGATAAAATATTGGCAATTGAACAACAACTGTTTGCAGAATTGGTAGCTTGGATGAACCAGTATATAAAACCAGTACAACAAAATGCTTATTTAATAGGGCAATTAGATTGTTTGTGCGGGTTTGCACAATTAGCAACCGATAATAATTATGTGTATCCAGTTATTGATGAATCTCATGATTTAGACATAAAAGAAGGACGCCATCCTGTTATAGAAAAACAACTACCTATTGGTGAGGCTTATATTGCTAATGATGTATTTTTAGATAGAACAAACCAACAAATCATTATGATTACGGGGCCTAATATGTCTGGTAAGTCGGCCATTTTGCGTCAAACGGCATTAATTGTACTGTTGGCTCAAATAGGAAGTTTTGTGCCCGCTAAAGAAGCTAGAATTGGTTTGGTTGATAAAATTTTCACCAGAGTAGGTGCGAGTGATAATATATCGATGGGCGAATCTACATTTATGGTTGAAATGAATGAAACAGCTTCTATTTTAAATAATATTTCCGACAGAAGTTTGGTGCTGTTAGATGAAATTGGTCGTGGTACCAGTACGTATGATGGTATTTCCATTGCTTGGGCCATTAGTGAGTATTTACACGAACATCCAGCAAAACCTAAAACCTTGTTTGCGACCCATTACCATGAACTTAATGAAATGACCGAAACGTTTGGTCGTATTAAAAATTATAATGTATCGGTAAAGGAGTTGAAAGACACGGTGCTTTTTATTAGAAAATTGGTTGAAGGTGGCAGTGCACATAGTTTTGGAATTCATGTAGCGAAAATGGCAGGCATGCCGCAACAAGTTTTGCATCGCGCAAATGCTATTTTAAAGAAATTAGAGAAGTCACATTCCAGTGAAGAGCTTACTGATAAGGTGAAAACACTCACTGATGATATGCAGTTAAGTTTTTTCAATTTAGACGATCCGCTTTTGGAAAACATAAAAGAAGAAATATTACACATTGATATTGATACACTTACGCCTGTAGAAGCTTTAATGAAACTGAACGAAATTAAGCGTATGTTGGTTAAGAAAAAGCGTGCTTAAAATTAATTTCATTTATTTTAATAAAAGGCTTTGGTTTTAGAAGAAATATTTTAAATTTGCATCCGCAATAGAGATATTGCACGTTCTTAAAAATTGCGAAAGTAGCTCAGGGGTAGAGCATCACCTTGCCAAGGTGGGGGTCGCGGGTTCAAATCCCGTCTTTCGCTCTGAAACTTTCTTTAAAATATACCAATCGATGTGCTTAGCGCAATCGAATGATGCTGAAGTGGTGGAATTGGTAGACACGTTGGACTTAAAATCCAATGAACATTAGTTCGTACGGGTTCAAGTCCCGTCTTCAGTACTAAAGCCTTATCTTTTATTAGATAAGGCTTTTTTTTTGTCATAATTTGAATGACAAAATAGTCAATATCTACAGTAGTTTAAAGGTAAAATCGGCTCAAGAATAAAACTTGGGGACAATTATATATATTTTTTTAAATTTACAATCAAAAGAGCTTTTGCATTTAAATTTAGCCCAATATTTACTACCCGAAGGAATCTTAGAATATTTTGATGTAGTTTCCAGTAAATCTGAATCTGATAAAATTCACTTTTACTTAGAAGAAAAAAATATCCTACCTGTCGAATACGAACAGCTCCCTGCTAAATCTAAGGGATTCATACCTGAAATTACTGTAGAAGATTTCCCTTTGCGAGGGAAAACGGTTTTACTTCATATCAAACGGCGTCGTTGGACACTTTTAGAGAGTCATCAGATCATAAAAAGGGATTGGAATTTAGTAGCGCAGGGAACTCGAATGACCTCAGAGTTTGCTGCTTTTTTAAAAGATATCTCTAGATACTAACGCGGTAAGTGCCAGTAGATTTGGGGAGTATTACAAAACCAATGGTAAGCGTCTTCAGTTTATTTACAAAAACCATCTTAGCGATTTTAATGAGTGGAAACAGAAAACCCATGCAAGCGAATGGTTGTTTTTTGGAAAAAACTTAGGCAAATATTTAAGTTTAGATGAAACCTCTCTTTCAAACGGAGAACTCTATACCATCTTAACCAATAAAGATGCTCATGGTAAAAAAGGAGCTATTGTAGCCTTAGTTAAAGGAACCAAGGCAGAAGATGTGATAAAAGTAATCAAAATGATAGACGGCTCAAGACGTAATATGGTTAAAGAGGTTACAGTGGACATGGCTGCAAACATGAACTTAATCATCAAAAAGTGTTTCCCTAAAGCAGAAATTGTAACCGATAGGTTCCATGTGCAAAAGTTAGCCACGGAAGCTGTTCAAGAAGAACGTATTCGATTGCGTTGGGAGGTTCTTGAACAAGAAAACAGGCTTATCGGGAAGTCAAAAAAGAAAGACATGGTTTACTCGCCAGAAATACTTAGCAATGGGGATACCAAAAGACAGCTTTTGGCTAGGAGTAGATATTTATTGTTTAAACACAAAACCAAATGGACTCCATCACAAATTACAAGGGCTGAACTATTATTCAAACGGTATCCATCAATAGAAAAATGCTATAACTTAGCACAACAACTTAGCAACATTTACCAAACCAATACCAATAAAGATGTTGCAAGATTAAAACTGGCACATTGGTATGAAAATGTTCAGAAATCTGGATTTAAATCATTTAATACAATATCTAAATCATTACAAATACACCATAATTCTATCTTGAACTATTTTAATAATAGAAGCACTAATGCTTCGGCGGAATCATTCAACGCCAAAATAAAAGAGTTTAGATCGCAATTCAGAGGCGTAAGAGATGTGAAATTTTTCCTGTTCAGACTAACTAAATTATACGCATAAATAACTTAGTCCCCAAAAAATGAGCTTGATCCGTAAAATCCTGTATTAAGTAATTATCAAAACAACGTTTATAGATTTATATATGAAGATGTCTTTCACTATGTATAAATTTTTTTCCAACTTATATTCATGAATTATTATCGGTGATAATTCATGAAATTTTGTAAAAATTTAAAAAACAGATTTCATTTCAAATACAATTATAAATTTTGTGGCTTGAACGTTTAAAAATTGAATGAATAATACACTAATAGATAGAAATAATATCGAATATTCACAAAGAGAAGTCTTACATTTAACATACTTAATTACTTTTTATAAAAGATAAAAAGTAATAGTTAAAACTTAGAACTAGTATGTTTAAATATAAGCTTTCAATAAAAG
Source organism: Mariniflexile litorale (assembly GCF_031128465.2). Classification (GTDB taxonomy): domain Bacteria; phylum Bacteroidota; class Bacteroidia; order Flavobacteriales; family Flavobacteriaceae; genus Mariniflexile; species Mariniflexile litorale. The sequence goes on along the minus strand of NZ_CP155618.1, from coordinate 1,207,513 downwards.
AAAAAATCGGTTATGCATTAGGAGATGGGGCAGCAAACATTGCATGGAGAGGGGTTGCTACTTTTCTGTTTATTTTTTATACGGATGTTTTTGGCTTAGATCCAGCTACAGTAGGCGTTTTGTTTTTAGTCGCTAGATTTAGTGATGGAATTAGTGATGTTTTGATGGGGATTTTAGGTGATAGAACAAAATCAAAATACGGAAAATTCCGCCCATGGATTTTATGGACAGCCATTCCATTAGGGATTAGTTTATCATTATTGTTTACCAGTCCAGATTTTAATTCAACAGGAAAAATAATTTATGCCTACGTAACCTATATTTTATTTACACTTATATATACAGCTAATAATATACCTTATGGCGCTTTAATGGCGGTAATGACCGGTGATGATAAAGAGCGAACAAGCTTAGGATCCTATAGAATGGTTGGTGCTTTTGGAGGGGGTATGCTTGTACAAGGTGTATTATTATTTTTAGTTGCCTATTTTGGAAATATTAATCCAGATATAAAAGTAGATAAATTAGATTTTCAAAAATTTAAGGTTGAAGTTTCTGCTAATTCAGATATTGAAAATGCCAATATCAAAACAGACGATGGAATAGCTATGTTTTATTGGGACAATGAAACTGCAGAAAATAATGAACCAACTCATAATAAAAGTTTTTCGTTAAAAGCTGATGAGACATATTCTTTTATTGTTGTAGGTGAAGAAAATTTGAATGCTACAAATATTTCTATTATAGATCAGAAGCAAGGTTATAGTAAATCTATTTATGTTTTATCTATATTTCTTATTGTATTTATGCTTATCACTTTTTATACCACTAAAGAACGCGTGTTGCCACCAGTAAATCAAGAAAGTAATCTAGGAAAAGATTTGCGGCAACTTATCACTAACAAACCTTGGTTAATCTTATTGGTTATTGGGTTGCTTTTTAATGTGTATAATTCCATTAAGCAAGGAATAGTGGTTATTTATTTTACGCACTATTTAGGCAATCAATTGTTGGCTGCAAGTTTTCTAGTAGGTCTTATGTTGGCTTCTGTTGCAGGTGCTATGTTAACAGCTTCATTAGGTAACAAGTTCGGGAAACGAAATTTATTTATTTATGCATTGCTTTTGTCTGGTTTTTTTAATGCCTTATTGGTTTTTTGTGGACCCAATAATCTGGGAGCTATATTTTCTATAGGAATTATTTCAGAATTTTTTGCAGCTATTTTTCCTACGTTGTTTTTTGTTATGTTAGGTGATGCGGCCGACTATTCTGAATTTGTAAATAAACGAAGAGCCACAGGGCTTATTTATTCCGCAGGATCATTTGCTACAAAATTTGGAGGAGGTATTGCTGGAGCCATTATAGGGTTTGTTTTGGCGGCTTATAATTATAACGGACAAGATGCTGTTTCTATAAATGGGGCACTGCCTGGAATCGTTATATTGATGAGTTGGATGCCGGCTATTGTTACACTAATTGCTGCAGGATTAATGTTGTTTTATCCCTTAAAACAAAAGAAACTAGATGAAATTACTATTGAATTAAACCGTAGAAGAAATAGTTAAATTTCTTCTTTCTTCTAATTGAAGTTTAGTTATATGTTTACACTTGTTAATGAAAATTAAACGAGTCCTTTTTTAGCACCAGTTTTAGTGATTATTATAAAAGCATAAAGAGAGACTGTTTAGTAAATAGCCTCTCTTTATTGTTAAAAGCAATGGATTAATTGCTTGGCTTTAATACAATACTTGCTTTAATTCAATACTTGTTTTTAAAGTAGATTGTGAATTTCCACCAACAAAAACTTCAAAATCGCCTGATTCTACAGCGTAATCTCCATTATTATCATAGTAACCCAAATTGTGTTTGTTTAGAGTAAAATTAATAATTTTACTCTCGCCCGGTTTTAGGTTTACCAATTCAAATCCCTTAAGTTCCTTTATGGGTCGAGTTACCTTAGCAACTAAATCTCTAATGTATAGTTGAACAACTTCCTTTCCTTCATATTTGCCAGAGTTTGTTAATTTTACAGAAATAGTAATGTCTTCTGCGCATGAAAATTTTTGTTTGCTTACTTTTAATCCTTCATATTTAAAAGTAGTGTAACTAAGTCCATACCCAAAAGGGTATAAAGGTGTGTTTTCAACATCGCTATAATGAGACCAAAATACTAAATTAGGATTATTAGCATCTGCAACGGGTCTTCCCGTATTTTTATGATTATAATAAATAGGTATTTGGCCTATATTTCTAGGGAAAGTCATTGTTAATTTGCCACTTGGATTGTAATCACCGTACAAAACTTGAGCAACAGCATGGCCTGTTTGAGTACCTAGTTGCCAAGTTTCAACAATTGCAGGGATGTGCTTGTCCGCCCAATTAATAGTTAAAGGTCTACCATTTTTAAGTACCAATACTATGTTTTTATTTACTTTATAAACTTCTTCCAGTAGTTCTTGTTGTACTCCAGGAAGATCTATTTCGGTTCTACTTCGTGCTTCGCCACTTTGAAAACCGTGTTCACCTAAAACCATTACTACTACATCTGCTCCTTTGGCAGCATCAATAGCTTCTTTAAATTCACTTCTGTCTGTAGTGTTAATTTTAAGTTCATTTACAAATTGAGTGTTCCCGATTGTTACATCTGCGCCCTTTTTATAAACCAAATTATTGCCTTTATATTCTGTCATACCTTCTAAAACAGAAATAGCGGTATTGTCTTTTGAAGCAATTCGCCAACTCCCTAAAGGGCTATTTTTTTCATTTGCTAAAGCTCCAATTAAAACGATATTTTGTCCTTCTTTTTTTAGAGGAAGTAGTTGGTTGTCGTTTTTAAGAAGTACAATGGACTTTTTTGCCATATCTAAAACAGCATCCATATGTTTAGGGCTGTAAATAACTTCTTTTTCTCTTTCTTCATCGCAATATTTATAGGGGTCATCAAATAAACCTAATTCAAATTTAACGGTTAAAATTCTTCTAACAGCATCATTAATTATGTCTTCATGAACCACACCTTCCTTTACCAATTGTGCTAATTCTGAAACGTATATATGAGACTCCATATCCATATCAGAACCTGCAATGGCAGCTATTTTCGCTGCAGCTTTATTGTCTTTAGCATAGCCCCACATAACTAGTTCTTTAATTGAAGCCCAATCTGAAACGACAAAACCCTTGAAATCCCATTTGTTTTTTAAAATATCACGAAGCAGATATGCATTTCCAGTTGCGGGTATACCGTCTAATTCATTAAAAGCATTCATAAATGTTTTAACGTGAGCGTCAACAGCAGCTTTAAATGGAGGAAGGACGATATTATGCAATGTGGATGCTCCTATATCAACAGGATTGTATTCTTTGCCAGATTCTGAAAAGCCATAACCCGCAAAATGTTTAGCGCAGGCAGCAATAGTGTTTATGGCAGATAAATCATCACCTTGAAAACCATGTACTCGAGCGGCAGCAATTTTACTGCCTAAAAAAGGGTCTTCTCCTGCTCCTTCCATAACGCGTCCCCATCTAGGGTCCCTTGAAATATCTACCATAGGGGCGAAAGTCCAATTGATACCTGCAGCTGAAGCTTCTGTAGCAGCCACTTGAGCCGATTTTCTTATTGCTTCTAAATCCCAACTACAAGATTCTGCCAAAGGAATGGGGCTTAATGTTTTGTAGCCATGTATAACATCAAAGCCTATAATTAATGGAATGCCTAACCTCGATTCTTCAACCACAATTTTTTGAACAGCCCTTACTGCATTGGCTCCTCTAACAGAAAGCATGGAACCTACAAGACCATTTTTTAAATGTTCATATTTTTTCTCTGCATCACCCTCATTAGGCACAGGACCCGTAACGTCCCAAAAACCGTTGTATTGGTTCATTTGACCAATTTTTTCTTCAAGAGTCATGATATTTAAAAGAGAATCGACTTTTAATTTAAAATGGTCAGATTTAGCAATAATTTTTCCAGAGTCAGTGTTACACGCCATAAATATTAAAATTACAGTTAGGCCCATAGTGGGTTTAATTTTAACTTCCATAATAATCGTTTTTTTATTTGTATAAATAGTTCAAAATCAATTATATTACACGAAATCTATATATAATATGTTTATTATTAATGATACTATTTTTATATAAATTTAACTAGACAGCATCTAGACTTAATATAACCAGTTGAGAGATTAGAAATTGATTATTTTTCTGAAATTCTTTCTAAAGCCCTGATTATAGTGTGTTTTATTTATTTATATAAAAGCAATTACGATTCTTATTACAAGAAATATTTGCAAAAATATATTTATTAATAATTGTGTGATTGGCTTATATAGTCAATATGTAATATTATTTTAGCTTATTATTGATTAAAAATTTACTGTTAGACGCTTGTGTTAAATTTCAGACTCTGTAATTATTTAAAAAGGAGGGGCCTTGTTCTGGGGTTTATAATATTCTTTTAATGCCACCGTTGAATTGAACTCTGTATTCGCTAGGCGTTGCATTCTTTTCTTTTTTGAAAATTCTATTAAAATTAGCTATATTATTAAAACCGCATTTAAAACTAACTTCAGCGATGCTTAGTTCAGTTTCTAACAAAAGTTTACTTGCATGGCTTATGCGTGTAGAGTTTACATATAGAACAAATGTTTTTCCTGTACGCTTTTTTATAAAGCGATTAAAGGAAACGGGGCTCATGTTCACTAAGTCGGATATTTCATCTAAAGAAATCTTTTTGTCAAAATTATTTTGGATATACTCATATACTTTTTTAATGTTTGAACTGTTTTCGAAGTTTCTTTTTTGAGAAGTTGTCGTTGATAGCATGCGCTGTTTTCTAGAATTAGCTAAGTCATATAATATAGATATGAATTCTAAATAGTAGTCTATTCCGTCTATTTTAGTAAGATTTATTAATCTTGGAGCTATTTCTCTTGATGTTTTTTTTGAAAATAAAATACCATGTGCAGATTTGTCAAACATGTCTTTGATGGGTTTGAATATATTTCTGGCTAATAGTTTTTCATCCAACAAATCATAGTTTATATGGATGGTTATTTCGTGTATTTCTTTGCTTTGGCATTTGTATAAATCCCAACCGTGAACTAAATTGGAGCCGACAAATACGAGTTCAATGTCTTCAATCTCTTCTATACTGTCTCCTGCAAACCTTCTTACGCCCTGTCCGTTTTGAATATAATTCAATTCATACTCGGGATGGAAATGTATTGGAAAGTCAAAATCGTCTTTTACTCTGCTGTAAACTAAGAAACTGTCTTCTGGGGTTAGTTGTGTAATTTCTCTGTGGATATTGTCAAACATAAAGTGTGCTTTTTAAGATATTGTGAAAAATATATATTAATATTTGATAAAATCATATTATATGTATGTCGAAATTGGTGTTAGATTTGTATTAACTAAAACTAACTTATTAAGTAATATGAATTCTATTTTCCTAAAGCAAATTTACTTTATTTAATGAATTTATTGAAAAAACATTTTTAACGAACTAACTTTTAATAACTTATGAATAAAAAATTATTTTTAAAATTACTTTCAATAGTAATTTTTATTGTGGGTACATCAATGTATTCACAAAATGTGACTGGTACTATTTTTGATTCCTATGGTCCTTTGGCTGGGGCAAATGTAATTGTTAAGGGTACTTCTAATGGTGCTGTTACAGATTTTGACGGAAACTTTAGTGTTAGCAATGTGGATGCTAATGCTATTTTAGTTTTTAGTTTTATTGGGTATATATCTCAAGAAATTAAGGTTAATGGTAAATCTAATCTAGATGTTGTTTTGGTAGAAGATACAAGCGAATTAGATGAAGTAGTGGTTGTAGGTTATGGGAAAACTACTAGAAGATTAGTAACGGGTGCGATATCTTCTGTTCAATCTGAAGATATTAACAGAACGCCAATTACATCCGCAGACCAAGCATTACAAGGGCAGGCACCTGGTGTTACTGTAATAAATGGAGGCGTTCCAGGAACAGCTCCACAAGTGCAAATTCGTGGTTTAGGTACTTTTGGTAATAGTCAACCATTATATGTAATAGATGGTATTGTTTCTACTGGGTTAAACGCAATTAATCCTAATGATATAGAAACAATGGATGTGTTAAAAGATGCGTCAACTGCCGCTATTTACGGGTCTAGGGCTTCTAATGGTGTGGTTTTGATAACCACTAAAAAAGGTAAATCTGGAAAAACGAAAGTTACTTTTGATTCTTATTTGTCTTTTCAAAATGTTCCAAAAACATTAGATTTATTAGATACTAATCAATTTAAGCAGTTTGTAAGTGAAACATATGGTTTGCCTAACAGATATACTTCAAATCCTGCTTCAACAGAATTAAACACAGATTGGCAAGACGAAGTATTTCAGTCATCCATTATGCATAACACGAATATAGGTGCTTCTGGTGGGAATGATACCGCTATATTTAATTTGTCGGCTGGTTACGTAGACCAAGAGGGTATTATCATTAACACAGGATTTAAAAGAGCGTCACTTAGACTTAATAGTGAATTTAAAGTTGGTAGTAAATTTAAAATAGGTGAAACTTTAGCCATTGCTGATACTGAAATGAAAAATGAAGAAGAGAATGGCGATAGAACATTGATAGAGCATATGATTAAATCATTGCCTTATACACCTGTTTATGATGCGAATAACCCAGGTGGTTTTGGAGGAACCGATACTACTTTAGATAATGGCTCGGATTCAGAAAATCCAGTTAGGCTTCAAACAATAAGCAATAACACAACTGATGTTTCCAAAATATTAGGATCTGTATATACGTCTTATGAAATTTTAAAAGGTTTAGAGTATAAGTTTCAATATGGTTTTGAAAGAACAACAACGTCAACAAATATTCATCGCCCTTCTTTTGATGAAGGCATAAACCAACGTACAGCCGCTGAACTAGATCAAAAAATAAATATTTTTAATTCAGATACTTATACAAGTTCATTAACATATTCAACTGTTTTTAATGAGGTTCATAATTTAGATTTATTAGCAGTTGCAGAAAAGTTTGAAACAACGTCTAGAGATAACCGCTCCCAAGCTTCAAATCCGTTAACGGATACTGTAGAAGTAATTCAAGGTAATGCTGTAGTTACAAATCAGCTTTTTGAATATGGTTTAATATCTTACATAGGCAGGGTTAATTATAATTATGATAACAAATATTTGTTATCGGCATCGCTTCGTCGTGATGGAACTTCTCGTTTTGGCGAAGGACATAAATGGGCAAATTTCCCAGCAGTGTCTTTAGGTTGGGTATTAAGTGAAGAGGGTTTTTTAAAAGATTCCGATTTAATAAGTAATTTAAAACTTAGAGGATCTTGGGGAGTTACAGGTAATGATGGCTCTGTAGAATATGCCTTTGAATCAGGTTTAATAAATACATATGGTTACATTGGATTAAATAACAATGTAGGAGCTTCGAATTTTGGTAGACCAAACCCAGATTTAAAATGGGAAGAAGCAACCATGACGAATGTTGGTTTAGATATGGCTTTTCTTAATAATGCACTTACATTATCTTTTGAATATTATAATAATGATATTGAAGATGTTATTGTGCCAATTCCTAATGTAACATCAGATGGTTTGGGTGAAGCTTTTACACAACGTAATGGAGCATCAACAAATACTAAAGGATTTGAGTTTAATATTGGGTATAACCATAATAAAGGAGGTGATTTTAGTTGGTCTGCTAGTTTAAATCTTGGTACTTCTAAAAATAAAGCGACCAAACTAACAGACGGACTATCATTTATAGAAAGTTCTGTTTTTGAAGGCGAAAACTTATCCAGAATAACAGAAGGGGAATCATTATTCTATTTTTATGGATATAAAACTAATGGTATCTACCAAAGTCAGGCTGAAGTGGATGCCGTATTTACTAAGCCCGGATCTAATTTAGATGGAAATGGGGATCAAATAGTATTTCCAGGAGATATTCGTTTTGTAGATCAAAATAATGATGGTGATATCGATAGTCAAGATAATGTGAAAATAGGAAACCCATTTCCAGAACTTACATATGGTTTAAATCTTTCTGCTAATTACAAAAATTTCGATGCAACATTATTTTTTAGTGGTGTAAGTGGGAATGATATATATAATACCAATTTATATGATTTGGAAGGAATGACACGTTTATTTAATGCCGGAACTGCTGTTTTAAACAGATGGACGCCAACCAATACAAATACTTCTGTTCCTAGGTTTGCTCCGCATTCTGAAAATGTAAATAGATCCGACCGTTTTATAGAAAACGGCTCATATGCTAAATTAAGAAATTTAACTTTTGGATATAGTTTTCCAGAATCAACATTGTCTACAATTGCAAACGGAGCTATAACTAAGTTTAGAGTGTATGCAACTGGTCAAAACCTGTTTACAATAACGAACTATTCTGGTTACGATCCTGAAATTGGTGGAAGTTCTACAGTAACTCCAGGCCAACAATCTGCAGCGGCAGGAGTAGGAATAGATAGAGGGATGTATCCACAACCTAGATCGTTCATATTAGGAGTTCAATTAGCATTTTAATGTACTATTAATAATATAAAAAAACATGAAAAAATTTAAAATCTTTTTTACTGGTATTGCAGTAGTCATTGGAATTTTAATTTCCTGTGATGAATCAGGAATAGACTTAACGAACCCTAATCAATCATCGATTGAAACATTTTTCAAATCTAGTGTGCAACTTGAATCGGCAGTAACTGCAGCTTATACCTATATTCAAGAAGTAGGTAATTATGCAAGATATCAATTCTATATTAACGATAATATTGCGGGTGAAAACTATGCAGCAGGTAATTTAGAAGCAGATAAAGTGCAAATGATTAATAGAAGTATTGATGAAGCAAATAATGGTAACAATCAATATTGGCAACATAACTATCAAGGTATAGGACGTTGTAATTTTGTTATTGTAAATGAAGCCAATTTTGAAAACATCCCTGCTCCTGAAATAGCAGCAAGATTAGGAGAAGTACGGTTTTTAAGAGCCCTTTTTTATTTTAACTTAGTTGCTAAATACGGTGAAATACCTTTAGTGCTGGATTTAGAAGCTGTGCCAGGAGGTAGGCCTAAATCATCAGTAGCAGCCATTTACAATGCTATTGTTACAGATTTACAGTTTGCAACTACTAATTTACCTGCAAAAGGAGATCAGGAAGTTGGTAGACCAACATCAGGTGCCGCATGGGCATTATTAGGAAAGGTGTTATTACAAAAAGGTGATGCTCCAGGGGCAAAAGCAGCTTTGGCGAATGTAACTAATTATAGTTTAGTAGCTAATTATAGAGATAACTTTACTGTAGCAGGAGAGCATAACGATGAATCTATATTTGAAGTTATGTATGATGAGTTTACAGGAGGGGGTGATTCTTGGAATCAGGATGGACTAGGAAACTCTGAAACATCTTTTAGAGCGCAAGAATATAGTGGCTGGTATAATGTAAAACCGAGCCAAATGCTTTTAGATGAATACGAAGATGGAGATACACGTTATGCGGATACTTTTTATTCAATTGATGATAGTGATAATGGTACCATGACTAATACTTATAATAAAGGAAAGAATACATTTGTTTCAGGAGGTATAGGGCCAGACGATAATCCGGCATGGAGAAAATACCAAAATTTGGATGATAGAGCTTCTGAAACTACAGATAGTGGTATTAACGCGAGAGTGCTTCGTTATGCAGATGTATTATTAATGAAAGCAGAGGCTGAAATAAGAAGCCCAGGAGGATCAGAAATTATTGCCTTAGGGTTTTTAAACGAAGTTCGCTCTAGGCCTTCAGTTTCTATGCCAGCTGTTGTGGTATCGGGTGCACCTGCAATCTTAAACGCTATAAAACACGAACGATGGGTAGAATTGGCAGGCGAACAATCAAGATATTTAGATTTACAAAGATTTGATGGGTTTAGTTATCTTATGCCCATACCAAACATAGAATTACAAGGTAACACTAATTTGTAAATATTATTAGTTTAGTTTTATATTGATTTGGTTTATTAGTTAATCCTGTATACTTGCTATACAGGATTTGCTATATTAGTTTAATCCCAAAAATTAGTCTCATTATGAAATTGTTTAAGAGTTTTTTGCTTCTCATTTTTATAGTTTCTTGTTCAAAAAATATTGAGCAAAAACAGTTTACATTATTAAGTTCAAAAGTATCAGGAATAGATTTTGAAAATACTTTAACAGAATCAGATACCTTAAATTATTTTAACTACCCATACATTTATATGGGAGGCGGTATTGCTGTTGGTGATTTTAATAATGATAATTTGCAGGATCTGTATTTTACAGGTAATATGGTTAGAAACGCTCTCTATTTAAATAAGGGTGATTTAAAATTTGAAGATGTTACTGAAGAAGCGAATGCAGGTTTGGGTAAAGATTGGTTTTTAGGTGCTACCACAGTAGATATAAATAATGACGGCTGGCTCGATATTTATTTAAGTGTTTCTGGTAAAAATGAAGAATGTCCTAACAAGCTTTTAATTAATCAAGGTATAAACGCTAAGGGGCATTTGACTTTTAAAGAAGAAGCTGAAAAATATGGTATTGCTGATAAAGGACATAGTACTCAAAGTATATTCTTTGATTATGATAATGATGGGGATTTAGATTTGTATGTCGCGAATTACCCCATCACACCATTTAGAACAAGTCCAGAAGTTTTTAAACAGCATATAAGACACGCACTGCCACAACATTCAAATCACCTTTATAAAAATAATGGCGATAATACATTTACAGATGTTACAAATGAGGCAGGAGTACAATCTTATAGCTTGTCATTAAGTGCAAATGTAAGCGATTTAAACAACGATGGATATAAAGATATTTATGTAAGTAATGATTTTGCTAGTGCTGACTTTTGCTATATAAATAATGGAGACGGTACTTTTAGAAATACTTTAGAACAATCTGTAAAGCATACATCATTATATGGTATGGGAGCTGATATAGCAGATTTTAATAATGATGGATATTTAGATATTTTTCAAGTAGATATGGATGCTTCCACCAATAAACGGTCTAAATCCAATATGGCAAGCATGAATCCACAAGTGTTTTGGGATACTTATAATTCAGGACTATATTATCAATACATGCACAACTCTTTACAATTAAATACAGGGATTTTAGACAATACGAGTGCGCCTGTATTTAATAATATATCTAGAATGGCAAATGTTTCAACAACAGATTGGAGTTGGGGACCTGTGTTTGCAGATTTAGATAATGATGGATGGAAAGATTTATTTGTTTCTAATGGAACAAGACGAGAAATTAATAATACTGATTTCTTTAACGAAATTAAAAAATCTAAAACTGCATTTGGAAAAAATGAAGAAGATAAAGGGCTAGAGAATACTTTAAAAATCCCCTCAGAGAAAACAGATAATTTTGTTTTTAGAAATTCAAAAGATTTAACGTTTCAAAAAATTAACACAGAATGGGGGTTGCAATTTGAAGGATTTACTAACGGGGTAGCATATGTAGATTTAGATAACGATGGCGATTTAGAAATTGTATTAAATAATTTAGACGATAAGGCTGTAATTTTTAAAAACAATAATATTTCTAATGCTAATTATACAGCATTGAAGTTTAATGGAACGACCACTAACTCTAGGGGTATTGGTGTAAAATGTACGGTTATAAGTGAAGGGTTACGTCAATTTCAGGAATTAAGTTTAGAACATGGTTATATTTCTTCAATGGCACCCCTATTGCATTTTGGTATGGGTAATGCTAAAAAGATTGATACGCTTATAGTGGAATGGCCAGATGGTAAAACACAAAGATTAACTCAGCTTGCTGTTAATAAAACCATTACTTTAAATTATAGGGATGCAGGGTTAAGTAAAATTACAACAGCATTAAATACCAATACTTTATTTAATTCTCAAACAACTGGGTTGGATTCGTTATTTGTACATGTTGAAAATAATTATGATGATTATAAAAAAGAAATTTTATTACCACATAAAACATCCAATTTTGGACCTTATGTATCAGTAGGTGATTTAAATAAAGATGGGTTAGATGATTTTTTTATTAGCGGAGCTTCTAATCAAAAAAGCGGTTTGTTTTACCAGAACAAAAAAGGAGGTTTTGATAAAAAAGAATTTGCTTTAGAAAATGAAAAACAACAAGAAGATATGGGATCCATAATTTTTGATGCTGATAATGATGGCGACTTAGACCTGTATGTGGTTAGTGGGGGAAATGAATTTGAACCCAATTCAAAATTACTTCAAGATAGATTGTATATAAATGATGGATTAGGTAATTTATTCATATCTAAAGAAGCACTTCCTGAAATGTTTACAAGTGGTTCAAGAGTTTATAAATTTGATTTTGATAAAGATGGAGATCAAGATTTATTAGTTTGCGGTAGACTCGTTCCAGGTAATTATCCTTCACCAGCAAAAACTTATTTGTTAGAAAACAAAAGCACCGGTAAAGTGGCAAAGTTCGTAGATGTTACCAGTAAATTAGCTCCTGAGTTTCTTAAACTTGGTTTGGCTACAGCCGCCAGCATGGTAGATGTGGATAAAGATGGTTGGTTGGATATAGTTGTAGTAGGAGAATGGATGCCCATTCGAGTATTTAAAAACAGTAAAGGAAAGGGTTTCAAAGAGGTGTCAGAAAGTTTAGGGTTAAAAAATACTACGGGTTGGTGGTTTAGTTTAGCAAGTGGTGATTTTGATAATGATGGCGACATAGATTTTGTTGCAGGAAACTTAGGTCTTAATTACAAATACAAATCGTCAAATAAAGAAACATTCGATATTTATTTTAACGATTTTGATAATAATCAAAAAATGGATATTGTTTTAAGTTATTACAACCAAGGGAAAAAATATCCAGTTAGGGGGCGTTCTTGTTCTTCTTCTCAAGTTAGTGAAATTAAAAATAAATTTAAAACATATAATGAATTTGCCGAAGCAACTTTAGTAGATGTGTATGGCGATGAAGAGTTGGAAAATTCCCTTCATTATCAAGTTAATACTTTTGCTACAACCTATATAGAAAATAAAGAGGGTACGTTTATTTTACATAAGTTGCCAAATCTGATCCAGTTTTCTAGTATTAATCAATTATTGGTAAAAGATTTTAATAAAGACGGTAATTTAGATATTTTGGCAGCGGGTAATTTGTATGCTTCTGAAATTGAAACACCAAGAAACGATGCAGGAACGGGAATGTTTTTAGCAGGAAAAGGTAATGGGACTTTTACGCCAATTAGTATTGAGAATAGTGGTTTTTACACTCCTAAAGATGTTAAAGACTTGGCCTTTATTACAATTGGAAAAAAACAAATGGTAATAGTGGCTAATAATAACGATGCAATTAAATTTATTCAAATTAATAGTAATAACAAGAGGCTATAAAATGTTTTGTGTTTAGTTATTTGTTAATGATAGTCTTAAATAGAAGACATTAAATTCCACATCTTTAATTTTCTATGTGAATAATTTTATGTCTATTTATAAAGTTAGTTATTAAATAATTTAGTCTTCACTAATAAAATTATTCGAAATTTTACTAAGGTTTTTTTGTTCTTTAATTTACCGACATATCATATTTTAAAACAAAATATGTTTATGAAATAAAAAAATTATTTATATTTGCAAACCAGAACAGAACAGAACGGTTTGATGGTTTTTGATATTAATATAAACAGCGAGATACCTAGGTATCAACAATTAGTAAATGCCATTAACGATGCGCTTGCTAATAATACGCTGTCTAGTGGTGATGCGTTGCCTTCTGTTAATGCTATTTGTAAAGACTATAAGTTATCTCGAGATACCGTTTTTAAAGCGTATTCTATTTTAAAAGATAATGATGTCGTGGAATCTGTGCCGAATAAAGGGTATTATGTGGCTAACGATACTAGTAAAGTACTTTTAGTTTTGGATACGTTTAAAGCTTATAAAGAAGTTTTATATCATGCTTTCATAAATAATTTGCCTAAAAAAGTGATTGTAGATGTGCAATTTCATCATTATAACATCAATAATTTCAAAACCATTTTAAATAATAGTAAAGGTAAATACTTTAAATATGTGGTAATGACTTTCGATCATAAAGAAGTGCCTAATGTGTTGTCCGATTTTGATAATGACAAGTTATTATTAATCGACTGGAATATACATTCAAAAGGGTCCAATAATTATGTGTTTCAAGATTTTGGAAATGCATTTTCCGAAGCTTTAAAAGAAGCTATTATTCCATTTAAGAAGTATAAAAAACTGGTTTTTGTGTATCCAACATTTACCAAGCATCCCACAGAGTCAGTTGCTTACTTTAAACAGTTTTGTGAAGCCTATAAATTCAAATGTAAAATCATTACTAATGCATCCGGCTTTAATGTTGTTAAAGGAGATGCTTACATAAGTGTGAGCGATCGAATTCTCGGAGTTTTTTTAGAGCAATGCAAAATTAACAATTTTGAACCAGGTACCGACGTGGGCTTTTTATCTTACAATGAAACCCCGATGAAAAAATTTATCTACAAAGGCATTTCGGTAGTTTCAACCGATTTTAAAACGCTTGGAGAGAAGGCCGCAGAATTCATTAATCAGGATGTTTCAATTCAAACATATATACCAACTAAATTAATATTAAGAGAATCATTATAAATCATGTACTATTTAGGATTAGACATAGGAAGTTCTTCCATAAAAGTTGCACTTGTTGAAGTTGCTTCAGGCAAAAGCTTAGGCGTTGTGCAAGAACCCGAACAAGAAATGGGTATGTTTGCTCAAAAAAATGGGTGGGCAGAACAAAAACCAAACGATTGGTGGCAACATGCTTGTAAAGCCATTGCTAAATTAAAAAAGCAACATAATGTAACAAGAGCCCAGATAAAAGGCATTGGTATTTCATATCAAATGCATGGTTTGGTTATTGTTGATAAAAATGGAAACCCCCTTCGAAAAAGTATTATTTGGTGTGATAGTAGAGCCGTAGAAACGGGAAATGAAGCTTTTGAAACAATTGGCGAAGAAACATGTGCAACAAACCTTCTAAACTCACCATCTAATTTTACGGCTTCAAAATTAAAATGGGTAAAAGAGAATGAACCTGAAATTTATAAAAACATTTATAAGTTCATGCTTCCGGGTGATTATATTGCTTATAAATTTTCAAACACAATAAATACAACAATTTCAGGATTGTCTGAAGGCATTTTTTGGGATTTTAAGAAAGATGATATTGCCGATTTTCTGTTAGAGCATTACGGTATCGATAAAGCTTTGGTGCCTGATATTGTTGATACCTTCGGTGTTCAATCGGTTGTCGATGCTAAAGGTGAAGCTGAAAGCGGTATTGCTGCAGGAACACCTATTTATTATAGAGCGGGCGATCAGCCAAACAATGCACTATCTTTAAACGTATTTAATCCAGGTGAAGTGGCTGCCACAGGTGGTACATCGGGCGTTTTTTATGCGGTAACCGATAGTTTATCTGCCAAAGAAAGTGCGCGCGTAAATAATTTTGCACATGTCAATTATAAAAAAGGATCCGATGCAAGAATAGGAAAACTATTGTGCATTAATGGTGCGGGCATTCAATACCGTTGGTTGTTAAACAATTTGGCAGTTAGTTCTTATGAAGAAATGAACAATCTAGCTTCCGAAATTCCTGTTGGATCCGATGGCGTATGCTTAATTCCATTTGGCAACGGTGCCGAACGCATGCTGAATAACAAAGAAATAGGCACTCGAATCGTAAATCTAAACCTAAACAATCACCACAAAGGGCATATGTGTCGTGCTGCTTTAGAAGGCATTGCCTTTTCATTTGTGTATGGTATGGAAATTTTAAAATCCGATGGCATCAAACCAACCGTTATTCGGGCAGGAAACGATAATCTATTCCGTTCCGAAATATTCGCCAATACTGTAGCCACTTTAATAGAACAAGAAATAGAAATTTATAATACTACAGGTGCCATTGGTGCTGCACGTGCCGCCAATTTACATAAAGGTGATTTCGAAAGTTTTGGAAAAGCCATTATTGATAACGATCACGTGATGACTTTCATGCCATTCAAAGACAAAAGTGCATACCAAGAAGCCTATACCAACTGGAAAAACGAATTAGAAATAATAATAAATAAAAAATAATCAATAGAAAATAAACATTTGGGCGTTACCACAAGGGTCGGGCTTTACGTTGCAATCTTTTTAAACGTCATTGCGAGGAGAGACGCCGAAGCAATCTGTTCGTTTTTAGTTAGCCTCAAAGTTAATTATATCTAAGTTTAAAAAGGATTTTCACTACAATCCCTAACGCAAAAAGGAACAGCAAATAAACGAATCAACAAATCAACAAATAAACATTTAAAACATGGCATTAATAGGAAACAAAGAATACTACAAAGGTATTGGAGACATTAAGTTTGAAGGTAAAGAATCAGATAACCCATTAGCATTTAAATACTACAACCCAGACCAAGTGGTTGCAGGTAAAACCATGCGTGAACATTTTAAATTTGCAATAGCTTACTGGCATACGTTCTGTGGGCAAGGTAGTGACCCATTTGGTCCAGGAACACAAAATTTTGAATGGGATAAATCTTCAGATGCTGTTCAAGCAGCTAAAGATAAAGCGGATGCAGCGTTCGAATTCATCACAAAAATGGGATTTGGCTACTACTGTTTCCACGATTACGATTTAATCCAAGAAGGATCAACATTCGCAGAATCTGAAAGCAGATTAGCAACCATCACCGAGTATTTAAAACAAAAACAAGCCGATTCTGGCGTGAAATTACTTTGGGGTACAGCCAACTGTTTTTCAAACCCGCGCTACATGAACGGTGCTTCTACCAATCCAGATTTTAAAGTGGTTGCAAGAGCAGGGGGCCAAATAAAATTAGCTTTAGATGCGACTATGGCACTTAATGGCGAAAACTATGTGTTCTGGGGTGGTCGTGAAGGTTATATGACCTTATTGAATACCGATATGGGACGTGAGTTAGACCACATGGGGCAGTTTTTAACTATGTGTAGAGACTATGCACGTGCCAATGGTTTTAAAGGAAACTTCTTCATCGAACCAAAACCTATGGAACCATCAAAACACCAATACGATTTTGATACAGCAACAGCTATCGGGTTCTTAAAAGAATATGGTTTAGATAAAGATTTCAAAATAAATATTGAAGTAAACCACGCAACATTAGCACAACATACCTTTCAACATGAAATTGAAGTGGCAGCCAAAGCAGGCATGTTAGGAAGTTTAGATGCCAATCGTGGTGATTATCAAAACGGATGGGATACAGATCAATTCCCTAATAACATTCAAGAAACTACTGAAGCGATGTTGGTATTCCTAAAAGCAGGTGGTTTACAAGGTGGTGGTATTAATTTTGATGCTAAAATTAGAAGAAATTCTACCGATTTAGAAGATGTATTTCATGCCCACATTGGAGGTGCTGATACGTTTGCAAGAGCCTTATTAACTGCTGATAGAATTATAACGTCTTCATCTTACGACAAACTTAGAACAGAGCGTTATGCATCATTCGATTCTGGTAAAGGAAAAGATTTCGAATCAGGTAAATTAAGTTTGCAAGATTTATATAAAATAGCTCAAGAAAACGGAGAATTGTCTTTAACAAGTGGTAAACAAGAGTTGTTCGAGAATATTATAAATCAATATGTATAGCTTTTAAATTAAAAATTAATTGTTAAAAAAGGGCTGCCATTTGGCGGCCTTTTTGTTGAATTAATTTTACTACAATTACAAATGTCTTATTAAGTAATCTCTCCTTTATTTTCTACATACTGTTAGGTAATTCAGTATTCATCATGCTATAAAAAAGCAATTTATTCAATATATTCGTAGGTTAATAATAGTTAAGCGTAATATGAAAAAATACAAATGTCTTCTTCTAACATTCTTAATCTTTTCACAAGTCATTTTTTCACAAGTAAGAACAGTTAAAGAGTTGGATGCCAATTGGAAATTTCAAAAAGGAAATTCAGAAAATGCTTTTGAAATAAATTTCGATGATTCCAAATGGGAAAGCGTAAATGTACCTCACGATTGGGCAATTTATGGGCCTTTTGATAAAGAAATAGATAAGCAAAATGTTGCAATTGTTCAGAATGGAGAAACTGTAGCTTCAGAAAAAACAGGGAGAACAGGCGCTTTACCACATATTGGAACGGCTTGGTATAGGAATGAATTCACTATTTCTGAATCGGAGGTAACAAAAAAAGTCATTTTACTTTTTGAAGGAGCGATGAGCGAACCACAAATTTATTTAAATGGTAAAAAAGTGGGAGAATGGGCTTATGGTTATAGTTATTTTTATTTTGATATTTCTGAATTTTTAAAAACAGGTGATAATACTTTAGCTGTAAAATTAACCAATAAAGAATATGCTTCGAGATGGTATCCAGGAGCAGGCTTGTATAGAAAAGTAAGTTTGATCATTAAAAATGAAGAAAGCATTAATCAATGGGGAACTTCAATTACAACTCCTTTTATTAATGAGGATGTCGCCAAAGTAAATGTAAAAACAAAAGTGTCAGTTAAAAATGGATTTCTGGAAACAACTATTTTTGATACAGACGGAAAGCAAGTTAGTTATGATAAATCATTAGTTAAGTTTGAAAACGAATTTGATCAGAATATAAAAGTTGAAAATCCGCAATTATGGAGCCCAGAAACACCGTATTTATATAAAGCTGTAACGCAGCTATTTGTGAATAATGAGTTGAAAGATGAAGTTTCTACCCGATTCGGTATTCGAGATATTAAATATGAAGCTCATAAAGGCTTTAGTTTAAATGGTGAAGTAAGAAAGTTTAAAGGGGTTTGTTTACATCACGATTTAGGTCCTTTAGGAACTGCGATAAACACAGCTGCATTACGCAGACAGTTAACTATTTTAAAAGATATGGGCTGTAATGCTATTCGAAGTTCTCACAATATGCCATCATTTGAACAATTAGAATTGTGTGATGAAATGGGTTTTATGTTTCTTGCAGAGAGTTTTGATGAGTGGGCTAAACCAAAAGTAAAAAACGGATATCATCGTTTTTTTGAAGATTATGCCGAAAGAGACATTATAAATTTAGTACAAGCTACTAAAAATCATCCTTCTATAGTTATGTGGAGTTCAGGGAACGAAGTGCCTGATCAGCGAGGAAGTGAAGGTGTAAAACGTGCTAAATGGCTTCAAGATATTTTTCACAGAGAAGATCCAACAAGACCTGTTACGGTTGGTATGGATCAAGTTAAAGCGACTATGGAATCCGGTTTTGGGGTGTTATTAGATGTGCCAGGACTCAATTATCGTGTTCATTTGTATGAAGATGCTTATGAAAAATTTCCACAAGGATTTATTTTAGGTTCAGAAACGGCATCAACAGTAAGTTCAAGAGGTATTTATAAATTCCCTGTGGTTCAAGAAAAAAATAAACAATATGACGATTTTCAATCTTCATCCTATGATTTGGAAGCCTGCAGTTGGTCTAACATACCAGATGAAGATTTTGTATTGCAAGATGATAAACCGTGGGTAATTGGTGAATTCGTTTGGACTGGTTTTGATTATTTAGGAGAACCAACACCTTACGATAAAAGTTGGCCATCACGTAGTTCGTACTTTGGGATTTCAGATTTAGCAGGGCTGCCCAAAGATCGTTTTTATTTATATAGAAGTAGATGGAACACTACAAACGAAACTTTGCATATCCTGCCGCATTGGAATTGGAAAGGTCGTGAAGGTGAAGTCACGCCTGTTTTTGTTTATACGAGTTATAATAGTGCAGAACTTTTTGTTAACGGCAAAAGCATGGGGATTCAGAAAAAGAACAATGCCAGCCCACAAAACAGGTATCGATTGATGTGGATGGATGTGAGATACGAACCAGGAACATTAAAAGTTGTGGCTTTTAATGATGAGGGTCATCCCGTTTCAGAAAAAGAAATACATACAGCTGGAAAACCCTATAAAATCATATTAAATCCAGATAGAAAAACGATTAAATCGAATGGTAAGGATTTGTCTTATGTTGAGGTTTCTGTAGTAGATAAAAATGGTATTCCTTGTCCAAATGCAACAAATCAGTTAAAATTCAAAGTTAAAGGAAAAGGAACCTATAGAGCAGCATGTAACGGTGATGCAACTTCATTGGAAATATTTCACAAACCAACCATGAAATTGTTTAGTGGTAAGTTGGTTGTTATAATACAATCTACGAATGAAACAGGAAATATAGAACTGTTGGTGTCTGGTAAAGGTTTACAAAACGGGAAATTGAATTTGGTTTCAAAAAATGAATTATAGAAATGTTTTTTCTACAATTCTAAGTACCTCAATATTTTAGTTACAGCACCTAGATTATTTTTAATGTAATTTGAATTATGAGAACCAGATTGTAATCGCATTTGTTTATTTTTAATTAAATCATCTAGAATAACATTAAATTCGTTCTGATTTGAAATAGAAAACATGCCAGCATTATCTATCATTTCCTGCGCTTCAGGAAATTTTGAATGCTGGTTCCCAATAATAATTGGTATGCCAAAAACCGCTGGTTCTAAAGTATTGTGCAAACCTGTAGTGCCTATAGCTCCTCCAACATAAGCAATGTTTGCATAGCTGTAAATTTTCGAAAGAATACCAATAGTGTCAATAATAAATACTTGTGCAGTTTGAAGTTGTTCGTTGTCTTTTTCAGAAAACAGAATGCTTTTAACCGTTAGTTTTTCTTGAATATTTTTTATTTGGGCCGATTTAATATTATGTGGAGCAATAATAAATTTCACATCTTTTGAGGCTTCAGAATTAATAAAATTCACAAGTAAGCTTTCGTCTTCAGGCCAAGTACTACCAGCAACCACACAAAGTTTGTCTTGTTTGAAGGTTTCAATAAAATCTAGAGTGTTATCTATTTCTAACTGACTGGAAACACGATCAAAACGCGTGTCGCCCGAAACAGTAACTTTATTGTAATTTATAGATTCAAGTAATCTTTTCGAATTTTCATTTTGGGTAAAAATATGTTCAAAAGCAAATAAAGCGTTTCTTAATGGATTACCATAAAATTTAAAAAATGTTTGATTTTCTCTAAATGCAGCCGAAATTAAAATAGCTCTCAACTTTCTTTCTCTTATTTCATTTAAGAAATTAGGCCAAATATCGTACTTCACAAAAACGGTGAGTTCGGGATTTACTAAATCTAGAAACTGATTTGCATTTGTTTTCGTGTCTAATGGTAAATAAACTACAACATCTGCAACAGGCGAGTTTTTTCGAATTTCGTAACCCGATGGTGAAAAAAAACTAAGCACAATTTTATGTGATTTATATTGGTCTCGAAGTGCTTTGAAAACAGGAAGTCCTTGTTCATATTCACCCAAAGATGCACAATGAAACCAAAGTGTTTTGTCTGTTGGTTTTAAATTGCTTTTCAGTATATTAAAGGTATCTTGTCTTCCAACAATACCACTTTTAATTTTTTTGTTGAATGGCGCTACGCATTTTAAACCAAAATGAGCCAGATGGATACCAATGTTATAAATAAAACTCAATTCTTTTTTCTTTAAGGCTAAAATACATTTCTTTAAAATAATTTCATTGGTTACCGTGTACTAATTTTGTAATTTCGTAGCTTATTAACTCATAATATGGAAGTTTGTTACTATTATTATTGCAACACCATAGAAGTTGACATTTTTTAGATGAAGAAAATTCAAATGGTTGACCTTAAAGGTCAATATGACGAGATTAAAGACCTTGTAAACACGTCCATCCTAGAGGTTTTAGAAACAACGGCCTATATTAATGGTCCTAAAGTTCACCAATTTCAAAAGAATTTAGAGCAATATTTAGATGTAAAACACGTCATTCCATGTGCTAATGGAACGGATGCGTTACAAATTGCTATGATGGGATTAGGATTGAAACCAGGTGATGAGGTTATAACTGCTGATTTTACCTTTGCTGCAACCGTTGAGGTAATTGCCTTGTTGCAATTAACACCCGTTTTAGTTGATGTAAATCCAGATGATTTTAATATTAATATTGAAGCCATTAAAAAAGCCATTACTCCAAAAACAAAAGCGATTGTACCAGTACATTTATTTGGACAATGTGCGAACATGGAGGCTATCATGGAGATTGCCAAAGCACATAATTTATTCGTAATAGAAGACAATGCACAAGCTATTGGAGCCACTTATACTTTTAAAAATGGTACAAAAGCACAAGCAGGAACTATGGGACATGTGGCATCAACGTCATTTTTCCCATCTAAAAACTTAGGGTGTTATGGAGACGGTGGAGCTATTTTTACAAATGATGATGATTTAGCACATACCATTCGAGGTATTGTAAACCATGGCATGTACGAACGTTACCACCACGATGTTGTTGGTGTTAATTCACGTTTAGATAGTGTGCAGGCAGCTGTTTTAGATATCAAGCTCAAAAATTTAGACACTTACAATAGAAAAAGAATAAAAGCAGCTAATGCATATGATGCCGCTTTTAAGAATATAAAAGAGATCATGATTCCTTATAGAAATGATGATGGGGATTCACATGTGTTTCATCAATATACATTACAAGTAAAAGATGTTGATAGAGATGCGTTGGTAAAGCACTTAAATGAAAAAGGAATTCCTTGTGGTGTGTATTATCCCATACCACTTCATAAGCAAAAAGCATATGAGGATTCAAGATATAATGAAGGCGATTTTCCTGTTACCAATCAATTAGTTAAAAATGTTATTTCATTACCCATGCATACCGAATTGGATGATGAACAAATAGAATTTATTACATCAACAATTATAAACTTTATAAATGGATAAAATATTAGTTACAGGTGGTTTAGGCTTTATAGGGTCTCACACTGTTGTAGAATTACAAAAGGAAGGTTACGAAGTTGTTATTATCGACGATTTATCAAATTCATCCATAAGCGTGTTAGATGGCATTACTTCTATTAGTGGCAAAAAACCACTTTTTGAAAAATTAGATTTAAAAGATAGATCGGGTGTTGAAGCTTTTTTTGCTAAGCATAGCGATATAAAAGGAGTGATTCATTTTGCAGCTAGTAAGGCAGTTGGCGAAAGTGTAAAAGAACCTTTATTGTATTATGAAAACAACATAAGTACTTTGGTTTACATTCTAAAAGAATTAAAAAAACTGCCAGAAGCGAGTTTTATTTTTAGTTCGTCATGTACCGTTTATGGACAAGCAGACGAGTTACCTATTACAGAAAATGCGCCTGTAAAACAAGCGGAGTCACCTTACGGAAACACAAAGCAAATAGGTGAAGAAATAATTAGCGATACTTGTAAAGTAACACCAAGTCTTAAAGCGATTGCATTGCGTTATTTTAATCCAGTAGGAGCGCATGAGTCTGTTAATATTGGTGAGTTGCCAATTGGAGTGCCTCAAAATTTAGTACCTTTTATTACGCAAACAGGTATTGGGTTACGTGAGCAATTGTCTGTGTTTGGAGATGATTATCCAACTTCAGATGGAACTTGTATACGCGATTATATTCATGTGGTCGATTTAGCGAACGCACATGTAGTAGCACTTGGACGATTACTGAATAATAAAAATAAAGCCAATTACGAGACTTTTAATTTAGGAACAGGTACAGGAAGTACGGTTTTAGAAGTTGTGAAATCTTTTGAAAAAGTGTCTGGTAAAAAATTAAATTATAAAATAGTAGGTAGAAGAGAAGGTGATATTATTTCAGCTTATGCCGATACTACCAAGGCTAATAATGAATTGGGTTGGAAAACAAAATTATCGTTGGATGACGCGATGCGTTCTGCATGGAATTGGGAACAAAAAGTAAGAGGCGAAAAGTAATTAACTTTGAAACTATAAACAAAAAAGGCTGCAAATTAAATTTTGCAGCCTTTTTGTTTTCAATAAGATATGCTTGTTTTTAATAATTGAATTTTTTAAGCCGTCTGTTCTATGTCTTCGTCTTTCTTTTTCTTTCCAAAACTAACAAATACTAGTATAATCATACCTGTGGTTACCGATAAGTCTGCCATATTAAAAATACCCGTTCTAAATACACCGCCCAAATCAATAAAGAAGAAATCGGTAACAGAACCATATACAATACGATCGTAAACATTGGCGATGCCACCACCAATAATGCTGGCAAAAGCAAAAAGCGACCATTTATCAATAGAAGTATCTTTTAAAATATGACGTAAAACAAACCCGAGAACAAGAATGGGTAAAATGAGTAGCAAGATGATTCTAAGAGTTGGGTTTAAATCACTACCCATGCCTAAAAAAGCACCTGTATTTTCAACATTCATCATAATGAACATATCTCCAATAACGGAGATGCGTTCACCAGGTTGAAATTCATTACGTGGCTGAATACTCGTTCGAACGAGTATTTTAGAAATTTGGTCGATAGCAATTGTAATAACAATTACTAATACTATATATATATTACGTTTTGTAAACTTCATTATGAACTTGCTGAAGCCGTTTGAGCTTCTCTATTTATTTTTTTGACCAAACCTTGTAAAACGTTTCCAGGACCTACTTCAGTAAATAAAGTGGCACCATCTGTAATCATCTGTTGTACGGATTGTGTCCAACGTACAGGAGCTGTTAATTGAGAAATTAAGTTTGCTTTTATGGCGGCTTCATCAATAACGGCATTGGCAGTCACATTCTGGTAAATTGGGCAGTTTGGTTTGCTGAAAGTCGTGTTTTCAATTGCAGCTGCTAGTTCCTCACGTGCAGGTTCCATTAAAGGTGAGTGAAACGCACCACCAACAGGTAATACTAAAGCACGTTTAGCACCTGCGGCTTTCATGGCTTCACAAGCTCTGTTTATGGCTTCAACTTCACCAGAAATCACTAATTGTCCTGGACAATTATAATTAGCAGCAACAACAACCCCTTCAGTTTCTGCACACACCTTTTCTACAATAGCATCTTCTAAACCTAAAACAGCAGCCATTGTGCTTGGTTGTAATTC
Organism: Mariniflexile litorale; assembly: GCF_031128465.2. Lineage (GTDB taxonomy): Bacteria > Bacteroidota > Bacteroidia > Flavobacteriales > Flavobacteriaceae > Mariniflexile > Mariniflexile litorale. Next base: position 1,182,436 of record NZ_CP155618.1, on the reverse strand, counting down.
ACAAGCTTTTTGCATGGCTAAAGCACGTTGCGATACTAATTTCAAACCATCTTCAAAAGTTAAAGCACCGTTAGCAACTAAGGCGGAAAATTCCCCTAATGAGTGACCAGCAACCATATCAGGTTTAAAACTAGCACCTAAAGTTTTAGCAAGTATGACCGAATGTAAAAATATGGCAGGTTGTGTTACTTTCGTTTCTTTTAAAGCTTCTGGAGTTCCTTCAAACATAATGTCTGTAATATTGAAACCTAAAATAGCGTTTGCTTTCTCAAATAATTCTTGAGCGAAAGGCGAGTTTTCGTAAAGGTTTAAACCCATTCCTGTAAATTGAGCGCCCTGACCGGGAAATATATATGCGTTCATAAATTGGTTAATTTTTAAGTGTTGCAAAAATAAGAATTATAATTTTAGCGATTATCTATGGTTTTAATAATTTTAGCCGGATTACCACCAATAACAACGTCATCAGGAAAACTTTTAGTAACAACAGCGCCAGCTGCAACCACCACATTGTTACCTAAAGTAACACCTGGACAAATGGTAGCGTTTCCACCAATCCAAACATTATTTCCTATGGTTACTGGTTTGGCCAGTTCTTTACCGCTGTTTCGAGCTTTAAATTCTAGTGGATGTGTGGCGGTGTAAATTTGAACATGAGGAGCAAACATACAGTTATCACCAATGGTTACTTGTGCAACATCCAAAATACAACAGTTGAAATTTATAAACAGGTTTTTTCCTGCTTTAATGTTGCTTCCATAGTCACAATGAAAAGGCGGTTCTACAAATAAATTGTCTCCAGCATTTTCAAAAATTTGATATAATATTTTTTGGCGTTCTTCTAAATCGACTTCACTTAAACTATTAAATTTATGAAATAATAAGCGGACGCGGTGTCGTGCCTCTGTTAATTCTGGATCTGTTGGACGGTACAATTCGCCTGCCAACATTTTTTCTTTTTCAGTCATAAAATAATTATAGGTTTTTTATAGCAGATTCAGCGCAACGTTCACCATCCATAGCAGCGGAAACAATGCCGCCGGCATATCCACCACCTTCACCACAAGGGAATAAGCCTTCAATTTGAGGATGCTCTAAGTTTTCATTTCTTGGAATGCAAACGGGTGATGAAGTTCTAGATTCTACACCTATAATATTGGCTTCGGAAGTATAGTAACCTTTCATTTTTTGTCCGAATGCTTCAAAGCCTTTTCGCAGTCTGCTACCTATTAATTTAGGTAATAAGGAATGTAAAGGTGCTGAATTTAAACCAGGTTGGTAGGAGCTAGGGTTCAAATTAGCTGACAATCGCCCTTCAACAAAATCTGTTAAACGTTGTGCCGGTGCTGCTTGACTTCTTCCGCCAGCGGTGAAAGCCATGCGTTCTAAATTCTTTTGATATTCCAATCCTTTTAAGGCTCCGAATTGTTCGTATTTTGGTAAATCTCTGTGTACATCAATCTCAACCACAATACCCGAATTAGCATATAAGTTGTTGCGTTTCGAAGGTGACATGCCATTTACCACTACTTCCCCATTAGCAGTAGCAGCAGGAACTATAAATCCACCTGGGCACATACAAAAGGAATATACACCACGTTCGTTTACTTGTTGCACCAAACTGTAGGAGGCTGCTGGTAATAACTCATGGCGTTCATCACTGCAATGGTATTGAATGGAATCTATAATATGTTGTGGATGTTCGACACGAACACCCATTGCAAACGATTTAGCTTCTAGAGCAATTTCTTTTTTATGAAGTAAATAATAGATATCACGTGCTGAATGTCCTGTTGCTAAAATAACACGGTTGGCAGGCATTTCGTTGTTATTATTTAATTGAATGGCCTGTATTTTATTATTTTTTATAATGAAATCGGTCACGCGGGTTTCAAAATGAATTTCACCACCATTATTTAAAATAGTTTCGCGAATATTTTGTACGACTTGGGGTAGTTTGTTGGTGCCAATATGTGGGTGCGCATCGACCAAAATTTGGTCGGTAGCACCATGAAACACTAAATTTTCAAAAATGCGACGCACATCGCCACGTTTTAAACTTCGGGTGTATAATTTCCCGTCAGAATACGTTCCAGCACCGCCTTCACCAAAGCAATAGTTAGAATCTTCATTCACAAAATGGTCTTGATTGATGGCTTTTAAATCGCGGCGGCGGTCTTTTACATTTTTACCACGCTCTAAAACAATGGGTTTAAAACCTAGTTCAATACAGCGTAATGCAGCATACATACCTGCAGGTCCAAATCCGATAATGTGAACGGATTTTGCTTTTGAAACATTTTTATAATTAAATTGATATTCGGATGTTTTAGGTAAAACTTCTCGAATATAAACGGCAACTTTATAATTGAAGATGATTTTTGGTTTTCGAGCATCAATGGATTTACGAAGTACTTTAATTCCTGTTATATCTTGTTTGTCAATATCAAGGATATGTGACGCTTTTTGCACCAAAATATCACTACGCTCTTCTTCTTTAAGTGAAATACGAAGCTGAAGTTCTTTTATCATGGAGCAAAATTAGTGAAAATACTATTGGATTTATTCAATATCTAATGAAAGCTATTTAATAAATTATTGTTTTATATAGTCTTTATAAATGATAGGTATATCTATGGTGTTAATACTACCATTGTGGACAATTAAACAATAACGTAAAATTGTAGGTTGAATAGTGGATAGTGGTACAGGAATGGCTCCAGGGTAGGGGTACACGGCATTTTGCATACTCCGTTTAGTACGTAATATCCATTGGTTTGAAGGCTGGGGGTTGTTCGGATGACACAATATGGTTAGTCCAACTTGTTTTCCATCTTTACCTATAGCTCCAGAAATATCCATCCAAGAATCTGCTTTTAGAGGCAAATTTGTAGGTGTTACTTGTCCTTCCGAACTTGTAAAAATAACATCATCTGTTAGTTTAATTCTTGGGGAAAATCCACCATAACCTTTTGCGTCTTCAGAACCTCCAATTCGTATGTTTTCTTCTAAGGCAAGTAAAGAAATTTCGATATTAATTTGGCGGTAATTTTTTTCTTTGGGATATACTTTTATGGTAGTAGTTTCTTTAACCAGTGGCTTTTCATTGCCATGAACATCTAACCATTGGTTCGATTTCCAAAGCACTTCAGCTTCAATTGCTTTAGAAGCGTCTTTTTGTTTAAGTTCTTCAACAGAAGTTACATCCCAACTAAAGTTTTGAATTTCCCAACCATCACCAATACGTTTGTCTCCAACGAATAATTGATGCCAAGCCCAAAAAATGCCTCTGTGATGGGGATGGTCTTCGGGGAAATCTTCTGTTAGAATATCACCATCTAACGTGTAAAGTGGGTGGATATAATTCGATCGTTTGTATGCGCCATTTAAAGATTTTTCAGTTATTTGATAATTTAAAATGTTGTCTTTATTTTCAATAAAAGAAACAACATTGGGTTTTATAATGACTTCAACAGTTGAAGGTTTTAGGTGTTTTTTAAAGAAATTGTACAGTTCATTTAAATCTTCAGTAGTTTGAGGAACAGCATGACCAATACCATAATTTATTAACATTGAAGTAGGAACGTTAAGTGAGTCTAGTTTTGCTTTAAAATGAGTGATTTGGTCGTGGTAATAGGCATCGTCGTTTGTATTGTAAAAGAAAAGTGTAGGAGCCGTTTTGGACGATTCTACCAAAAAACTAGCACCCATAGTTTGCCATAATTCGTAATTATCTTTTAAACGTCCCCAAGCCCAAGGACATCTGATTTCAAGATTTGAATCGCCATCATCAGTGGTGTTGTATATTTGTGTATAATCGAAAACTCCTGGACCTAATGCTGCAGCCTGTACATCATCATTAATTCCTATATTAAAACCTGTATTCTCAAATTCAGCAACAGTTTTATCTCCAATAGCCATAGAACCTGCAGAAGCGCCACGTGAAAAGCCATAAATACCTATTTTTCCTGAAAGACCTAATTCTTCACTTTTAGCGCGTAATGTTCGAATGGCAGATTTTACTTTTTGAGCTGCATCGGGATTGACTTGATAGGATTTGTAGGTGTCATTTTTACCATTACTTGGTTTGCCACTTCCCCAAGCCGCGTATTTTGGGTGGTCGGCAATTGCCCATGCCATACCGTGTGCGGGAGCACCTTCTAAAAAGGAATCGTTAAAACCGGCAAAGGTGTAAGGGAGAAACATCCTGAAATCTTTATGAGCATCTGTTAGCTCCTTTTTGTTGGCATCGTAAGTTGCATAGCTATTGCTGTACGAAAAAGATAAGACAGTAGGTACTTTTACTATAGCATTTGCAGGATAGATAATATCCATGTGGAGCATATCTCCTTTAATGTATTCGGTTGGAGTGTTGTAAACGGCTGGGTCGTCTTCAAAATAAGGTACATTGCGAGCTATTCGATAGCCTTCAAACAAAATATATGATTTGGATGTGGAACAGTTTTTAATTCCACAAAATTCACCAGAAGCAATCGCATTATTGATAGCAATAATATCTTGATTTATATTTATAGGAGATGCTTTTTTGTTTTTTGCATAATCGAGTTCTATAACCCGATAGGCTTGAGAAAGTAACCAAGCGACATCTTCTTTATGGCTGTTTTGGCCTATTTTATTAAACATCAAATTTTCAAGGTAAATAACGGTTAGATAATTACCTGTGAAATCTTTAATGGGTTCATTAGAATCAGTTACTTTATAACTTATGTTACTTTTTGTAACTTTGCTAGCCCATTTTCCTGTTGAAGCACAAGATGTAATAGATAGTGATAAAAAAAAATAGATTAATGCTTTTAACATGCTTCAAATTTAATGAAAAGCTTTTAAACACGTTTATAAACCTATTTATTACAGCCTCTTAAATACTAACATCTATTGAAATCTATAATTATATTATGTAATAACTATTTTCTTTCATAAGTTAAAAACGTAAAATCGAATTCATTTTTCTCATCCTTTTTATGAAAAATTGAATTTGTTTCTTTCCAAATGGAGCTGTCAACTTTAGGAAAAAAGGTGTCGGCTGGAAATGATTCGTGTACGCGCGTGAGTTCTATTTTATCGGCAACTAGAATGGCTTGTTTATAAATTTCACCACCACCAATGATGTAAGGTTGTGGATCGGTTGCACACGCTTTAATAGCAGCTTCTAAAGAATTCACAAGTACAACTCCAACCGGAACTTGGTAATTGGGATTTCTTGTAATGACTATATGTGTTCTGTTTGGTAGTGGCTTAGGAAAACTTTCAAACGTTTTACGCCCCATTATAATATGATGTCCGCTTGTAAGATTTTTAAATCGTTTTAAATCATCACTTATGTGCCAAATTAATTTATTGTGTTTACCTATGGCATCATTTTCGGCTGTGGCTACAATTATTGTAAGTGTTTGTTTTGGAGCATCAATAACAGCATTTTTTTGAATAGTACTTACTTCTTTAGGAAGGTTTTGCTTCAATTTTTCAATACCAAGCTGCTGTTTAGAAACTAGCTTGTTAAGCTGAGCTTGTTCCCAAGCTTTGCCCATAAATTTATGCGTAATAAATACATTGAAAAGGTGATAGACAAATAAGAATAGCCAAAATAAAATAGCAAATAAAAACCAATCATAGCCTAGAATTTTGAAATTTTCACCTACTCCTAAAAGGGTATTCGTTACTATTAAAAATACTGCGCCTATTAAAAACACAACAAAATGAATGTATAATCGCTTTTTTTGTTTGACACGCTTTTGAGCATTTTCAATAAGCTCTAATTGGTCTTTATCTATTTGTGGGATGTTTTTCTTTTTACCGAACATAATACTTGAAAATAAGGGTAAAGTTACTGCTTTTTAGTGATTCTTTAAGATATATTTAGAATCTTAACGAGATTGATTCTTTGAAATTATTTTTATTTAGAAGTAACTGAAAATCAATAAATAACAAATATTTCGTGGTGATAATAGAATTAATGTACAGTAATTTTTATCAACTTTAAAATTTTGTGAATTGATATTAATAAATCAATAATTCTTTGCTGTTTAATAGGTTAAAAGCTAATGTCTGAGAAATTGTTTCTTAAATTTGTAATATACAACAACACAAAAAATATATTATTATGGCTATTACAAAACAATATTTAAAAAGCAAACCAGTTTGCAAAGTCACTTTTTCTATACTAGCGGAAGATGCTAAAAAAGTATCTGTTGTAGGAAATTTTAATGAATGGAATGCTAAAACGACTCCGCTTAAAAAATTAAAGAACGGTACTTTTAAAGCTACTGTAGATCTGGATAAAGATAACTCCTATGAGTACAAATACTTAGTGGATGGCGTATTTGTAAATGATGAGGCAGCCGATGCTTATGTATGGAACGATTTTGCTTCTGCTGATAACAGCGTAGTAAATGTTTAGTTAAAAATTTTAATTAAACAAAAAAGCGTTTACATTTTTTTGAAAACGCTTTTTTGTAGATTTATTATTTTGTGGATTTTGAAGACTTTTTTGGGTTTTGAACATTGAAAATAATTGGCAAAGAATAAGGGACTGTTACGGGGTTTCCTCTTTGATAACCTGGTTTCTCCAATTGTGGGATTAATTGAATGACTCTAATAGCCTCTTTTTCCAATACCGGGTGTGGTGCTTTAGATCTAATATCAACGACATTGCCTTCTTTATCAATTTTAAAAATTACATTAATTCTCACTCTACCATCGGGAAGCCCTAAGCCATTTGTAATATTAGTATTAAAATTATCAGCAATATGTTTAGAAATAGCAGCCGACATGCAATTTTTTAGTTCAGTATTGGTTGTAGAAGCCCCACAACCTTTATAAACCGGGACATTTTCTATTACAGCAAAAGATATTTCATTAGTGTTTTCATCTTGATCTTGTTCAGATGTCTCAACAAATTCAACTTCTTCAATTACTTTTTCTTGTGAATAGGTTGATAAACTAAAAAGAAGTATTAATAAAATAAATGGTTTATTCATGTTTTTTATATTTAGATGGCTACAATACCTTTAATGTGAGGGTGTGGGTTATAATCTACCAAAGTAAAATCATCAAAAGTAAAGTCAAATATATCTTTAATTTCTGAATTTAATATCATTTTTGGTAATGGTTTGATATCTCTAGAAAGTTGTAGTTCTAGTTGTTCAAAGTGGTTGCTGTAAATATGTGCATCACCAAATGTGTGAATAAATTCTCCAGGTTCATACCCGCAAACTTGAGCCACCATCATAGTAAATAAAGCATAAGATGCAATGTTAAACGGTACACCTAAAAAGATATCAGCACTGCGTTGGTATAGTTGGCAAGACAATTTTCCTTCGGCTATATAAAACTGAAAAAAAGCATGGCAAGGAGGTAATGCGGCTTTGCCATTAGCGACATTCTCACTGAAGCTTTTTGAAGTGTCTGGTAATACAGATGGGTTCCAAGCAGAAACCAATATACGTCTGCTGTTGGGGTTGTTTTTTATGGCATCAATAACCTCTTTAATTTGGTCAATTTCATCGCTATTCCAGTTGCGCCATTGATGTCCATAAACTGGCCCTAAATCACCATTTTCATCAGCCCATTCATTCCAAATCCGCACACCATTTTCGGTTAGATATTTAATGTTTGTATCTCCCTTTAAAAACCAAAGCAGTTCATAAACAATCGATTTTAGATGTAGTTTTTTGGTGGTTACCATGGGGAAACCTTCACTTAAATCAAATCGCATTTGGTATCCAAAAACGCTTTTTGTGCCCGTGCCTGTCCGATCTTCTTTTTTATTACCGTTTTCTAAAACGTGTTTTACTAAGTCGTGATATTGCTTCATAATACATTCCTGATATTGCAGGAATTATTTTAAATTGAACTTAAATTTTCTGAAGTTAAAAATATAAAAAAGCATCAAAATAGAATCTTAATGTTTAACTTAATATTATAAACTTATTAACCCTTGTTGTGAAATTCTTGTATGCGCATGAATTATTAACCGATAATCATTCCTGCAATAGTAGCCGAGACTAAAGATGCTATTGTACCACCAAGCAATGCCTTCATGCCAAACTGTGATAACGTTTTGCGTTGACCAGGTGCTAATGAACCAATGCCTCCAATTTGTATGCCTATAGATGCAAAATTGGCAAAGCCACAAAGCATATAGGTTGCCATGATGATGGATTTTTCGTAGTTAAGATGTGTAGCATTCGCAATGTCTTTTAAATCTCTAAGTTGAATGTAGCCAATAAATTCGCTGGCTGCTATTTTTATACCAAGTAGTTGGCCCATCATCATCATATCTTCTTTAGCAACTCCAATAAGCCACATTAAAGGTGCGAAAATGTATCCTAAAATAAGTTCTATAGATAAACTTTGGTATCCTGTATTATTTGCTATCCAGTTATTTATGGAAGAAAAATCTCCTGCCCAACCTAATATACCATTAAACATGGCAATGAAGGCAACAAAAACCAGAAGCATAGCACCAACATTTACAGCTAGTTTTAAACCTTCAGTTGTTCCGTTTGCAATAGCATCTAGAAAATTTGATCCAATTTTTTCTTGAGATACCGATACATCTGTATTGACATCCTCAGTTTGTGGATATAAAATTTTAGAAATAACTATAGCACCTGGGGCAGCCATAACCGATGCTGCTAATAAATGTTTTGCATAAAATAGTCTTAAAACAGGGTCATCACCACCTAAAAAACCAATATAGGCAGCTAAAACTGCACCAGCAACGGTTGCCATACCACCAATCATAACCAAAAGCATTTCAGATTTGGTCATTTTTTCTAAATAGGCCTTTATTAAAAGAGGTGCTTCTGTTTGACCTAAAAAGATATTTCCAGCAACACTTAAGCTTTCAGCCCCAGAAATTTTTAATGCTTTTGATAAAAGCCACGCCATAGCTTTAACTATTTTTTGAATGATACCTAAATAGAATAAAACAGAGGTTAAGGCAGAGAAAAATATGATGGTTGGCAATACTTGAAAGGCGAAGATAAAGCCAAAAGTGTCCATGTCTACAACTAATCCTTCAAACAGAAACTTACTGCCAGCTCTTGTGAAATCTAAAACATTTACAAAAAGACCGCCTACAAACTCGAAAATAGATTTAATGAATTCAACTTTTAAAACTCCAATAGCTATTAAAAGTTGAAATGCTAAACCAATCCCAACAATTTTCCAATTAATAGCTTTACGATTGCTACTAAACAAAAAGGCTATAAAAATTAAAGAAATCATACCCAAAGCGCCACGCCAAAGACTGTTTATTGAAAAACCTTGACTGGGGATAATAGGTGTAGATTCTAAAGTGGTAGTTTCTTCTTGTTGTTCGGATATGTTAGCATCGGAAGACTCAGTAATATTGTTTTCTAAAGAAGATTCATTTAAAATAGTGTCTTGAACTATTGTTTTATTTTTGTCTTGTGCTGTAACTGGTGCTATGAATACTAATAAGATAATCGCAATGGACAAAAATATTTTTTTCATAAGAAAGCGAAATAATTTGATTATTATTCACGTTTTGAAATTTCATCACGTATATGTGCTGCCTTTTCGTAATCTTCATTAGCAACAGCTTCATCTAGTAACATATGTAATTCCTGAAGTGTTTTTCCTTTAAAGCTTTCTCTAGGAGCATTTGGTTCTAGCTCATTGGCAATTAATTCGTCCATTAAAACACTGTCTTGCGCATCATCATCTTCATCCTCTTTTTTCGGATTGACTTTCAAATAAATACCGGCTTTGTCAAGAATATTTTTATACGTAAAAATAGGCGCATCAAAACGAAGTGCTAGAGCAATAGCATCACTGGTTCTAGCATCTATGATTTCTTCAATTTTATCACGTTCGCAAATTAAACTAGAATAAAAAACACCGTCAACCAATTTATGAATAATGACTTGTTTTACAACAATGTCAAATCGGTCGGCAAAGTTTTTAAATAAATCGTGGGTTAAAGGCCTTGGTGGGCGAATTTCTTTTTCTAAAGCAATAGCAATAGATTGTGCTTCAAATGCTCCGATTACGATGGGTAGTTTTCTGTCGCCATCTACTTCGTTTAAAATTAATGCGTAAGCGCCGTTTTGGGTTTGGCTATAGGATATTCCTTTTATATTTAATCTTACTAAACTCATAAATTTATAAAAACGCAAAGAACTGTTTAAATTAGGACTTTACCAACTGCAATGGCAGATTTAAAAATATAATGCTAATTTAAGCAGTTCTTTAAACAATACAATTTATAAAAAAATAATTTATTGTTGTGCCTTAAATGCTTTTAATTTCTCAATAAGTTGAGGGACAACTACAAAAGCATCTCCAACAACACCATAATCGGCAGCTTTAAAGAAAGGAGCTTCAGGATCTGTATTGATAACAACTTTTACTTTAGAAGCATTTATTCCAGCAAGATGTTGAATCGCTCCTGAAATACCTATGGCAATATATAAATTAGAAGCTACAGGTTTTCCTGTTTGTCCAACGTGTTCGCCGTGAGGTCTCCAACCTAAATCGGAAACTGGTTTTGAACATGCTGTTGCTGCTCCTAAAACAGAGGCCAATTCCTCAATCATGCCCCAATTTTCTGGACCTTTTAATCCGCGACCTCCAGATACTACTATTTCTGCATCCGCAATACTTACTTGGTTTGAAGCTTTATCAACTGATTCTACTTTTACGCCCAAATCTGAAATCGTAGGTGAAAAATCTTCTGCAGAAGCACTACCACTTTTTTCTACTAATCCAAATGAATTATTCGATACACCAACAATTTTAGTATCGGTGTTTATGGTAGTCATTTCAAAAGCTTTATTGGTAAAAGCAGTACGTTTTACGGTAAAAGGTGCTGTGCTTGATGGTGCCTCAATCACATTAGAAGCGTAGCCTGCATTTAAACTTACTGCTAAAAGTGGTGCTAAATATTTACTATTGGCACTAGAACTTAAAATAATAACTTTTGAGGCTTCTTTTTCGGCTGCTTGTTTTATGGCTTCGGTATACCCTTTAGCATTGAAAGCGTCTAATTGGGTATTAGATATGTTTAAAACCTTATCAACACCATAGCTGCTTAATTCTGATATGTTACTGGCATTTATGGCAATTGCTGTTACGGTAGTTCCCAATTGGTCTGCTACGGCTTTGGCATATGAAGCAACTTCAAAAGCTACCTTTTTAAATTTTCCTTGTTCTGATTCTGTATATACTAAAACTGACATAATTTTTATTTTTCCTCACCCAAGCCTCTCCGAAGGAAAGGGCTTTTGGTGACTTGTTATATTGTTTTGAATTCTCTTTTTCCGCTCCTTTGGAGAGGCTAGGAGAGGATTAAATTACTTTCGCTTCATTATGAAGTAAATTTACTAATTCATCCAAATTATCTGGCGAAACTAATTTCACAGCACCTTTAGGGGCTGGTTTTTCAAATTTCACAGATGTTGTTTCGTTATTTGCTTCTATAGGTTCAACAATTGTTAATGGTTTTTGGCGTGCCATCATGATGCCTCGCATGTTTGGGATACGTAAATCACTTTCTTCAACAAGACCTTTTTGACCACCAATAACTAATGGTAATGATGTCGATAAGGTTTCTTTTCCTCCATCAATTTCTCTTATGGCTTTTGCTGTATTTCCGTCAACTTCTAAGCTAATGCAGTTATTTACAAAATTAGCGTTTATTAATCCTGCAATCATACCTGGAACCATACCGCCGTTATAGTCAATAGATTCACGACCAGCAATTATCAAATCGTAACCCCCTTCTTTTACTACAGCGGCTAATTGTTTAGCTACCGAAAAACCATCTGATGCTGCTGTATTTACACGTATGGCAGCATCGGCGCCAATAGCTAGAGCTTTACGTAAAGTAGGCTCGGTTTCTGTACCTCCTACATTAATAACAGTCACATGAGCACCTTGTTTTTCTTTAAACCACATGGCACGTGTTAATCCAAATTCGTCGTTTGGGTTAATTACGAATTGAACGCCGTTGGTATCAAACTTGGTATCGCCTTCAGTAAAATTGATTTTAGAAGTGGTGTCTGGAACATGACTAATGCACACTAATATTTTCATAATTATATTGTATTAAATAGGTATAAACTTAATAAGGATACGAAGTTAATTATTTTATTTTGAATATTTGCTATGCATGCATAGCAAATTTTAAATCATTCTTTTAAAAAGGTATCTCATTTATTGTTATTTTTGCAATTCGAATTAAAATAAATTTAATGAAGACAATTCAATTTAGAGAAGCTATTTGCGAAGCTATGAGTGAAGAAATGCGACGAGATGAAAGCATTTACTTAATGGGTGAAGAAGTAGCAGAATATAACGGTGCCTACAAAGCATCTAAAGGTATGTTAGATGAATTTGGGCCAAAACGAGTAATCGATACGCCTATTGCAGAGCTAGGTTTTGCTGGTATTGCGGTTGGATCGACTATGACGGGTAACAGACCAATAGTAGAGTACATGACTTTTAACTTTTCTCTTGTTGGAATTGATCAAATTATAAATAATGCTGCAAAAATCAGACAAATGTCTGGTGGGCAGTTTAAATGCCCTATTGTTTTCCGTGGCCCAACAGCTTCGGCAGGACAATTAGGAGCAACACATTCACAAGCTTTTGAAAGCTGGTTTGCAAACACACCAGGCTTAAAAGTGGTAGTGCCTTCAAATCCATACGATGCAAAAGGATTGTTAAAAGCTGCGATTCGTGACGATGACCCGGTTATTTTTATGGAAAGTGAGCAAATGTATGGCGATAAAGGCGAAGTGCCAGAAGGTGAATATATTTTGCCTTTAGGTGTTGCAGATATTAAGCGAGAAGGTACGGATGTTACTATAGTTTCTTTTGGAAAAATTATAAAAGAAGCCTATAAAGCGGCAGAGGTACTTGAAAAAGAAGGTATTTCATGTGAAATCATCGATTTACGTACCGTACGTCCTTTAGATAAAGAAACAATTTTAAAATCGGTAAAGAAAACCAACCGATTAGTAATTTTAGAAGAAGCATGGCCTTTTGGAAACGTTTCAACGGAAATTACTTATATTGTACAATCGGAAGCATTTGATTATTTAGATGCCCCAATTATAAAAATTAACACAGCAGATACACCTGCACCCTATTCACCTGTATTGTTAGCCGAATGGTTGCCAGACAGTGAGGAGGTTATTAAAGCTGTGAAAAAAGTATTATATAAATAAATTAATAATTTTTACGTTATATAAACTTCATTAGCAACCCATAGTTAATGAAGTTTTTTTGTATTATGAACCCAAAACTAATCTTAACCTTTTTTTTCTTCGGAATTATTTCCTTACACGCACAAACCAAAGTAAGCGGATACGTGTTTGATGAATATAATCAACCCGTTTCATTTGCTAATGTTTTATTTAAGGGCTCAACACAAGGCACTATAACCGATGAAAATGGTAAGTTTTATCTAGAATCTACGGATACTTGGAATACCCTTATCGTGTCTTTTTTAGGTTATGAAACTTTAGACATTCCCTTAACCAAGAAGGTGAATTACGAATTGAAATTCATCCTTAAAGAATCTGCAGCAGAGCTTAATCAAGTATTTATTGTGGCAGGAAAGCAGTCTAAGAAAAACAATCCTGCTATCGATTTACTTCGTAAAATCTGGGAACATAAACGTAAAAATGGATTAAAACATTTTAAACAATACGAATATAACAAGTACGAAAAAGTAGAATTCGATATAAATACCATAGATAGCGCACTTATAAAAAGTAAACTATTCAGAGGTATGGAGTTTGTTTTTAACGAAGTAGATACATCGGGAGTTACAGGTAAAACCTACCTGCCTATATTTATAAATGAAGCTGTTTCCTCTGTTCATGGTGATAATCTCATTAAAAAAGAAAAAGAAATTTTAAAAGGAAATAAAAATTCCGGATTTAGTGATAATCAAATAATTATTGATTTTGTTGATGATTTATATCCTGATTATGATATATACGATAATTATCTAAACTTTTTTGATAAGGGTTTTGTGAGTCCGTTGTCAAGAACAGGAATAAACACCTATAACTATGTATTAAAAGACAGTGCGTTTATAGATAGTAAATGGTGCTATAATATTATTTATTACCCACGTCGTAAAAACGAGCTTACTTTTAAAGGCGATTTTTGGGTAGCAGATACGACGTATGCTATTAAAGAAATAAAACTTCAAGCATCAAAAAGTGCTAATATTAACTGGGTAAAAGAAATTTACATTGAGCAAGAATTTGAAGTTTTAAATGACTCTATTTTTCTTGTAAAGCGTGATTATATGATGAGTGATTTTGCTTTTAATAAAAAAGAAAAGTCAAGAGGTGTTTATGGTAAGCGAACCACATTGTATGATAATTATAAATTTGATATTGAAAAAAATAAGAAGTTTTACGAAACAGAAGTTTATAATTACGATAAAGATGTGTACGACCGAGACGATAGTTTTTGGTCTGAAAATCGTTTGGAAGCTTTAAATAAAGATGAAAAAGGTGTTTACAAGATGTTAGACACTTTAAAAACAGTTAAAAAGTTTAAACGACTTTATAATTTAGGAAGCATTTTAGCTTCCGGCTATGTCGAGTTTAATGAACTCCCTTTAGATTATGGACCTATCTTCTCAACCTTTGGTTTTAATGAAGTTGAAGGAATGCGTTTGCGTGCAGGTGGCCGTACTTATTTTGGGAAAAATGATCTTTGGCGTTTGGAAGGGTTTTTAGCCTATGGTTTTAAAGACGATAAATTTAAATATGGTGTTTCAGGAAAATGGTTAATTGATAAGAAGAATCGATTTATTATTTCAGGAGGTAATAGACGTGATGTCGAGCAAACAGGCGCAAGTTTAACAACCAGTACCGATGTTTTAGGCAGGAGTTTAGCATCATCATCGGTGGTTGGAACAGGTTCAAATGATAAATTAACCTCTATAAATTTAACTAGTGTAGCGGTTGAAATGGAGCCTTTACGAAATCTTGTTTTTAGAGTTGGTGCAAGTTACAGAACTTTATCATCAGCTTCACCCACGTTTAGCTTAGATTATAATACCCCTACAGGAGTAGAATCTGATATTAAACAATACGAATCTACTTTTTCAGTGTCTTATTTTCCAAAACGAAAGATGACAGGTTTTGGTGTAGAACGTCTTAATGCTAACGACGATTATGCTAGTATTTTTACGCAAGTAAGCCGTGGTGATAAAACATTGTTTAGTAGTGATTTCGATTATACTAAAGTTCAGTTTTCATATATCCAGCCTTGGCTAGTGGGTGGTTTTGGTAGGTTAACAACAACTATTGAAGCAGGAAAAACCTTTGGAGAAGTACCACTTGGGTTGTTAAGTGCTATTCCAGGGAACCAATCGTATTTTTCAATTTATAATACATTTTCTCAATTAGATTATTATGAATTTGTTTCAGATACTTATACTTCATTGCAATTAGAACATAATTTTAACGGGCGTTTTTTCTCTAGAATTCCTTTTTTAAGAAAATTAAATCTTCGGGAAATTGTAGGCATCCGTGGTGTTTGGGGTGACATTTCAGATGAAAATATCACTTTAAATACTACAGGAAATCCTAATAGCATTCCTTTAATTGCACCAAATCAAAATATGTATTATGAGTATAGTTTTGGTGTAGGTAATATTTTTAAAGTATTTAGAATAGACTTTAATTTTAGAGGTAATTATTTAGATGAAGTTAAAAACCCTAATGCCCGTAAATTTGGTATTACAGGGTCTTTTGGGTTTCATTTTTAATTCCTGATAAACAAACTATGGTTTTTGAAATTTTAGTGACTCGTTTAACTTTAAGATATAGTTAAATCGTTATGTTGATTTCCTATAATCGTTTGTAAAATCATCAACTTAAATATTTAGTAAAAATCAGCTATTATTAACATAAAAACAACATAGTTTTTTATTGCTTGACGCTCAGGGGTTCAGTATCTTTGCGCTATTAAATAAGAAAATAAAATATGAGTGAGATAATCCCATTAACTTTTGATGTATTAATTGAAATACCTAAAGGAAGTAGAAATAAGTACGAATATGATTTTACTTTACATAAAATTCGTTTCGACCGTACCTTGTTTTCATCTATGATGTATCCAGGGGATTATGGTTTTATTCCAGAAACCTTAGCTTTAGATAAAGATCCGTTAGATGTACTAGTATTAGGTATAGAGCCAACATATCCAATGGTTGTAATGGAGGTTAAACCCATTGGCGTTTTTTATATGACCG
Source organism: Mariniflexile litorale (assembly GCF_031128465.2). Classification (GTDB taxonomy): domain Bacteria; phylum Bacteroidota; class Bacteroidia; order Flavobacteriales; family Flavobacteriaceae; genus Mariniflexile; species Mariniflexile litorale. Next base: position 1,166,160 of record NZ_CP155618.1, on the reverse strand, counting down.
ATGAGAAGGGGCCAGATGAAAAAATCATTTGTGTGCCAGTTTCAGATCCTGTATGGAGTAATAGAGAAGACATATCAGAATTAAATCCTCATAGACTTAAAGAGATTGAACACTTTTTTCAAGTTTATAAAGATTTAGAAAAAAAGAAAGTTGATGTTGGTGGTTGGGGTGATGCCTCTGAAGCTATTAAAATTTATCATGAATGTGTACAACGTTATGATGATAGTGATCACAAGAAAAAACGAACTTTTACTATATAATTGATATAATATCAATAATTTTAATATGCTCCCATATGATATAGATTCTATATCATATGGGAGCATAAATTTTTAGAGGATTTTATTTTAAAAATTCATATGGAATGCTGCTCATTACTTTACAGAATATAATCGGTACTAATAAAATTAGAGGTTTTCTTATCTAATAATTCTTTTAAAATAGCATTGTTGTAATCGTTATCTTTTGATGCTACAAAGGTTCTTATTGAAAACGATCGTAATGCATCATGAACACTTAACGTACCAAATGCGGAATCCTTTCTTCCTGTAAATGGATATACATCTGGACCGCGTTGGCAAGAACTATTCAAATTAACACGACAAACTAAATTAACCAAAGTATCAATTAATGGCGATAATGTTTTAATGTCTTTACCAAACAAACTTACTTGTTGTCCGTAGTTAGACTCTGCCATATCATCTAAAGGTTCTTCGATATCTGAAAATGGGATTACAGGAATTACAGGTCCAAATTGCTCTTCGCTATACACTTTCATACCTGTGTTAACTGGGTACAAAACCGCTGGAAAAATAAAATTATCGGTTAAGACACCTCCTTTTTCATTTAAAATACTGGCCCCTTTTTCTAAAGCATCGGCAATTAATTCTTTAATATATCCTGGTTTTTCAACTTCTGGAAGCGGTGTTAATTTCACCCCTGATTCCCATGGGTTTCCAAATTTAAGTGCATCTACTTTGGCTATAAAACGTTTGTTAAATTCATCTACAACAGATTCATGTACATACAACACTTTTAATGCGGTACAACGCTGTCCGTTAAACGACAAGGTTCCTGCAATACATTCATCAACCGTTAAATCTAAATCGGCATCAGGCAATACAATAGCAGGGTTTTTAGCCTCCAAACCTAACACCATACGTAATCTATTACCTTTAGGGTGTTGAGCCTGTAAAGCGTTTGCAGATTTACTATTACCTATTAGCGATAACACATCTATTTTACCTGATTGCATAATAGGTGTGGCTAACACACGCCCACGACCATAAATAACGTTTACAACGCCCTTTGGGAAACTGTTTTGAAAAGCTTCTAATAATGGTGAAATTAATAAAACACCTAATTTTGCAGGTTTAAAAATTACAGGATTTCCCATAATTAACGCAGGAATAAGGAGTGTAAACGTTTCGTTTAATGGATAGTTATACGGTCCTAAACATAAAACCACGCCTAATGGACCTCTGCGAATATGCGCATACACACCATCATTTTTTTCAAACTTGGCAGAATCTCTATCTATTTGTTTGTATGCTTCAATGGTATCGTAAATATAATCGACCGTTCTGTCAAATTCTTTTTGAGAATCAGGTAGGTTTTTCCCAATTTCCCACATGAGAAGTTTTACAATAACGTCGCGCTTGGTTTTCATTTGCTCTACAAACTTTTCCATGCAAGCAATGCGATCTACTACTTTCATAGTAGGCCATAAACCTTGACCTTTGTCATAGGCTTTTAATGCCGAATTCAACACTTCTAAAGCTTCTTTTTCTCCTAGTTGAGGAATAGTTCCCAACAACGTTGGTTTATAATCTGAAGTTGAAGATATCGTAGAATAAACTTCAGCTGTTTTACCTTTCCATTCAATTAACTCCCCATTGGTTAAATAGGTAGTTTGATGAAGTAATGTGTGTATTTTATATTGTTCAGGAATTTCAAATAAAGTCGTACTCATTGTTTCAAATTATATAGTTAATAGCTATTGCTAAGATAACTATAATTTGGCACAAAGTCTTTTTAAAACAAGAGTGCTCCTTAAAAAATATCAAATTCTTAATATAATATTTACACGTAAAGAAAATGTATAAAACTCAAACGATTTCGTTCCTTGAATCAAAAATAAAATCGAATCTTAAATTAAGAACTGAAACAAATTTGGTTGATCATTCAAGTAATCACCGTAAAATTTACGTTGTTTCATCCTAGCAATTAAAGATTCTAAATCGGCAGGATATTTCAATTCGATACCTACAACTGCTGTGCCATTTTCCCTGTTTGTATTTTTAGTATATCTAAAATGTGTGATGTCATCATTGGGTCCCAAAATGTCAACCACAAACTCTTTTAAGGCTCCTGCCCTTTGGGGGAATATCACTATAAAATAATGTTTTAAATTGGCATATAATAGGGCGCGTTCTTTAATTTCGGCAGCCCGTGTAAAATCGTTGTTACTGCCACTAACTACGCAAACAACGTTTTTACCTTTAATGTCTTTAGAATAAAAATCCAATGCAGCAATACTTAATGCTCCAGCTGGTTCTACCACAATGGCGTCTTTATTATAAAGCTCCAGTATGGTTTGACATACTTTACCTTCTGGAACGGTAATCATATCATGTAGTAAGGCTTTACAAATAGGGAACGTAAGGTCGCCCACTCGTTTAACCGCAGCACCATCAATAAATTTCTCAATATGTTCTAAAGCTGTATTTTTATTATTTTTAATGGAAACCGACATAGAAGGCGCACCTTCGGGTTCTACCCCAATAATTTTTGTGCTAGGAGATAATGTTTTAAACACCGAAGACAAACCTGCAGATAAACCACCTCCACCGACAGGAACAAAAACATAATCAATAGATTCAGTTACTTGTTCGAGAATCTCTAAACCAACGGTTGCTTGTCCTTCAATGACTTTTTCATCATTAAAAGGGTGAATAAATATTTTGTTTAATGATTCACATTCCCGTAAAGCTTCATAATTAGCATCATCAAATGCGTCTCCAATAAGTTTTACTTCAATATATTCTTCACCAAACATTTTTACCTGTTCCACCTTTTGTTTAGGGGTAGGAGCAGGCATGTAAATAGTGCCTTTAATTTTTAATAATTTGCATGATAAAGCGACACCTTGGGCATGGTTTCCGGCGCTAGCACAAACAACACCTTTTTTTGCTTCTTCAGCTGTAAGCGAACTTATTTTATTATACGCTCCTCTAATTTTATAAGAACGTACCTGTTGGAGATCTTCGCGCTTTAAAAGAATATGAGCATCGAACTGTTTGGAGTATCTTAAACTAGGGCTTAAAGGCGTAACTGCCGATACCTTTTGAATGGTATCGGCAGCTACTTTTACATCTTTAAGACTCGGAAAATATGTGTTTTTCTCCTTGTTCATTGATTTATTTTAAAACCCGCAAAATTTAAAAAAATTGCAGGATTTATTGAAATTTATACTATTGGTTTCATAGCCGTCATAGACGCTCTTAAGAAAGACCCCACTTTTTCAACTGGATGATCTCTTAATGCTTTATTTACAGCAATTAATTTGGCATTATCTACTGCTTTACCATTGTCTTTAGCATATGCTTTACCAATAACATCGGTATCAATTTTCTTCATAAAATCTGCTAATAAAGGCTTACAAGCATGATCGAATAAATAACAACCGTATTCAGCAGTGTCAGAAATAACAGAGTTCATTTCATATAATTTACGCCTTGCGATGGTATTTGCAATAAGTGGTGTTTCGTGTAAAGACTCGTAGTAAGCCGATGCATCGATAATACCAGAATCCGTCATAGCTTCAAACGCTAATTCAACTCCTGCTCTTACCATAGCTACCATTAATACACCATTATCGTAGAACTCTTGTTCTGAAATTTCAACATTCCCAGCAGGTGTTTTTTCAAATGCTGTTTCAGCTGTTGCAGCTCTCCATCCTAATAAATCCTTATCATCATTAGCCCAGTCAGCCATCATGCCGCTAGAAAAACGACCTTCCATAATGTCGTCCATATGTTTTTGGAATAATGGGCGCATAATATCTTTTAATTCTTCTGAAAGCTCAAAAGCTTTTATTTTAGCTGGATTAGAAAGTCTGTCCATCATATTCGTGATACCACCATATTTAAGACCTTCAGTAACAGTTTCCCAACCATATTGAATTAATTTTGAAGCATATCCAGCATCAATTCCTTTTTCAATCATTTTATCAAAGCAAAGAATAGAACCTGTTTGTAACAAACCACAAAGAATGGTTTGCTCTCCCATTAAATCCGATTTCACTTCTGCAATAAAAGATGATGCTAATACACCAGCTTTATCTCCTCCAGTTGCTGCTGCATACGCCTTAGCTTGTGCCCAGCCTTTTCCTTCTGGATCGTTTTCTTCGTGTACTGCAATTAAAGTTGGCACACCAAAGCCTCTTTTATATTCTTCTCTTACTTCAGTTCCTGGACATTTAGGAGCTACCATAATAACTGTTAAGTCTTCACGGATTTGAGTTCCTTCTTCAACGATATTAAAACCGTGAGAATACGATAAAGTAGCACCTTTTTTCATTAAAGGCATAACCGCTTTTACTACACTTGTATGTTGTTTGTCTGGCGTTAAATTTAATACTAAATCGGCTGTTGGAATTAATTCTTCGTAAGTACCAACGTTAAATCCGTTTTCTGATGCGTTTAAAAATGATTTACGTTTTTCAGCAATGGCTTCTGCACGTAATGCATAAGAAATATCTAATCCAGAATCTCTCATGTTTAACCCTTGGTTAAGTCCTTGCGCTCCACATCCTACGATTACAATTTTCTTACCTTTTAAAACATTTACACCATCTTCAAATTCTGAAGAGTCCATAAATCTACATTTAGACAATTGAGTCAATTTATCTCTTAACGATAGTGTATTAAAATAATTTCCCATTTTTAATTTTAGTTATTATGATTATTGAATGCTTGTAGCATTTCGGTTATTTTCATTTCATCTTTTGTTACTGCAATACGTCCTGCACGAACAAATTGCATAATGCCAAACACATTTAAATCTCTATGTAAAGATTCAATTTCGTTTCTTCTACCAGATTTTTCAAGTACAAAAAACTCTTTGTTTACGGTAACAATTCTAGCATTACTATCTTTTATTATATTTTGAATTTGAGGTTCTTCAAATAATAAAGCCGATTTTATTTTGAACATACAAGACTCGGTATAAATAGTCTCTTCATCTTTATGATAATATGCTCTAATAACTTCCACTTGTTTTTCAAACTGACCAACAATTTTTTTAGCTTGAGATTCTGTAATATTTACAACTATTACAAACCTATTTACACCATCAATTTCAGATTGTGACGTGGTTAAGCTTTCTATATTAATGTGTCTGCGTTGAAAAATGGCTGATATACGATTTAACAATCCGATGTTATTTTCGGTATAAATAGAAATCGTTAATGTTTTTATTTCTTCGTTCATTTTTAAAAGATATTAGATAAAAGATGTTAGATCATAGACTATTTTTAATTTATCTATACTCACTAATTCATCTCTATTCTTTTGTCTATATTCTATTTTCTAAAATCTATTTTTTATTTAGCTTAAACGCACTTCTGAAACCGATGCTCCCGAAGGAATCATTGGAAATACATTGCCCTCTTTCTCTACACAAACCTCAAGGAAATAGGACTCTTTAGAAGCAATCATTTCCTTAACTGCATCGGCAAGTTCTTCGCGTTTTGTTACACGTTTTCCTTCAATATAATAACCTTTTGCAATGGTTACGAAGTCTGGATTTGTCATTTCGGTAGACGCATAACGCTTATCGAAAAATAACTGCTGCCATTGGCGCACCATTCCTAAAAACTCATTGTTTAATACCACAATTTTCACAGCTGCTTTTTGCTGAAAAATAGTACCCAATTCTTGAATATTCATTTGGTAACCACCATCACCAATAATAGCCACGACCTCTCTATCTGGAGCTGCCATTTTAGCACCAATAGCCGCTGGTAATGCAAAGCCCATAGTACCTAAACCACCTGAAGTAATATTACTTTTAGTAGTTGTAAACTCAGCGTATCTGCAAGCAATCATTTGATGTTGACCCACATCTGATACAATGGCCGCATTCCCTTTAGTTTCAATATTTATTTGTTTTAACACTTCTCCCATGGTTAAACCTTCTTTGGTTGGAAAAATATCATCTTTTATCACTTTTTCAAATTCAATAGCGTATAAATCTTTGAACTTTTGCAACCAATCTGCGTGTTTGTTTTCATTTAACAATGGTAACAACCTAGATAAACTATCTTTTGAATCGCCTAAAACAGCAACATCGGTCTTTACATTTTTATCAATCTCAGCAGGATCAATATCAAAATGAATGATTTTTGCTTGTTTTGCATAGGTATTTAAACTTCCTGTAACACGGTCGTCAAAACGCATTCCAATAGCAATAAGCACATCACACTCGTTGGTTAACATATTGGGCGCATAATTACCGTGCATGCCTACCATGCCCACATTTAATTCATGTGAAGTTGGTATGGCTGAAGCACCTAAAATAGTCCAAGCTGCAGGAATACCAGCCTTTTCTATAATGGCTTTTAATTCATTTTCTGCTTGACCTAAAATGACGCCTTGTCCCCAAACAATAAGCGGTTTTTTTGCTGAATTGATTAATTCTGCTGCCGCAGAAAGTGTTTCAGGATTTGTTTTAGGAATGGGAATATAACTTCTTACACCTTTACATTTTTCATATTTAAAATCTAACTCACTTACCTGCGCATCTTTGGTAATATCGATTAATACAGGACCTGGACGACCACTTTTAGCTATATAAAATGCTTTAGCTAAAACCTCTGGTATATCGGCAGCTTTAGTAATTTGATGATTCCACTTAGTAACTGGAGTCGAAATGCCAATAATATCGGTTTCTTGAAAAGCATCTGTTCCTAATAAATGAGAAAACACCTGTCCTGTAATACACACTACGGGTGTGGAGTCTATTTGCGCATCGGCAATCCCTGTAACAAGGTTCGTTGCTCCTGGACCCGAAGTTGCAATGGCGACACCAACTCTACCCGAAATACGCGCATAACCTTGCGCTGCGTGAGCAGCACCTTGTTCGTGACGTGTTAATACATGATGAATTTGGTCTCTAAACTTATAGAGCTCATCATAAACTGGCATAATAGCACCTCCTGGATATCCATAAAGAATATCAACACCTTCTGCTATTAAGCATCTTATAATGGCTTCACTTCCTGTAATACGCATGGTTTCTTGTGCCACTTCTTGTTTTTTATTTGCTGTTTGTGTATTATTCATACTCACAATATTGAGATTTTCGCCTATGCAAAAATTAAAATTATCTATTTAAAATGCATCAGTAACACAGCCTTTCGACGCTGATGATACCGATCTGGCATACTTATATAATATTCCTTTTTTATGTTTTAACTCTGGCTGAATCCATTGTGATTTTCTTTCAGCTAATTCTTCTTCTGAAATAAGCACATTAATAGTATTGTTTTCAGCACTAATTCTGATGATATCTCCAGTTCTTAGTAATCCAATAGCACCTCCTTCTTGCGCTTCGGGTGTAATATGACCCACAACAAAACCATGAGTTCCTCCAGAAAAACGCCCATCTGTAATTAAAGCTACCGATTTCCCTAAGCCTGCACCCATAATTAAAGAGGTTGGTTTTAACATTTCTGGCATTCCAGGACCTCCTTTAGGACCTACATAGCGAATAACAACCACATCACCTTTTGCTACTTCTCCGTTAGAAATTCCTGTATTTGCTGCTTGTTCACCATCATAAACCACGGCTTTACCTTCAAATAACAATCCTTCATTTCCGGAAATTTTTGCAACAGCACCTTCTTCTGCAAGGTTACCATAAAGAATTTGAAGATTTCCAGAAGATTTTAAGGCTTTATCTTTCGGATAAATAACATCTTGATCATCTTCAAACTTAAGAGGCTCAACATCTGCCAAGTTTTCTGCTAGAGTTTTTCCTGTTACTGTTAAACAATCACCATGCAAATAACCATTATCTAATAGATATTTCATCACGGCAGGTGTTCCGCCGACACCGTGAACATCTTCCATTAAATATTTTCCTGATGGTTTTAAATCGGCTATTAATGGTGTTCTATCACTTACACGTTGAAAATCTTCTAGTGTAAACTCAATATCTGCCGCATGTGCAATCGCTAAGAAATGTAATACTGCATTGGTAGATCCACCTAAAGCATTTACAAGTGCAATTGCATTTTCAATAGATTTTTTAGAAATAATATCTAAAGGTTTTAAATCTAATTCTAAAAGATTTTTAATAGCAATAGCGGTTCTTTCGCTTTCTGATAATTTATTAGGATTTTCTGCTGGAATAGACGAGTTATACGGCAGTGCAAAGCCCATACATTCTATTGCTGAAGCCATGGTGTTTGCTGTATACATACCTCCACAAGCCCCAGCTCCTGGGATAGCGCTTTTTATTATTTCTCTATATTCTTCTTCATCAATTTCTCCTGCCATTTTTTGCCCTAAAGCTTCAAAAGCCGAAACAATGTTGAGTTTTCTTCCTTTGTATTTTCCTGATGCTATCGTACCACCATACATCATTATGGACGGACGATTTAAACGCAACATAGCGATAACAGCACCTGGCATATTTTTATCACAACCAACCACCGATATAAGTGCATCATAACTTTGAGCATTCATAACAGTTTCCATTGAATCTGCTATAATATCTCTAGAAGCTAAAGAATAATTCATGCCCGAAGTCCCCATAGAGATGCCATCACTAACACCAATAGTATTAAAGCCTAAACCTACTAAACCAGCTATTTTACATTCAATCTTCACTTCGGCAGCCAAACCATTTAAGTGCATATTACACGGGTTACCATCATAACCTGTACTTGCAATACCTACTTGGGCCTTTTGCATGTCTTCATCAGTTAAACCTACGGCATATAACATGGCCTGAGAAGCTGGTTGCGATACATCTTGTGTTAATCTACTACTGTGTTTATTAAGTTTATTCATTTTTAGTATGGGTAATTTATGCTTTGTCTTAAATTCTGGTTAATCCTTCAAAGATTTTATGAATTTCATTTAAAAATGCTTCATATTCTTCAATTACTATTCGAAATTAATTTATTAGGTTTTTATAAAGGTTATTCTTTCTTGTTTAAGGTTAAATTCATTAGGTTTAAAAATAATTTAAATATTTGTTTTTCAGTTATTTAGACCGATATTTTTATGATGTTCAAAACACTCAAAATATTCAATAAAAAAACCTTCCATTTGTGGAAGGCTTTTAAAATTTATTATCTTTTAAAACATAACCTTCTTATCGATGCAAAGTAATCACAACGACATTTATAGAAATGCTATTTAATACCAGTTTATTCATTTTAAAGAAACAAATATTTAAAATTAAAATGTAACATCCAATTTTTTAGTTAAAATAATATAAAACGATTTGTTGTTACTTTTATTTTTTTACTTTTGCAATTCAAATAATAGAGGAAAGATTTGACTGATTGCAACCTCTTTATACCTCCTTTTTGGTATAAATAAAAATGCTAAAGGCAGTGCGAACTTCCTTAGACGTTATCGTCAAATCTTCCACATAATATACATATTAAATGGCATATTTATTTACTTCTGAAAGTGTTTCTGAAGGACACCCAGACAAAGTAGCAGATCAAATTAGTGATGCTTTAATTGATAATTTTTTAGCATTTGACAAAAATTCAAAAGTAGCTTGTGAAACGCTTGTTACTACAGGACAAGTAATTCTTGCTGGTGAGGTAAAATCGCAGACTTATTTAGATGTTCAAAAAATTGCAAGAGATACTATTAACCGTATTGGCTATACAAAAGGAGAATATATGTTTGATGGCAATTCGTGTGGTGTGCTTTCGGCTATACATGAACAATCGGACGATATAAATCGCGGTGTAGATAGAGCTACTAAAGAACAACAAGGTGCTGGAGATCAAGGTATGATGTTTGGTTACGCTACCAATGAAACTGAAAATTTTATGCCACTAGCGTTAGATTTATCGCATAGAATTTTAAAAGAACTAGCCGATTTGCGTCGTGAAAACAAAGACATTCCTTATTTAAGACCTGATTCTAAAAGTCAGGTAACCATTGAATATAGCGATGATAACGTTCCTCAACGCATTGATGCCATTGTGGTTTCTACACAACATGATGATTTTGCTGATGATGATACCATGCTTGCTAAAATAAGAAAAGATATTGTTGAAATTCTAATACCGCGCGTTGCTTCTAAATTACCTGAAAGCATACAAGCATTATTTAACAGCGACATTAAATACCACATAAACCCAACAGGTAAGTTTGTAATTGGTGGGCCTCATGGTGACACAGGGCTTACAGGTCGTAAAATTATTGTCGACACTTACGGTGGAAAAGGCGCTCATGGTGGTGGTGCATTTTCAGGAAAAGATCCAAGTAAGGTAGACCGTAGTGCTGCCTATGCTACAAGACACATTGCCAAAAACTTAGTCGCAGCTGGTGTTGCCGATGAAGTTTTAGTACAAGTAAGTTATGCTATTGGTGTTGTAGAGCCTATGGGTATTTTTATTAACACATATGGCACTTGCCCGTTTAATATGACTGATGGTGAAATTGCCAACATGGTTTCTAATATTTTTGATATGCGTCCATTCGCTATCGAGGAACGCTTAAAACTACGTGCTCCTATTTATAGCGAAACGGCTGCTTATGGTCATATGGGACGTAAAAACGAAACAGTAACTAAAACATTTAGTCAACCAAATGGTGAAAGCATCACTTTAGATGTGGAACTATTTACTTGGGAAAAATTAGATTATGTTAATAAGGTAAAAGAAGCTTTTGGACTATAACTTTTATATCTCGTAACAAATATTAAAAACCTTGTAATTCATTTTTGCAAGGTTTGTTTTTTTTAGAAAAATCACATTTCGTTTTAATTTAGAATATAATTATAGCTTAAATGATAAAGAAAAAAATCAAACGAACCATTCGGATTTCTAAATATGTAATTTATAAAGAAACCTTAATAGATTTCAAAGAGCATTTTTGGTCTTTTTTGGGTGCTTTTTTTGGTATTGGGTTAATAGCATTTATGCAATCTCATTTTTTACCTAAAATAGAGAACACCTTTTTAGTCGGTTCATTTGGCGCATCTAGTGTATTAATATATGGTGCTATAGAAAGCCCTTTATCACAACCTAGAAATTTAATTGGCGGTCATTTAATATCTGCCATTATAGGTGTAACTGTTTATAAACTTTTTCCTGAGACTATTTGGATTACTGCGCCTCTTGCCGTTTCCCTTTCTATCGTTTTTATGCAGTTTACAAAAACACTTCATCCGCCAGGAGGTGCCACAGCCTTAATTGCAGTAATAGGTACTGAAAAAATAAAATCGTTAGGCTATATGTATGTGCTTTCACCTGTTTTAACTGGTACACTTATTCTTTTTGTGGTCGCATTGGTATTTAATAACACAACAAATAATAGAAATTATCCCACAAACCAAGCTTACAAAAGATTCTTTAAATGGCAAAAGCTGAAAAACATTAATTAAGATTAAAACTTAAAATGCAGCTTTCTTTTTTTAACAGTTATAAGTTCAGTGTTTTATGTGATGTTTTTTTGATTTATGTAAAAGAGTTTCTTTAACTTCGTTACTTTCTCATCTAATTCTTAAAGATTAAATCAACTAAAATTCACCAAAATGAATCTCAAGGTCATTGAACCCGTTTTAATAAGTCTTTTTTTTATAACCCCCTGCTTTTCACAAAACCCTTTAAATTTTGGAAGTGACATATTAACAGCAGATCCATCAGCACATGTTTGGAAGGATGGCAAAATGTATATTTACGCTTCTCATGATGAAGAATGTCAACTCGATTTTTGGATGAAAGATTGGCATGTATTTTCATCAAGTGATTTAATAAATTGGACAGACCATGGCGCATGTCTTTCTGTAGATGATTTATCTTGGGCTGATAATTTTGCTTGGGCACCAGATGCTGCTTATAAAAACGGAAAATATTATTTTTGTTTTCCCGCTGGAAGTGGTTTTAAAGATCGTGAAAACCCAAACAATAGTACAAAATGGATGGGAATAGGCATTGCAGTTAGTGATTCACCAACGGGTCCTTTTAAAGATGCCATAGGTAAACCTCTATGGACAGAACCCTACGCAAATGATCCTTGTCTTTTTATTGATGATGATGAAAAGGGCTATATTTATTTTCACGGCGGTAGTGATTATTTAGTAGCAGAAATGTCAGATGATTTACTTAGTGTTGAAGGTGATCTTTACAAAATGGATATGGGTGGTTTTGAACCCAAAATGGAAGGCCCATGGGTATTTAAAAGAAATGGTGTTTATTATTATACGATGCCAGAAAACAATAGGATGCTTTCTTATTATATGGCAAAATCTCCTATAGGTCCATGGGAATATAAAGGAAAAATAATGAAAGAAGAAGAGGGTAACAACCACCACTCTATTGTAGAATTTAATGGGCAATGGGTTTTATTCTACCACCGATGGTTAGATACAGATTCTGAATGCAACAAAAAGCAACGCTATATTTGTGCTGAATACTTGTATTTTAATAAGGATGGGACTATTAAACCAATTGAAAGAACTAAAGCTGGCTTATCTACTAAAAAAATATAAAGCTATATTGAAAATAAATGACATTTTTACTTATTAAAAAAGCAAGCTTATTATAGCTTGCTTTTTTTGGTGGGGAGAGCAGGATTCGAACCTGCGAAGATGAAATCAGCAGATTTACAGTCTGCCCTCGTTGGCCGCTTGAGTATCTCCCCAAAACCGTGCGCAAATATATTATAGTTTATCAAGTATGCAAAATAAAAATGCGCTATTTTACAATTCGTATCGTATTCTAAACGACATAAATAACGGCTGTATAAAATATTAGGAAACACTACCAGATACTTTACTGATTCTTGTGTGGTTTTGTTCTTTGGTATTGAGTTAGTTAATAGTTTTTGTCTCGTATTCTAACTTAGCATTTTTATCTTTTTTATATACTAAAGATGTATTTGGAAATTTGGAATTATTTAAAATTTTTAACATCATCACTGAAATTTAGTATACAAATAATCAGTTTTGAATGTTATTTTTTTAAATATTATGCATCATAATTCTATAGATGGATACTATGTATAAAACTTATTATTATCTTGAATGATGTAGCAATTACTCAATCTCAACATTTAGTGCTGTTTTTAAATTGGTTCGTAATTTACTCCCATACGTTTGGGAAAAGCTTATACTTGATCGTGCATTTTAAGAATAAACTGGTTAAACTTAGAGCAGTTAAAATTGCCATTATACCTTAAACTGAATCTCTTGTTTTGCTAAAAACAACCATTCGTACTTGCGCTTTCATTTACAAGTCCAGAATTAAATGGAGAACTTATATGGATAATACTTCTTGATTCAAAAAGAGAGGTCGTTCCAATATACTCGAAACTTTTACTATAATTTAAACTAGTAAAGACATTCATTTGTGTAATTAAACATATTAAATTTATAAGTAATTTTAGTTACATAATTTTTTAAGACGAAATTAGTTATTGATTTTATCTTCGACCACCTCCGCCACTTCTGAAATTTTGACGCATTTCTTCAGTTTTCTTCTTTACAATGGCAGTGTACTCTTTCTTTGTAACTTCTTTGCCTTTGGAAGGCATTTTAATAATATCCTTTTCTTCTGGATTTAATACAATTTTAGAACACAAAATAACGGTTTTGTCAGCATTTACTTCCAAAATTAAACCAGGAAGTCCCCAATAATCATCAGGTCCTAAGTTTACAGGAATTTGCATGGTGTACCATGCAACTATTTCTATCTCTTTAGTTGCGGGTGAACTATCTTCTTCATTGTTTGGAGGTCTTCTAAAACTTGTGAAGTCTACAGCATCAACTACTTTTGTAGTAGTAGCTTTAAAACAAGTATATTGTCCAATTTGTTTTGTTTCACCTTCCATTTTCCAGTTTAATTTGGATAGAGAATCTTTAATTAAAAATTGCTTACCAAAAAATTCTTGTTCTTGTAAAAGCAATTGCTTTTTAATGCTTTTGTACTGTGGCCCACCTGTATAACTACCCATCATAGCTCCCCATCGGCCACGGCCACTTTCTTGGGTGTCTAGCTTTTCCTCTTCTTGATAAAAAGATTCCGACTGATTAAACGTTAATACAAATGTTTTCTCAAGTATACTTCTCATTCGATCCGCTATTTGTTTTCTGCGTTCATCACTTATATCACCTCCGCCAAAACGACTCATATCAACGGTGGTCTTAGATTCATAATAGGCTTTTCCTTGAAAATCTTTTTGGGCAAATACCATGATAGAAGCAAAAATGGCAAAATAGGTAATACTTATTTTAATAAAATGATGTTTCATAGAATACTAGCTTTTTAAATTTATGTTTAAAATTATAATTTTAAATTATTTAGACTTGAATAATTGCAATTAGTTTAACAAATAAACTGTTAAAATGTTCTTAAATTAATTTCAAAGCTAATTAATGAGGAATCACTGAATTATTTTATTAAATTTTGTATTTTTCGCTTCATTATGAAATACGTTTTACACTTATTCTTTTTTCTTTCACTTTCAATTACGTCTCAAGAGTCTATAGAAACCTCATTGATTGAAAAAAACATGCTAGATGCTAACATTTTTGTGAGTACTAATAATTTTAATACCACGTTTTATATTTTAGAAAATGTATTGTTTAAACATAGTGCTGAAACTAAAGGTCTTGATATTGGCTATAGCAATTTCCAATTAGGTACTATTACATCTGTAAATACGTTCAATCCTTTAAAAATAAACGTTTTTTACAAAGATTTTAATACGGTTTTAATTTTAGATAATCGATTAGCTGAAATATTCAAAATAGATTTTAATGCGCTTTCAGAATACAAAAACGTAACGTATGTTGCTACAGGTTCAGATAATACTATTTGGATTTTTAATGAAAACACGCAGCAATTAGAGCTTTTTGATTATAAAACCAACACCAAGCGTGCGCAAACACTCCCTTTTAAAAGTTCTATTTTAGATATAAAAAGTAATTACAATTACTGCTGGGTGCTTACCAAAACCGACTTATACGTGTACGATTATTTTGGAAATCTATCATATAAAATGAAAAATGATGGATATGAATCGATAAACATCGATAACGAAAATGTTATTTTTAAGAAGGATAATAATTTGTATTATTTGAAAAAAAACACGAAAACTATTGTTCCTATTACGCTCCCAAATTTGTTGATAAATCAGTTTTTTGTAACCAATGAAACCTTGTATATTTACGACAAAGAAACCCTACACAAATACCAATTAAAAATCGATTAAATTATGCATATTGCAATAGCTGGAAATATTGGCGCTGGAAAAACAACTCTCACAAAATTACTAGCT
This sequence comes from Mariniflexile litorale, assembly GCF_031128465.2. GTDB lineage: Bacteria > Bacteroidota > Bacteroidia > Flavobacteriales > Flavobacteriaceae > Mariniflexile > Mariniflexile litorale. The sequence continues at coordinate 1,150,618 of NZ_CP155618.1, read as the reverse complement.
AAACACTATAAATGGGAAGCACAACTGGAAGACGTTGTAGACAATCCATATTTAGACGATTTTTACAATCAAATGGAACGTTGGAGTTTTAATTTACAAGTTTATTTCTTAAACAGTAGATTTCGCCAAGTTTTGCAAATTCGAGAAAGTGGTAAGGATATTATTCAAGACCGAACCATTTACGAAGACGCTCATATTTTTGCGCCCAATTTACATGCGATGGGTTTAATGACGAATCGTGATTATGAAAATTATAAATCACTTTTCGATTTAATGGAATCGCTAGTTAAAGGTCCCGATGTGTTAATTTATTTAAGAAGTTCTATCCCTAATTTAGTTTCACAAATCCATAAACGGGGGCGTGATTACGAAAACTCTATAAGTATTGACTATTTAAGCAGGCTAAACGAACGTTATGAAGCTTGGATACATGGTTACACTAAAGGAAAGCTTTTAATTATTGATGTTGATAAACTTGATTTTGTAGATAAACCAGAAGATTTAGGACAGGTAATCAACACAATAGATGCCGAAATAAATGGTTTGTTTTAACAACTTTTTTAATTATTAAGAGGTGATAAAATATTTTCATAAAAAGAAACCACGCCTAAGGCGTGGTTTCTTTTTATGAAAAGCTATAACTTAATTTATAACATTTTGTTCTTTCTGTTTTTCATTTAAAGAAGCAATACTTGCTTTCACTTCAGCTTCTTCACCTTGAAAGGTCTCATAACTTGTAGACTTTTCACCGTTATTAGTGGTTACGGTTGTTACTATTGCTTTAACAGTTCCATCATCGTTATTATGCATAGCTACTTTTACTTCTTTAGTTATTTCAACTTTCGCAGGAATATTTTCAGATACATAAGCTGTTACAATATCTGATGACAATGCAATACTTGGTGCTATTACCAAGGCTACAACCGACATTAATTTCAATAAAATATTTAATGAAGGTCCTGAAGTATCTTTAAATGGGTCACCTACCGTGTCTCCAACAACAGCAGCCTTGTGTGCATCTGTACCTTTTTTGCCTTGTTCTTCAATCGTTTTTTTAGCATTATCCCAAGCACCACCAGCATTCGATTGGAAAATAGCCATTAAAACACCACAAGTAGTCACACCTGCAAGAAGTCCACCTAACATTTCAGCACCACCTATAAAGCCAACAGCTACAGGAACAACAATTGCTAATAACCCTGGTAATACCATTTCTTTAATGGAAGCTTTTGTGGAAATATCAATACATTTTCCGTAATCTGCAACACCATCGGCAGCATCAAAAATAGCTCTGTCTTCAGCTGAAGCTTTAGTCATATCAGAATCATACTTACGCATTACTACTAATGCTGCTTTTAATTGCGGAATATCTCTAAATTGTCGACGCACTTCTTCAATCATTGCCATAGCTGCACGACCAACCGCATTCATAGATAATGCAGAAAACACAAATGGCAACATACCTCCAACTAATAATCCAGCCATAATCCTAGGCTGAGACACGTCAATCGCAATAACATTAGCCGTTTTCATAAAAGCAGCAAATAATGCTAAAGCTGTTAAAGCTGCAGAAGCAATAGCAAAACCTTTACCAACTGCCGCAGTTGTATTACCCACTGCATCTAATTTATCGGTACGCTCACGAACTTCTTTTGGTAGTTCAGCCATTTCCGCAATGCCTCCTGCATTATCACAAATAGGTCCGTAAGCATCAACAGCTAATTGAATCCCTGTATTTGCCAACATTCCTACTGCTGCAATAGCGATACCGTATAAACCTGCAAAATGGTGTGATACCATAATAGCAGCAGCAATTAAAAGAATAGGGATCATGGTCGACATCATACCAACACCTAGGCCTGCAATAATATTAGTTGCTGCTCCTGTTTCAGATTGTTTAACAATTGACATGACAGGCTTTTTACCTGTAGCGGTATAATACTCCGTTATTTTACCCACACCCAAACCAGCAACTAAGCCAGCAATGGTTGCCCAAAACACACCCATGGCTCCAAAAGGCAGACCTTCTACCGCTTCTGGAATCAAAGCATTGATAATAAAATAAGACGCTATAACCATTAAGGCTGCAGAACCAAATTCTCCAATATTTAATGCAGTTTGTGGATTTCCACCATCTTTCACTTTTACAAAAAAGGTACCTAAGATAGACATTACAATACCTACTGCTCCAAGAACTAAAGGTAAATAAACAGCACCTAAGCCATCAAAATTAGGTGTTAAAATAAAAGCACCTAGCACCATGGTTCCTATAATAGAACCTACATACGATTCAAATAAATCGGCTCCCATACCAGCAACATCTCCAACGTTATCTCCAACATTATCAGCAATCGTTGCGGGGTTTAATGGATGGTCTTCAGGGATGCCTGCTTCAACTTTACCAACTAAATCGGCACCAACATCGGCAGCCTTAGTATAAATTCCTCCACCAACACGTGCAAATAAGGCTATAGATGAGGCTCCTAATGAAAATCCTGAAAGCACATTTAATACCATAGCTAAATTTTCAGCACCAGGCCATAAGTCTTGATAGACTATAAATAAGCCACTTAAACCCAAAATACCCAAACCTACAACGCCTAAGCCCATAACTGCACCTCCAGCAAACGCCACTTCTAAAGCGCGCCCTAACGATGTTCTTGCAGCTTGAGTTGTTCTAACATTAGCTTTGGTTGCCACTTTCATTCCAATAAAGCCTGCTAAGGCAGAACAAATAGCTCCTACAATGAATGACACGGCTACCATCCCGCTCGAGCCTACTTCTGAAGCGCCTTTAAAATATAACAAGACAGCTACTGCCACCACAAAAATGGCTAAAACTTTGTATTCGGCTTTTAAAAACGCCATGGCTCCATCTGCAATGTTTTTAGCTATACGCGACATTTTTTCATCACCTACTTCTTGTTTGGTAACCCAAGCACTTTTTATAAATACAAATGCCAATGCCAAAACACCAAAAAGCGGTAAAAACTTTACTATTAATTCCATATATAAATTTAGTTAGTTGTTAAATAAATATTTTTTAATGGAGTTAAAAATAGGGAAATATAAGTGATAAAAAAAACCGCATTTAATTAAAAACGGTTTATTTTTTTGATAAAATAGGATTTGCATTAACCATTATTTCAATAGTTTATAACAATAGTTTCTTTGAATTGTGAATGATTAATCCTAAAACAAAAAATCATAAAAATTAGGACTGCATATACCATTTACAGTCCTACGTTAATAATTTCCCTTAACCAATATTTGAGTTACATCTGTATAACATGTAGCTCCTTAAAAATCTTGCTACTGTTTATGGATTTCAATACTTATTTTTTAGAGGTTGGTTCATATTTTGTAGCACAAATATCTACAAGCTTTTTAAAATTTTAAATCACTAATTTGTTAAAAACTGAATTATCAAAAATATTTGGTTTAATATCTGAAGAAATTAATAATTTTAATTAAATAGTTAGTGTTTCTTTCTTCATTTAAAAAATAAAACTATAATTTTACATTATGAAAACTTTAAAAAATAAAATACGTTGTATTATACCCGGTTTGCCCGTGCGCAGTCGCCGCCGTTTTTAATCTTGTCTCTATAGCAAAGCCAAAACAAACGTAATTTTAATTTTTTTAATAATGTATTCATATTCAGTCATCTCATTTCAAAATTTAATTCGTCTTTTAATCAATATGTGTAGGATGCGTCGTATTTTTGTGCGTCGCCCGTAAGGGTGTCTATGAATTTTTAAAACTAGGTGAGTCCAGTTTATTTTAAAACAAGAAAAAACGCTAACTTTAATACACTTTAAAAATTATAATGGAGATTGTAATTGCTGATAAATCACATTCTAAATACGCAGAAATTATTTGCGACACTATAGCGGAATCTGCGGCTGTTAGAGGTACTGGTATTGCAAGGCGTACACCTGAGTATATTACAAAAAAGTTAGAGAATGGAAATGCGGTTATTGCTTTAGATGGCGATAAATTTGCAGGTTTTTGTTATATAGAACTATGGGGTCATGGTAAATATGTAGCGAACTCTGGTTTAATTGTACACCCAGATTATAGAAGTGCTGGATTAGCTAAAAAAATAAAGCATAAAGTATTTAAGCATTCTAGAACGAAGTTTCCAGATGCTAAAGTATTTAGTATCACAACAGGTTTAGCTGTTATGAAAATGAATACCAATTTAGGTTATAAACCCGTACCATTTTCTGAATTAACCGATGATCCAACCTTTTGGGATGGCTGTCAAACTTGTAAAAACTACGATGTTTTAACCCGTACCAACAGAAAAATGTGTTTATGTACAGGTATGTTATACGATCCGAAGGCCAAGAAATTTGAACCCATAAAAATTAAAGAAAAGGTTTTTAATAGATTAAAACATATTAAAGAAACCATGTTTTTAAAAAAAGACAAGAAATAATGTCTGAAGCAAAATTAGCCATATAAATTAAAATGAATACAATATTGGACATAGAAATAGGTAGTGTGATAGAAAAAGCTGAAACTTTTTGTGCAGAAGAAGGAATAGAAATAAAGCTTGTTTATAAGCTTTCCAATAAAGCATTAGAAATTATTTCAGAAAGATCTAGAGAGCTGCCTACATTGTATTATGTAAGCGTGGAAATGCTTAGAAAACGTGTGGAAAACGGTTGCTTTATATTACAGAAAGAAGGTCAAATTTACGGACATATCTTTGTTCATGAACATCAAGTTAAAGGGCATTTTGTGTACGAACGTTCTTCTTTATGGGTAGATAATAAGTATCGGAACTGTAATCTTGGTTTGTTATTAATGGCTAGAATGACCGAATTATTTAGTGATACGTTTCTTATTTCAATTGCTCAAACACCTAAAGTGCATCATTACAACGAATTGTTAGGGATGACACATGTTACCTTATCTAAAATGTCTGTTGTATTAGTTGAAGAACTTGAGAAATTAGGAAAATTAAGAGATGAATTAAATTTTAGATATTATGTGAATGCGTGTTTTGAATCTGAAATTAGACAATTAAAATAAAGTAGAAAATAAGTTATACAAATATAATAATATGAAACGAGCTTGTTCTAAATTTTCATTCTCAAAGGGAATGATTGATAGCGAACAGCATGTGACCATTGAAAAACAATAAATATAAACACATGAAAAAACTAGTAATAGCATATAGTGGCGGATTAGATACGTCGTACTGTGCAGTAAGTTTATCTAAAGAGTATGATGTACATGCGGTAAGTGTTAATACCGGTGGATTTACAAAAGCAGAAATAGAACATATTGAATCGAACGCTTATAAAATGGGCGTTTCAACCTATAAAAATATAGATGCTGTAGCTACATTTTACCAAAAAGTAGTTAAGTATTTAATTTTTGGTAATGTGTTAAAAAACAACACATACCCGCTTTCTGTAAGTGCAGAACGTATTATCCAAGCTATTGAAATTGTTGAATATGCTAAAAGTATAAATGCGGAATATATTGCACATGGCAGTACGGGTGCAGGAAACGACCAAGTACGTTTCGATATGATTTTTCAAACATTGGCACCCGAAATTAAAATTATCACGCCAATTAGAGATGAAAAATTAACCAGACAAGAAGAAATTGACTATTTAAAAGCCAATGGAATTGATATGTCTTGGGAAAAAGCAAAATACTCGGTAAACAAAGGGCTTTGGGGAACCAGTGTTGGAGGTTCTGAAACGTTGACGTCGGATAAACCGTTGCCGGATAGTGCATACCCTTCACAATTGAAACATGCTGAAGATGAAAAAGTAAAATTAACGTTTGAAAAAGGAGAATTAGTTGCCGTAAACGGTATTGAAAACGACTCAGAAATAAACATTGAAACTTTAAATAATCTAGCTAAAGCATATGCGATTGGTCGCGATATTCATGTGGGAGATACCATTGTAGGTATTAAAGGTCGTGTAGGTTTTGAAGCGCCTGCTGCCTTAATTACTATTAAAGCACATCATTTGTTAGAAAAACACACGCTTACGAAGTGGCAATTGCAACATAAAGAATATTTGGCAAGTTTCTACGGTATGCATTTGCATGAAGGTCAATATTTAGATCCTGTTATGAGGAATATTGAAGCCTTTTTGCAAAGTAGTCAAGATAAAGTAAGTGGCGATGTATTCGTTACTTTAAGACCTTACCATTTTAATTTAGATGGGATTAGCTCTGAGCACGATTTAATGAACGCCAAGTTTGGTAGTTATGGTGAAGAGAATAGTGGTTGGACTGCTGATGAAGCAAAAGGATTCATCAAAATTATTGGAAATCAAAATAAAATATATCATCAAGTAAATTCTTAAAAATGATTCAAGTAGGTATTATTGGAGGAGCAGGTTACACAGCAGGGGAATTAATTAGATTGTTAATTAATCACCCGAAAGCTGAAATTAACTTTGTGTATAGTACCTCCAATGCAGGAAATAAAATAAGCAGTGTTCACCAAGATTTATTGGGTGATTTAGATATGAAGTTTACGGACACAGTTAATCCAAAGGTTGATGTGTTGTTTTTGTGTTTAGGTCATGGAAACTCTGTGAAATTTTTATCAGCGAATACTTTTTCTGATAATACGAAGATTATTGATTTAGGTAATGATTTCCGTCTTGAAAATGATAAAGTGTTTCAGGAGAAAACGTTTGTTTACGGTTTACCAGAATTGCAAAGAGATGCTATTAAAAAAGCGAATTATATAGCAAATCCAGGATGTTTTGCAACAACAATTCAATTAGCATTGTTGCCATTAGCGCAGCAAAATTTATTGAGTAATGATGTGCATATAAATGCCGTAACAGGGGCAACAGGAGCTGGAACGTCATTGTCTGATACGTCGCATTTTCCTTGGAGAGATAATAATTTTTCGTATTATAAACCATTTACACACCAGCATTTGGGTGAGATAACTCAATCGGTTAAACAATTGCAAAATAGTTTTGGTTCGGAGATTTTATTTATGCCAAATCGAGGAAATTTTTCAAGAGGTATTTTCGCAACCCTTTATACCAATTTTGAAGGCACGTTAAATGAAGCAAAAGATATGTTTAAAGCGTTTTATAAAGACGCTAAATTCACGTTTGTATCTGATGAGGTTTTACATTTAAAACAAGTGGTCAACACCAATAAGTGTTTAATACATTTGCATAAACACAACAATAAATTGTTAGTAACAAGTATTACAGATAATTTATTGAAAGGCGCATCTGGACAGGCAATTCAAAATATGAATTTAATGTTTGGTTTAGAGGAAACAACAGGTTTGCAATTAAAAGCAACGTATTTTTAAATCCCACCTAGCCTTCCCAAAGGGGAGAAATGGATTGTGGTAAAAAAGATTATTTAATAAAGAGTAAACACGCTCGAGTTCCCCTCCTTTGGAGGGGTTAGGGGAGGAAAAAAGAGTTATTATGAAAATAGCCATTATTGGAACTGGAAATTTAGGAAGCGCCATTGCAAAAGGTCTTATTAAGAATAAGACGTTTACCTCGTTGTATCTAAGTGACAAAAACACCACGAATGTGGATGATTATAAGATTGTCGAAAATGTTAGCGTAACTAAGGACAATGTTTTGGCTATCGAACAAAGCAATATGGTTATTTTTGCGCTGCAACCAAAACATATTGATGCAGTTTTACAAAGTGTCGCTTCAAAAATAACAGATAAGCATATCATAATTTCTGTAGCAGCTGGCGTTGATATTCCTAGAATTGAAGGGATTATTGGAAATGATAAAAATATTATTAGGGTGATGCCTAATACCGCAATTTCAATTGGGAAATCGATGACTTGTATTGCTGCTAATGAAAAAGCTCAAGACAAAGTAGTTTTAGCACAAGATGTTTTTAATCAATTAGGAACAACTTTAGTAATTCCTGAAGATTTAATTCAGGCGGCAACTGTTATTTGTGCGAGTGGAATTGCGTTCTGGATGCGCCTTGTGCGTGCGACAACACAAGGAGCTATTCAATTAGGTTTTGAAGCCCACGAAGCACATCAATTAGCAACGCAAACATGTTTTGGAGCCGCTAGTTTATTATTGGAGTCTGGTAGACACCCAGAGCAAGAAATAGACCGGGTTACAACACCAAGTGGTTGTACTATTGAGGGGTTAAATGCTATGGAACATCAAGGTTTAAGCTCTGCTTTGATACAAGGTATAGTTGCTTCTTTCGAGAAAATTAATCAAATTAAAAAGAATTAAAATGCCATTATTTGACGTTTATCCATTATATAATGTAACCCCAGTTTCTGGTGTAGACATGCATGTCTATGACGAAAAAGAAGTTGAATATTTAGATCTTTACGGAGGTCATGCTGTGATTTCCATTGGTCATTCACACCCCAGTTATGTTAAGGCTATTACAAATCAGGTTTCAAAACTTGGTTTTTATTCCAATGCTATTCAAAATCCGCTGCAAGTAGAGTTAGCTGATAAAATTGAATCGTTATCAGGATGTAAAGGCTATGAATTATTTTTGTGTAATTCGGGAGCCGAAGCTAACGAAAACGCTTTAAAATTAGCGTCTTTTAAAACAGGAAAATCAAGAGTTGTCGCTTTTAAAAATGGTTTTCATGGGCGTACATCGGCAGCTGTTGCAGCAACCGATAATCCTAATATTATTGCCCCTATAAACGCACAACAAAAAGTCACCATTTTACCTTTAAATGATGTTGAAGGTGTTAAAAAAGAATTAGAAAAAGGTGATGTTTGTGCTGTGATTTTAGAATTTATACAAGGGGTTGGTGGTTTAGACCAGGGAACTGCCGAATTTTTTGAGCAAGTAGATGCACTTTGTAAAGCAAATAATACGTATCTTATAGCCGATGAGGTTCAGTCAGGTTATGGGCGTTCAGGTAAATTCTTCGCTTTTCAATATTATAATGTAACCCCAGAAGTTATTTCCATAGCTAAGGGCATGGGGAATGGGTTTCCAATTGGAGGTATTTTAATTCATCCAAACATTGAAGCAAAATATGGTATGTTGGGTACCACGTTTGGTGGCAATCATTTGGCTTGTGCCGCTGGTGTAGCTGTTTTAAATACCATTGAAGAAGAAAACCTAATTGCTAATGTGAATGAAATTTCAGAATATTTTATTTCTGTAGCTAAAACCATTCCGCAGATAAAAAATATTAAAGGAAGAGGTTTAATGATCGGGTTAGAATTCGATTTTGAAGTTGGAGAACTTAGAAAAAAACTCATTTATGAATATCATATATTTACTGGAGGTGCTTCTAACAAAAGACTGATTAGAATATTACCTCCGTTAACTATTAAAAAATCACACGTCGATCAGTTTTTCAAGGCTTTAAACGAAGTTTTGAAAACAGTCGAAAAATAAAAATGGAGAAACAAAGCCTCAAAGTTTCAAAGCTTAGAAACTCTGAAACTTTACAGCTTTGCAACTCAAAAAAAACAAAAAAATGAATACTTTATTATCAATAGAAACAAGAAACGCTGTATTACTTACAATGGCAGAACTTTTGGAACAAGAAAGAGCGGCCATTATTAAGATTAATAAAACAGATTTAGATGCATACAATGGGGATGATATTTCTATGTACGATCGTTTAAAAGTAGACGATTCTAAAGTAGATGAAATGATTGCATCCGTAACGCATTTAGCTTCGCAAGCAGATCCTGTAGGTATTGAACGCTTTAGTTTTAAACACGATAACGGTATGCAGGTTTATAATAAAACGGCTTCGTTTGGAAGCGTCTTGATTATTTATGAATCACGTCCAGATGTTACGGTAGAAGCTGCGGGAATTGCTTTTAAATCGGGAAATAAAATTTTATTAAAAGGCGGAAAAGAATCTTTAAAATCAAATTTAAAAATAGTTGAATTATGGCATCAAGCTTTAAAAAGTAACGGTGCTTCAACAGAATGGGTAGAATATTTACAATTCAACCGAACTGAAACACAAGCTTTTTTAGAAAAGCCAACACAAAAACTCGATTTAATCGTGCCTCGAGGTGGCGAACGTTTAATTGCTTTTGTGAAAGAACACGCTAATTGCCCGGTGATTATTAGTGGTCGGGGTAATAATTTCTTGTACGTTCATAATGAGGCCGATTTGGATATCGCTTTAAAGGTTATTATTAATGCTAAAACTGCTAAAATTTCTGGCTGTAATGCTTTAGATAAAGTGTTGATTGATAAAAATCTCCCTAATAAAGAAGCTTTTATCAAAACATTGATTTCAAAACTTAAGGAATTTAACGTACAGATTTTAGGCGATTCTTATATTTCAAAATTTGATAATGTGGAAGCCATCCAGTCGGATGACATTTGGTATAAAGAATTTTTAGACTATAAAATCGCTATCGCGGAAATAGAATCTAATGAAGCTACTATTGCGATGATAAACAAATATTCTGGAGGTCATTCATCATCTATTATTACAACAAATAATGCGGTTGCTGAAACCTTTATGGAAAATGTAGATACCGCGGCTGTATATCACAACGCTTCTACGCGTTTTACTGATGGAAGCCAATTAGGGTTAGGGGGCGAATTAGCCATTAGTACTGATAAATTACACCAAAGAGGTCCAATTGGTTTGCAACATTTAGTGACTAATAAATGGTTTATTCATGGCAATGGACAAATAAGATAATGCAGAAAAAGAAGCGCATCCTACTAAAAGTTGGTTCTAATACCCTAACTAAGGAAACCGATAATATTTCTAGAGGTAAAATTGAAGATTTAGCAAATCAAATAGCAAAGCTTCAAGATACTTACGAGTTTATTATAGTAAGTTCGGGGGCTATTGCAGCGGCAAAACAGTTTGTAAAACTAGAAAGCAAGGGCAAAGAAATTACTGTTAAACAAGCTTTGGCATCTATTGGTCAGCCACACTTAATTCGTATTTATCAGGAAATTTTTAGAGAAAGCGGGTTGTTAACCTCACAGTGTTTATTGTCTTATTCGGATTTTGAAAGAGAACAAAGTAGAACAAATATTGTTAATACGATTAATGTATTGGTGAGTAATAATTACATCCCCATTATTAATGAAAATGATACCGTTGCTACCGATGAAATTAAATTTGGTGATAACGATAAGTTAGGGGCATTAACTGCATCACTTTTAAAGGCTGATTTATTCATTATTGCAACCAATACCCATGGTATTTACACCAAAGAATCGATGGAAAACGGAACACCAAAAACGATTGAGTTGGTGGAAGATTTTGAAGTATTAGCAAAACAAGTAGTTAACTCAAAATCATCTCATGGAAGTGGAGGGATGGAGTCAAAAATTGAAGCTGCTTCTGTTGCAAAAAAAGCAAACATAGAAACTTGGATTGTAAACGGACTTGAAGATGATTTCATCATAAATGCTATAAATAACAAAGTGTCGTTTACCAAAATAAAATAATTTACAAATGAAGAATTACACCTCCATACACGATATAGATAATATCCATTCATGGATTGAGGAAGCGAAAGCATTAAAAGCAAATCCGCTTAAACATATCGATTTAGGAAAACATAAAACACTTGGTTTGTTGTTTTTTAACTCGAGTTTACGTACGCGTTTAAGTACTCAAAAAGCAGCCTTAAATTTAGGTATGGACCCTATAGTTATGAATGTGTCGGGAGATGCTTGGGGAATCGAATTTGGAGACGGTACTGTTATGAATGGAAACACAGCAGAGCACATTAAAGAAGCAGCAGCGGTAGTATCTCAATACTGTGATATTATTGCAGTAAGAGCATTTCCAACCTTAACTGATAAAGTAAAGGATGAAAGTGAGCACGTGCTTAAATCGTTTGTAAAATATGCTTCTGTGCCTATTGTGAATATGGAAAGTGCTACTGGACATCCGCTTCAAGGACTTACCGATGCACTTACTATTTCTGAACAAACAAAAAAATCAAAACCAAAAGTGGTTTTAAGTTGGGCGCCACACATAAAATCGTTGCCACATGCCGTGGCAAATAGTTTTGTGCAATCCATGCAGAAAATGGATGTGGACTTTGTAATTACGCATCCAGAAGGTTATGAGTTAAACCCAGAAATTACAGGAAATACAGCCATCAATTACAATCAAGAAGAAGCATTTAAGAATGCCGATTTTGTATACGTGAAAAATTGGAGTAGTTATAATGATTACGGAAAAGTATTAAATACCGACCCGAATTGGATGATTACCAATAAAAAATTGGGGGATGCTAAATTTATGCATTGTTTGCCTGTAAGACGAAACGTCATCGTTGAAGATGCGGTTTTAGATGGTGAAAATTCATTGGTAATAGAACAAGCCAATAACAGAACGTATGCAGCGCAGTTGGTGTTAAAAAAAATATTAGAAAATATAAAGTAAATTCATAGTGTCATTGCGAGGAACGAAGCAATCTGTTTGTTTTTAGTTCTCAGTATGATAGATGATAACTAAATTATAAAATGGAAAAACTATCCATAGTAAAAATAGGAGGAAATATTATTGAAGACAATGCGTCTTTAAAGGCTTTTCTAAAACTATTTGCTAACTTAAAAGGGAAAAAAATTTTAGTACACGGTGGTGGAAAACGAGCTACACATGTGGCTGCTAAATTGGGCATTGAATCTAAAATGGTAAACGGCAGACGCATCACCGATGCGGAAACTTTAGAAGTAATCACCATGGTGTATGGTGGGTTGGTAAATAAAAATATTGTCGCACAGCTACAGTCATTACAAGTAGATGCTATTGGGTTAACGGGTGCCGATATAAATAGTATCGCTTCAGAAAAAAGACCCGTAAAAGAGGTTGATTTTGGTTTTGTGGGCGATGTTAAAAAAGTGGCTCACAAGTCTATTGATAAATTAATTCAAGCCGATTTTACACCTGTTTTTTGTGCCATTACCCACGATGGTAAAGGGCAGTTGTTAAACACGAACGCAGACACCATTACTTCGCAAGTAGCCGTTGGAATGAGTGAGCTTTACGAAACATCTATTTATTATTGTTTTGAATTGGATGGTGTTTTAAGAGACATCAAGGATAAAAAATCCGTGATAAAACACATCGATGTTACTTTATATAAAGAATTACTAGAACAAGGTATCATTGCTGATGGCATGCTTCCTAAGTTGGAAAACTGTTTTGATGCTTTAAATCAGGGTGTAAAAACCATAAATATGGGAAACACTTCGATGTTAACCCAAGAGAATGATAATTTTACAAGAATAACTTTATAATATGGCAATACAAGAATTAACAAGCGATGCGATTGCGCTATTAAAACAGTTAATAGAAACCGAGTCTTTTTCTTCTGAAGAAGATCAAACCGCATCTCATATTGAAGCTTGGTTTAAGCGCTATAACATAGATTATAAACGAACAAATAATAACGTATGGGCTGTAAATAAGTACTTCGATGCTAGCAAACCTAATATGTTACTTAATTCGCACCACGACACTGTAAAACCTAATACAGCCTACACAAAAGACCCATTTAAAGCTATTGTTGAAGATGGTAAATTGTACGGTCTTGGTAGTAATGATGCAGGTGGATGTTTGGTGTCTTTAATAGCAACCTTCACACATTATTACAATCATAAAGATTTAAAATATAATTTAGTTTTGGTTGCTTCCGCGGAAGAAGAAAGTAGCGGACCTAACGGTTTAAACAGCATGCTGAAAATTATTCCGAAAATTGATGTAGCAATAGTAGGCGAACCAACATTGATGAATTTGGCAGTTGCCGAAAAAGGTTTAGTAGTTTTTGATGCGAAAGTAAAAGGAACGGCGAGTCATGCAGCACATCCAAACAACGATAATCCAATTTATAAAACCATAGAAACACTGCAGTGGTTTAAAGATTTGACCTTTGAAAAAAGTTCGGAAGCCTTAGGTGATGTGAAATTAACAGTCACACAAATAAATGCTGGAAAACAACATAATGTGGTGCCTGCCGACGTAGAATTAGTCATAGATGTACGTGTAAACGATAAATATACCAATGCTGAAATTGCAGAGTTTTTACAAAAAAACGCACCATGTTCTAGCATTGTACCACGTAGTTTACATCTAAATTCTTCGTCTATTCCAGTAAATCATGATTTAATAAAAGCAGGAATAGCTATGGGAAGAACCACTTATGGATCACCAACATTATCCGATCAAGCATGGTTATCATGTAAATCATTAAAAATGGGTCCTGGCGATAGCACACGGTCGCATTCAGCAGATGAATTTATTTATTTACATGAAATTGAAGAAGGAATAAAAATATATGTTGAATTGTTGAATCGGGTAATTGTGTAATAAACACATCGAATAAACAATTCAACAGTTGAACAAATAAACATTACAAAATGAAACTCTGGGATAAAGGTATTTCAATAGATAAAAAAATAGAACAATTCACCGTTGGAAACGATCGAGAAATTGATATACATATAGCGAAATACGATGTAATAGCATCAAGAGCGCATGCTAAAATGCTACAAAAAGTGGGTATTTTAAATGCACATGAATTGGTGGAATTATTAGGCGGCTTAAAAATTTTAGAGGCTCAAATAGATAACGGTACTTTTGTTATAGACTCACAGTTTGAAGATGTGCACTCTAAAATTGAATTCGAATTGACTAAAACTTTAGGCGAAGTTGGTAAAAAAATCCATACGGCACGTTCAAGAAACGACCAAGTTTTAGTGGCTTTACAATTGTACTACAAAGAAAATTTAGGCACTGTAAAACAAAAAACGCAAACACTTTTCGAAACCCTTTTAGGTTTGGCAGATACTTATAAAGACAAAGTGCTTCCTGGGTATACGCATTTGCAAGTGGCTATGCCATCATCGTTCGGGTTGTGGTTTTCGGCGTATGCAGAAGTTTTAATAGATGATGTATATTTATTAGATGCCGCATTTAAAACAGTCGATCAAAATCCATTAGGTTCAGCTGCGGGTTATGGAAGTTCTTTTCCTATTGATAGAGAATTGACTACCAAAGAAATGAATTTTGCTACTTTAAAATACAATGTAGTTGCTGCTCAAATGAGTAGAGGAAAAAGCGAACGCACCATTGCAGCCAGTTTAGGTAGTTTATGTAACACGATGAGTCGTTTTGCGATGGATGTGTGCTTATATATGAGTCAGAATTTTGGTTTTATATCGTTTCCAGATGAATTAACAACGGGAAGTAGCATTATGCCACACAAAAAGAATCCAGATGTTTTTGAGTTGATTCGTGGTAAATGCAACAAAATACAAGCGCTTCAAACCGAAATGCTTTTAATAACCAATAATCTGCCAAGTGGTTATCATAGAGATTTTCAGTTGTTAAAAGAAAACATGATTGCTGCTTTTGAAGATGTGAAAGATATTTTAGATATTTTCAATTTTTCGATCAAACAAGTTATAGTGAAAGATGTTGACGTGCATAACGATTTGTACAAATACCTATTTACGGTTGATAACATTAATACGCTTGTGGTTGAAGGACAAAGTTTTAGAGAAGCATATCAAAAAATAGGAGGCGAAGTACAAAATGGTACGTATGTTCCAGATACTTCTAAAAAGCACTCGCATGTTGGTAGTATTCATAATTTGAGTCTAGATAAGATTCGAGATAAATTTCCAAAATAATTGATTTTCATTTCAATTAGAATTAACTTGTTCTCATAATTTCAAACCTATTTTAATTATGAGAACAGTTATACAAATAATCATTTTCACCTGTTTTAGTAATTGTCTGTTTTCTTATGGACAATCAAAAAATCTCCTGTGGTATAATGCCCCTGCGACTGCTTTTGAAGAGAGCTTAGTGTTAGGAAATGGAAAACTAGGTGCGTCTGTATTTGGAAGTGTACATTCTGATAAAATTTATTTGAATGATGCCACATTGTGGTCAGGAGAACCTGAAGACCCGAACATGCGTCCAGAATCTTATAAAAGCATTCCATTAGTAAGAGCAGCTCTTAAAGATCATAACTACAAACTTGCAGATTCTCTTAACAAATTAACACGAGGCGTTTTTTCTGAATCGTTTGCACCTTTAGGGACTCTTAAAATCAATTTTCAGAATCAAGGAGAAGTAAAAGAATATTATCGAGAACTAGATATAAGTAATGCTATTTCAAAAGTAAGCTACAAAGTTAACGAGACAACCTTTAAACGAGAATATTTTGTATCGAACCCAGACCAAGTAATGGTTATTCGACTTTCTAGTGATAAAAAGAAAACAATTAGTGGTACAGTAGAATTTGAAAGTTTATTGAAATATGATGTCACTAGCAAACTGAATACACTTGTTGTAAATGGCTATGCACCTTATCATGCAGAACCTAGTTACATGGGTGATATGCCAAATGCAGTATTATTTGATAAAAATAAGGGAACCAGATTTACTTCTTTAATTAAGGTAAATAATACCGATGGCACTGTAACTTACAAAAATGGAACGCTTGTAATGTCCGGTTGCACCGAAGTTGTTTTATTGATTTCTATTGATACAAGTTTTAATGGATTTGATAAAAACCCTGTAACAGAAGGGAAAGATAATCAATTTCTAGCTCAGAAAGTGTTAGATAAAGCTTCTGAAAAAAGGTTTGATGACTTAAAACAAAATCACATAAATGATTATCAATCTTTTTTTAATAGACTTAGTTTAGATTTAGGAGAAACCAAAGCACCCAATCTGCCCACTAATGGGCGATTGAAGCGTTATGCGGAAGGACATGAAGATAAGAATTTAGAAATTTTATATTTTCAATTTGGGCGGTATTTACTTATTTCAAGTTCAAGAACAGAAGGTGTGCCAGCTAATTTACAAGGTATTTGGAACCCATATTTACGACCACCATGGAGTAGTAATTATACCATGAATATAAATGTTGAAGAAAATTATTGGTTAGCAGAAATAGGAAACTTGTCTGAAATGCATTTACCTCTGCTTAGTTTTATTGAAGGACTTGCAGAAACAGGGAAGTTTACAGCTAAGAATTTTTATGGCATAGGAGGTTGGGCAGCACACCATAATTCGGATATCTGGGCAATGAGTAATCAGGTTAATGATTTTGGTAATAGTGATCCTAATACCGTTATTTGGAATATGGGTGGTGTTTGGCTATCAACACATTTATGGGAACATTACATCTTCTCAAAAGATAAAGAATTCCTTAAGAATAAAGCCTATCCTTTGATGAAAGGAGCTGTTCAATTTTGTTTGGAGTGGATGATTCAAGATGAAAAGGGAAACTGGATGACATCACCTGGCACGTCACCTGAGAATCTGTTTTTAACTCCAGAAGGATATAAAGGAGCCACATCATATGGTTGTACCTCAGATATAGCTTTAATAAGAGAATTGTTCGAGCAGTTTATAAAAACGTCTGAAGTTTTAAGTATTGATGATGATTTCACTGAAAGAGTCGTCCAAACCCATAAAAAGTTGCATCCATACCAAATTGGAAAAAAAGGAAATTTACAAGAATGGTATTATGATTGGGAGGATGCAGATCCGAAACATAGACACCAATCGCATCTTTTCGGGTTGTATCCTGGGCATCAAATTCACCCAAAAACAACCCCCGAATTAGCAAATGCTTCTAAAGAATCATTGGAAATTAAAGGAGATGAAACTACAGGTTGGTCTAAAGGTTGGCGAATAAATCTATGGGCTAGACTTTGGGATGGCAATAGAGCTTATAAAATGTATCGTGAATTATTGCGATATGTTGAGCCTAGCGGATTGAAAACAACTTTTCATGCTGGGGGAGGAACTTATCCGAATCTTTTAGATGCACACCCACCATTTCAAATTGATGGTAATTTTGGTGGTGCTTCAGCGGTTATTGAAATGATTATACAATCTACAGAAGACACTATTTATTTATTGCCTGCATTACCTAATGCATGGGAAACAGGATCTATAGATAGTGTTTGTGCACGAGGTGGTTTTGAGATTTCAATGGTGTGGAAAAATAAAAAAATACAAAGCACAAAAGTAACAGCAAAAGCTGATGGAAAAACAGTTTTAGTTTGTAATGGAGTGAAGAAAAATATAGAATTAAAACGAGATCAAAGTGTAGAAATAAATTGGAAATAGTTTGACAATTTATTCAATAATACATAAAAACAAACACAACAATGAATAATTTAGTTGAAGTAAAACAATCGCCATTACACGGAAAAGGTGTTTTTGCATCACGAAACATTACTAAAGGTGAATTATTAGCCAAATGTGACATGGCACTTATTCATGTAAATGAAAATTTGCCTGAAGTTTTAGCAACACTTCAATTTCCTTGGATAGAAGAATATGATGCTATTTGCATGAGTGATGTGGGGAGTTTTTTTAACCATAGCTCAGAACCAACAGCCCAAGTTGACGAGCGTGATTTTGTGAATCTCATTCAAACATTTGTAGCTAAAACAGATATTGTAAAGGGTACAGAAATTACTATTTATTATAACGATGCTTTTGAAGCTTTTGTTAGCAAATAATATTCTTCAAGACACCTCGCTTTAGTTATTGCTTGTTAGCTGCTTTTCAAAAAATAAATTACTTTTGGTCTTGCTTTCAAGGTGTCTTAACCTATTATAAATGTTAAACGGGTATGAAAATTAAAATCGATAAGTTTGTCTTGTCCATTATAGCGGTAATAGGTGTTGCGTATGTTTTTCCTGAATGGGGAACAGCACAGAGCCATGTTCCCATCGATACTATAAGTACGGTAGGGATTTCTTTAATTTTCTTTTTTTACGGTCTGAAGTTAAGTCCTGATAAATTAAAATCTGGCCTCAGGAATTGGAAGCTTCACCTGCTAGTACAGGCTTCAACGTTTATTATTTTCCCGCTTATTGTTTTAGCATTTTATCCATTGTTGCAAACACAGGAACAGGAAGTGATTTGGTTGGCTTTCTTTTTTCTTGCAACCTTGCCATCAACAGTATCCTCTTCTGTGGTTATGGTGTCTATAGGGAAAGGTAACGTGCCTGCAGCTATTTTTAATGCCAGTATTTCAGGTATTATTGGTATTGCGATTACCCCACTTTGGATGGGCTTGTTTATTGAAAGTTCTCAAACTAATTTCGACTTCACCGAAATTTACACAAAGCTTATAGTACAAATTATTTTGCCTGTTGTTATTGGTTTATTGTTGCAACGGTTTTTAAATGCATTTGCAAACAAGTACAGTAGTAAGCTTACTTTATTCGATAAGTCTGTTATTTTACTTATCATCTATAAAAGTTTTGCGCAATCATTTTATGAAAATATTTTTAGTGAGGTATCTGTCTTCGATTTGTTTTTCATGTTTGTTGCAGTATTGATTTTGTTTTTCTTAGCTTTTTTTATCACCAAGTTTATTGCTGAAAAATTGAGTTTTAACAAGGAAGACCAAATTACAGCCCAGTTTTGTGGTACTAAAAAATCGTTGGTACACGGCACCGTTTTTTCTAAGATTTTGTTTGGAAATACGGCGGCTATTGGGATTGTTTTATTACCCTTGATGTTATTTCACGCAACACAAATATTGATAATTAGTTTTATAGCGGCAAGACTCGCTAAGCGTTAATTAAAAAAGCGCATTGTAAACAATGCGCTTTTAAGGACTTTTCCAAAAATTTTAATTTTGGTGACTAACTCAAATAATCAAATGATTGTGGACTGCCCTAAATGTATGTTGGTAAAGTTTAAATTGGTTTCATCTGGATTGTTTATAAAATCTTCGATAAAATCGCCAACTTTTGTGGTGGTAATGTTGTCGTACTTCGTGTTTAAATCGGGTGTAGTAATATGTAGTTTTAACGATTTATCTACACCTTCTCTAATTAAAGCCGCTTCATCGTCTAATCCAAAATGGTCTAACAACATAGCTGCTGCCAAAATAGATGCTATAGGATTTGCAACTCCTTTATTAGCTGCTTTTGAGTACGCACCGTGAATAGGCTCGAACATAGCGTGTTTTTCACCTAAGGATGCGGAAGCTAATAATCCAATAGATCCTACAATAACACTGGCTTCTTCCGATAGGATATCTCCAAACATGTTTTCCGTTAAAATAACATCAAACTGTTTTGGGTTTAAAATAAGTTCCATGGCGGCATTATCGATGTACATGAAATTTAATTGTACATTTGGGTATTGTGGTGCCATTTCTTGTACCACTCTACGCCATAATCGAGAACTTTCTAAAGCATTGGCTTTGTCAACCAATGTTAATTTGCGTTTTCTGGATTGTGCTGCTTTAAAAGCTAAATGGGCAATACGCTCAATTTCGAAACGGGTATATTCGCAAATATCAGATGCGGTATTACCATCGTCACTTAATTTTTTTTCACCAAAATAAATACCACCAGTAAGTTCCCGGTAAATGAGAATGTTAGTGTTACTTATTTGTTTTTTCTTTAAAGACGATTTGTTTAGTAAATCTTCGTAAGCAATTACAGGTCTTATATTGGTATATAATCCTAAAGATTTTCGTAACCTTAAAAGTCCCTGTTCAGGTCTTATTTTAGCGTAAGGGTCTAAATCGAAAGCAGCATTTCCAATGGCACCAAATAATATAGCATCCGCTTTTTCACAAATGTCGATGGTTTCTTCAGGTAATGGATTGCCGGTTTTTTCAATAGCACTTGCGCCAACCAAAGCATGCTGAAATGTAAATACATGGTTAAACTCCATGGCAATAGCTTTCAAGACTTTTTCAGCTTGAGCTATAACTTCAGGACCAATACCATCGCCTGGTAAAACGGCTATATTTAATTTCATTATAGTGTTTTAAACTGAAATAATTTCTTTGTACAATCTGCTCTTTTCTACGATAGTATGGATATCATCATCATTAACCTCTTTCTTATTGTCAGCAAAATCTAAGAAATTTACATAGATTTCATCTAACTGAAGTTTTGTTAATTCGTACCCAATATTTTTTGCTCTATATGCTAATGCTGCGCGACCACTTCTAGCTGTTAATACAATAGCAGATTCGGTTACACCAACATCTTTAGGATCCATGATTTCGTAAGTTTCACGATTTTTAATCACCCCATCTTGGTGAATTCCAGAACTATGTGCAAAGGCATTTGCTCCTACAATAGCCTTATTTGGTTGCGTATAAATACCCATACTATCTGATACTAATTGGCTAAGACCGTAAAGCATTTCGGTTTTAATATTTGTATCTAAATTTAAATAAGGATGTTGTTTTAAAATCATCACAACTTCTTCTAAAGCTGTATTTCCCGCACGTTCACCAATACCATTAATAGTACATTCAATTTGGCGCGCACCATTAATAACAGCTTCTACAGAGTTTGCGGTTGCTAATCCTAAATCATTATGGCAATGGCATGATAAAATAGCTTTTTCAATACCTTTTACATTTTCTTTTAGATATTTAATTTTAGCACCATATTCACTTGGCAAACAGTAACCTGTAGTGTCGGGAATGTTTAAAACGGTAGCACCTGCTTTTATAGCAGTTTCGCAAACACGCGCTAAATATTCATTATCTGTTCTTCCTGCATCTTCGGCATAAAATTCTACATCTTCTACAAAAGATTTTGCGTACCTTACGGCTTTAAAAGCACGTTCAAGAATATCCTCTCGAGTAGAGTTGAATTTAAATTTTATATGAGAATCAGAAGTTCCAATTCCTGTGTGAATTCGAGGCGTTTTAGCATATTTTAAAGCTTCAGCAGCCACTTTTATATCGTTTTCAACAGAGCGGGTTAAACCACAAACTGTTGCATTCTTAACAATTTTAGAAATGGCTTCAACCGATTTAAAATCGCCAGGACTTGATACAGGGAAACCCGCTTCAATAATATCGACACCTAATAAATCGAGCTGTTCAGCAATGATTAATTTTTGTTCGGTATTTAATTTGCAGCCTGGGACTTGCTCGCCATCGCGAAGCGTTGTGTCAAAAATTTGGACGTTAGTATTAGACATTTAATAAAATAAATTTTCTTATTGTATTACGAATGTATATTTTGGTTTCATTAAATGATAACTCAACTCACTTTTTTTACGATGTTTAACCTGATTATAACTTAATTAAATATCTGAAAATCAATTATATAACAAGGTTTTTATAACTATGACAAAAGAGCAAAAAGATAATTTGTTTGTATTAGTAAAGTCACTTTCTAAGTCCGAAAAGCGACAATTTAAACTTTATGTAGGACGTTTGGGGGTCAATGAAGATTCAAAATTTTTGACACTTTTTAATATTTTAGAAAAACTTTCGGTTTATGATGAAGCGGCGATTCTTAAAAAAGGTATTGTAAAAAAAGAGCAGTTATCTAATTTAAAAGCGCATCTATATAAACAGATTTTAATTAGTTTACGACTAAACCCATCACATCAAAATATAAGAATTCAAATTCGGGAACAATTAGATTTTGCTACCATTTTATATCATAAAGGCTTGTATAAGCAGAGTTTAAAAATTTTAGATAAAGCAAAAAACTTAGCCATTGCAAACGAAGAAAAAAACGTGGCGTATGAAATTGTCGAACTAGAAAAAGTTATTGAATCTCAATATATAACACGTAGTTTAAGTAATAGAGCCGATGAGTTATCTATACAAGCAAAAGAACTTAGTCAACAAAATGTATTAGCAAGTAAACTATCTAATTTATCACTTCAATTGTACGGTTTGTTTTTAAAAACGGGTTACGTAAAAAATGATAAAGAGAGTAAGCGTGTTATTAAATATTTTAATGCTAGACTTCCAAAGTACGATATCAATACTTTAGGATTTCGTGAAAAACTTTGGCTTTACAAAGCTTATTTGTGGTACAGTTTTTTAACGGTTGATTTTTTATCCTGCTATAAATATGCCACAAAATGGGTAGAACTTTTTTATGAGAATAAGGATCAAATTATATTAAATCCTGTCTTTTTTTTAAGAGGAAATCATTATTTACTTGAAGCTTTATTTTATTTAAGACATTACGAAAAATTTAAAGAGTCGTTAATACGATTGGAAACAATAACTAAAGAGAAATGGTTTCCTTTTGATGATAATATTGATGGTTTAACGTTTCTATATATTTATAATAACAAATTCAATTTGCATTTTACTGAAGGTAGCTTTAAGGAAGGCTTACCTTTAGTTGATGAAGTTTTAGCTCGATTAAAAAATTATAATGATCGCATAGACGAACATCACGTTATGGTGTTTTATTACAAAATAGCCAGTATGTATTTTGGTGCTGGAGAAAATAAAAAATGCATTCAGTATTTAGAAAAAATAATAAGCAACAAAACACTCCAAATGCGAGAAGATTTATTGTGTTTTGCAAGAATATTGAATTTGGTGGCACATTACGAGGCGGGAATGGACTATAATTTAGATGTGTTAATTCGGGGTACGTATAAGTTTTTAATTAAAATGGAAGACCTGTACGATGTACAAAAAGAATTTATCAAATTTTTAAGAGGTTTGGGTGATATTTATCCAAATGAAGTTAGAAATGAGTTTATTAAACTTCATAAAAAACTTAAGGAATTTGAACACGATCCTTACCAAAGTCGTGCTTTTTTGTATTTGGATATTATATCGTGGCTAGAATCTAAAATTCAAAACAGACCCATAGCATTAGTTATTCAAAATAAGTTTTATGACATGCGTTTTAATAAGTAAATTGTAAGTAGTTAAGATTGAATGTGAGATGTTTTCTAAAATTTATTTAAAAAAATTAGGTTTTTAACTTTTTCTAACTGAATATTTGCATTCACAAAGTTCAAAAACTTATTGAAATGTTATCAAGAAAGGCGGAGGGATAGACCCATTGAAGCCTTAGCAACCCTTTACCTGTAAAGAAGGTGCTAAATTCTACTTAAATAGCTAGTTAAATTTAGCGTTTTAGATAGATAACCAAGCAGAATTACTTGAGGGTAATTTTATTTTCTTTTTAACATTTTTCTATTAAGTACATCAATTTTTGATGCATTTGGCTTTTGTTTTAATTATTTATTAACTCAAAAAAACTAGAAAAATGAGTACATTAAAATTAGCAACTAACGCATTACATGCAGGGCATGACACAACAGCAACAGGAGGAACTCGAGCAGTGCCTATTTATCAAACGTCGTCTTATGTGTTTAACAATTCAGATCATGCAGCAAATCTTTTTTCATTAAAGGAATTAGGATTTATATATACCAGACTTAATAATCCAACCAATCAAATATTACAAGATCGGTTGGCTGCTGTTGATGGTGGTGTAGGTGCAGTCGTTTTTGCTTCAGGGACTGCCGCTATTTCAACAGGTTTATTAACCTTATTAAAAGCGGGCGACCATATTGTAGCATCTAGCAGTTTATATGGTGGAACTTATAATTTATTAAAAGTAACATTGCCTCGTTTAGGTATTACTACAACGTTTGTAGATGGTGATAATCCTGATAATTTCGCTGCGGCAGTAAAAGATAATACACGTGCTTTTTTTGTGGAATCTTTAGGGAACCCAAAATTAGATGTATTGGATTTAAAAGCAATTTCGGTTCATGCTAAAGCGGCAGGTGTACCTTTTATTGTAGATAATACGGTAGCTACATCGGTATTATTAAACCCTATAGAACATGGGGCGAATATCGTCATTCATTCGTTAACTAAATATATTGGTGGGCAAGGAACTTCTTTAGGTGGTGCTATTGTAGATGCAGGAACGTTTAATTGGGCTAATGGGAAATTCCCTGAGTTTACAGAACCTTCTGCAGGATATCATGGGTTGGTATATCATGAAGCTTTAGGAGCTGCCGCCTATACCTTTAAGTTAATATTAGAGGGTTTAAGAGATTTTGGTGGGGCATTAAGTCCGTTTAACGCATTCCAAATCATTCAAGGTTTAGAAACGTTGCCAGTAAGAATAAAACAGCATAGCCAAAATGCATTAGAACTTGCAAAATGGTTAGAGCAACAAGAGGAAGTTGCTTGGGTAAATTATCCAGGTTTAGAATCGAGTAAATATAAAACCTTGGCAGATAAATATTTACCAAAAGGTCAAAGTGGTCTTATTACGTTTGGAGCCAAAGGTGGTTTTGATGCAGCAAAAGCAATTGCAGATAATTCAAAACTCTTTTCATTGTTGGCAAATATTGGTGATACCAAATCGCTTATCATTCACCCAGCAAGTACCACGCATCAACAATTGACAGATACAGAACAAGAAGCAGCAGGAGTTCCAAAGGACTTGATTCGCTTATCTGTTGGATTGGAAGATATTGATGATTTAAAAGCTGATTTAAAAGAAGCATTTAGCAAAATTTAATAATACATTTTAGACCTCACACACCCGAATCTTCGGACTGTGAGGTTTTGAAAAACAATAGTAACATTTGGAATCGAATTTACAACATATCATTATTCAAAACTTTATTACAGAAAGTAAAGTACTTAACCCTGAAATAAAGTTAAGTTACCAAGTATTTGGCAAGCCTTTAGGTACGGCGCCTATAGTTTTGGTAAATCATGCGTTAACAGGAAATAGTCATGTAGCAGGTAAAGATGGATGGTGGCAAGATTTAGTGGGTGCGGATAAGGTTATAGATACCGCTATTTATTCTGTCTTGGCTTTTAATATCCCTGGGAACGGTTTCGATGGTTTTGTAATTGATAACTATAAAGATTTTGTTGCACGCGATATTGCAAATATTTTTTTAATTGGTTTAAAAGAACTAAAAATTGATAAGTTATTTGCGCTTATTGGAGGTTCGTTAGGGGGTGGTATTGCTTGGGAAATGGCTGTATTAAGTCCTGATATTACCGAAAATTTAATTCCAGTGGCAACCGATTGGAAATCAACCGATTGGTTAATAGCCAATTGCCAAATACAAGAACAGTTTCTGTTGAATTCTAGAAATCCTGTGCACGATGCTAGAATGCACGCTATGTTATGTTACCGCACTCCAGAATCTTTCAACGAGCGTTTTCAGCGGTCCAAAAATGAAGAATTAGAAATTTTTAATGTAGAAAGCTGGTTGTTGCATCATGGTAATAAATTGCAAGAACGTTTCCAACTGTCTGCTTACAAATTAATGAATCAGCTATTAAAATCCATTGATGTTACTAAAAACAGACCAACCGATTTTAATGTGTTGGAAAACATACATGGCAATATTCATATTGTAGGCGTTGATTCCGATTTGTTTTTCACCGCTGAAGAAAACAGGCAAACTCATAAGCAATTAGCAGTATCGAACCCCAATGTCACTTATAACGAAATACATTCTGTTCATGGGCACGATGCTTTTTTAATGGAATATGAGCAATTAGAAAAAATAGTAGAAGGCATTTTTATGCCAAATTCGAAAAAAAGACGCATGAAAGTATTAAAGTTTGGAGGCAGATCATTAGCAAATGGCGATGGATTGAATACCGTTATTTCTATTATTGAAAATAAGGTAAAGGAAGGAGAGAAAATGACAGTGGTAGTTTCGGCAAGAAGTTCGGCGACGGATGATTTGGAAGATATTCTAAATAAAGCCGTAAAGGGACATCCTTATAAAGAAGTGTTGCAAGTATTTAAAAACTATCAAACTGAGCCATTAAAAGAGGTTGATTTTTCAGTAGAATTTTCAGTTTTAGATAAATTGTTTGAAGGTGTTAGTTTATTAGGTGATTACAGTAAAAAAACGAAGGATGAGATTTTAGCACAAGGCGAATTGCTTTCGGTAAAATTAATCGCAAGTTTATTAAATAAGAAAAACATAAAAGCATCGGCAGTTGATGCTAGAACCTTAATAAAAACCAATGATACCTTCGGAAATGCACAGCCTATTCTGCAACTTTCAAAAGATAACGTAAAAAAATATTACAAAGAAGTAGGTAATGATGTTGTAAATATTGTAACTGGTTTTATTGGATCTAACGCGAAAAACGAAACCACTACCTTAGGTCGAAATGGTAGTAATTATACCGCGGCACTTTTGGCAAATTATTTAGATGCCGAAGAATTACAAAATTACACACACGTAAACGGTATTTATACGGCAAATCCCGATATGGTTGAAGATGCTAAAAAAATACGTGAATTATCGTTTAGTGAAGCGAATGAGTTAGCTAATTTTGGAACCACTGTTCTGCATGCAAAAACCATCATTCCGTTGGTAGAGAAAAATATCAACCTGCGTATTTTAAATACGTTCAATCCAGAAGATGAAGGGACTTTAATTACCGCAAAGCCAAATTCTAAAGAAGTAACCTCTTTATCAGTTTTAGATAATGTGGCTTTATTAAATTTAGAAGGCCGAGGTTTGTTAGGAAAAAGTGGTGTAGACGCTCGAATTTTTGGAGCTTTAGCAACTCAAAACATCAGTGTTAGCATCATTTCTCAAGGTTCTTCGGAACGAGGTATTGGGTTAATAATTAATGCCGACCAAGCAACACAAGCCGTTATTGCTTTAGAACGTGAGTTTGAAAGCGATTTCTATTCGCAAGATGTTAATAAAATTGCGGTGGTTGATGATGTCTCAGTTATCTCGATTATTGGTATAGAATTAAGTTCGTTCCATAAACCATTCAACGCCCTTATAAAAAACCAGATTACACCATTATTATTTAACAATACGGTTACTGGTAAAAATGTGAGTTTGGTTGTTAAAAAGAACCAACTTCATAAAGCTATGAATGTGATTCATGGTGAAATTTTTGGAATTTCAAAGAAAATAAACATTGCCATTTTTGGTCACGGTGGTGTTGGAGGTGCCTTAATTAATCAAATATTGAAATCGAAAGGCGATATTGAAAAACGAAAAGGTATCAATTTAAATGTGTTTGCTATTGGCAATTCTAAAAAACTCCTTTTAAACAAAAAAGGTGTTGATGCTAATTGGAAAGAGGCTATTAAAACATCTAACTTAGAAAGTTCTATGGAAGATGTGATTGCTTTTGCAAAAACACATCATTTAGAAAATTTAATTGCAGTAGATAATACGGCAAGTCCTAAATTTCACGACAACTATATGCCTTTAGTTGAAGCTGGTTTTGATTTAGTGTCATCAAACAAAATTGCAAATACCATTTCGCATCAATTTTACACCGATTTACGAACACAATTAAAAGAACATAATAAACAATATTTATACGAAACTACGGTTGGCGCAGGTTTACCCTTAATTGATACTATTAAATTGTTACACGAATCTGGTGAAAATATTACCAGAATTCGTGGTGTGTTTTCAGGAACGTTGAGTTATTTATTCAATAATTTCTCAGTTCAAAATAAACCGTTTAGCACCATTGTTCAAGAAACTATTGACAAAGGTTTTACCGAACCCGACCCGCGAGAAGATTTTTCAGGAAATGATGTGGCTAGAAAATTATTAATTTTAGCAAGAGAGTTAGATTTACACAATGAATTTGATGATGTTTCCGTTCAAAACTTAATTCCTGAAGCCTACAGAAATATTTCTGTACCTGAGTTTTTAAGTCAGTTGAATGTTTTAGATGATGAATTTCAGAAAATAAAAGAAGCTCAAAAATCTGGGCACGTATTAAGATATATTGGCGATTTATCGGGTGATTTATCAAAAGACAAAGGCGTTTTAGAAGTGAAATTAGTATCCATTCCAGGTGATAGTACATTAGGGCAAATAAAAGGAAGTGATGCTATTTTTGAAATATTCACTGAAAGTTATGGCGAGCAACCCATCGTGATTCAAGGTGCAGGAGCAGGATCGGAAGTGACTGCAAGAGGCGTTTTTGGAGATATTTTAAGGTTGTCTAAACATATAAATTAAGTTATAAGTCGCAAAGTTTCAAAGTCGTTAAGAGATAAAGCTTTGTGACTTTGAAACTTAGAAGCTTTTAAAGCTTTAAAATAGAATTGGAGGAAATACCTATGCAGGGTCTAGGCAAAATATAAAAATATGAGTAATAAAAAATTTGAAACTTTAGCCGTAAGAACACAATCTGAAACAACTCAGTTTTCTGAGCATTCGGTGCCATTATATTTAACATCAGGATTTGTTTTTGATGATGCTGAAGAAATGCGAGCATCTTTTGCAGAAGAAAAGCAACGCGATCTGTACAGCCGTTACAGTAATCCTAATGTTAACGAATTTGTAGATAAAGTGTGCTTAATGGAGGGGGCAGAAGCTGGTTTTGCTTTTGCTAGTGGTATGGCTGCTGTTTTTTCAACCTTTGCAACATTATTAGATGCGGGAGATCACGTAGTGTCGTGTAGTTCTGTATTTGGGGCTACTCATGGTTTGTTTACAAAATACTTTCCTAAATGGAATATAGAGTGTTCTTATTTTAATGTAAATGAAGTTGAAACCATTGAAAGTTTAATTAAACCAAATACCAAGTTTTTATATGCAGAAACACCAACCAACCCAGGTGTTGACGTGTTGGATTTAGAATACCTAAATGCTATTTGTAAAAAACACAAGATCTTGTTGGTGATCGATAATTGTTTTGCAACACCTTATTTACAACAACCTATAAAATATGGTGCTGATTTGGTGATTCATTCTGCCACCAAGTTAATGGACGGACAAGGGAGAGTTCTTGGAGGTGTTACGGTTGGAAAAAAAGAATTGATTAGAGAAATCTATTTATTTGCAAGACTTACAGGGCCTTCCATGAGTCCTTTTAATGCATGGGTGTTGTCAAAATCATTAGAAACTTTAGCTGTTAGAACTGATAAACATTGTGAAAATGCGCTAAAATTAGCAACATTTTTAGAAGCGCATCCTAAAGTGCAATGGGTAAAATATCCATTTTTAAAGTCGCATCCTAAATACAACATAGCGAAAAAGCAAATGTTATTAGGTGGTAATATAATAGCTTTTGAGGTAAAAGGTGGTTTAGAAGGCGGAAGATCTTTTCTAGATGCCATTAAAATGTGTTCATTATCTGCCAATTTAGGAGATACAAGAACCATAGTAACGCACCCAGCGAGCACTACACACGCTAAAGTAGAAGCTGAAGTAAAAGCTGCGGCAGGGATCACAGATGGTTTGGTGAGAGTTTCAGTTGGTTTAGAGCATATTGATGATATTATTTCCGACTTGAAGCAAGCTTTAAATTAATTACCTTCGCATCATGCTATCTAAAAAAACAAAATACGGATTAAAAGCCCTTACTTTCATAGCCAGAAGCGGAAGTGATATGCCAGTACAAGTAGGAGAAATTGCTAGAAGCGAACAAATACCTCAGAAATTTTTAGAAAGTATTTTACTTAGCTTAAGAAAAACAGGCATTTTAGGTTCTAAAAAAGGAAAGCATGGTGGCTATTATTTAAGAAAGGATCCTTCGGAAGTTTTAATGACCGAGGTAATGCGTGTTCTAGAAGGTCCTATTGCGATGGTGCCTTGTGTAAGTCTGAATTTTTATGAAAAGTGTGATGATTGTCCTGACGAAAATCTTTGCAGTGTTAATAAGCTTATGATTCAAGTACGAGATAGTACACTTGAAGTCTTTAAGAATACGACTTTAAAGGACCTGTCCGATAGATGAATGAAAAAAAATTAAATTATAGTTTGATTTGTAGCAAAAAGTTTTAAATTTGCATTCCCTACTAAATCGATAGGATTAATATAATAGCAAGTAAAATGATTGATCAAGTGTTAACAAATTCAAATCAAAACGAGAAAACGTCCTTTAAGACGGATAGCGCTAAAGAGAAGCCGCTAAGAAGTATTGTAAAGTCTATTAGTTGGAGAATTGTAGGAACTATAGATACCATGATAATTTCTTGGATTGTTACAGGAAAGTTGGATACAGCGCTTTTGATTGGTGGTGTTGAGGTAGTTACAAAAATGGTATTGTACTTCTTTCACGAACGTATTTGGAATAACATTAAATGGGGAAAATAGAGATGATAACGCAAGAGAAAATAAACGAATTAAATACGCTTTTAAAAGACGCCAAGCCATCAGAAATTATCCAGAAGGCTTTTGAACTTAATAAAAAAGCGGTAGTAACAACAAACTTTAGACCTTATGAAGCGGCTATTTTGCATGCTGTGGCTTCTGTAGAAAGTGCCATTCCCGTGGTTTGGTGCGATACAGGTTACAACACACCGCAAACATATAGACACGCCGAAAAAGTAATTAAAGATTTAAACTTAAATGTGTTTTTGTATGTGCCAAAACAAACGTCTTCTCACAGAGATGTAGTTATGGGAATTCCAAGTGTAGATGCTCCAGAGCACGCTTTATTTACAGAACAAGTGAAGTTAGAGCCTTTTAAACGTGCTATGGAAGAACACAAGCCAAAAGTATGGTTTACAAACCTACGTCAAGGGCAAACCGCTTTTAGAGATAGCATCGGTATTTTTAGTGTAAGTAAAGATGGTGTTTTAAAAGTGAGTCCGTTTTACTATTGGTCGGATGCCGATTTGGATACATATCTAGAAGAAAATAAATTACCAAACGAATTTAAATATTTTGATCCAACAAAAGCTTTAGAAAATAGAGAGTGTGGATTACATGCTTAATTAAGTTTAAAGTAAAAGTTAAAAAGTAGAAAGTCACACATCAGAAAACAGTCGTGACGAGAAAAAATAAGATTATGAATAAAGACACTTACGATATTAATTCATTAGAAAATGAAGCGATATACATTATTAGAGAAGTAGCGGCACAGTTTGAAAAACCTGTATTGTTGTTTTCTGGAGGAAAAGATTCTATCACATTGGTGAGATTGGCGGTAAAAGCATTCTATCCTGCTAAAATTCCGTTTCCTTTAATGCATATTGATACAGGTCACAATTTTCCTGAAACTATTGAATTTAGAGATCGACTGGTTAAAGAATTAGGTTTAGAGTTAATTGTTAGAAATGTACAAGATTCTATTGACGAAGGTAAAGTAAAAGAAGAAACTGGTAGATACGCAAGTAGAAACCAACTTCAAACAACCACACTTTTAGATGCTATCGAAGAATTTAAGTTTGATGCTTGTATAGGCGGTGCGCGTCGTGATGAAGAAAAAGCAAGAGCTAAAGAGCGTATTTTTTCTGTACGTGACGATTTTGGACAATGGGATGAAAAAAACCAACGTCCAGAGTTATTTGATATGTTAAATGGTCAAATTAATTTAGGTCAAAATGTACGTTGTTTTCCTATTTCAAACTGGACAGAGTTAGACGTGTGGTCTTATATACAACAAGAAAATATCGAAATACCTTCTATCTATTTTGCTCATAAACGCAAAGTATTCTTAAGAGATGGCATGATTTGGTCTGCAGAAGATGAAGTTGTTTATAGAGATGCTAGCGAAGAAGTGATTGAGGAAATGGTGCGTTTTAGAACCGTTGGCGATATGAGTTGTACGGCTGCTGTATTATCAGAAGCAGCTACAATTTCTAAAGTAGTTGAAGAAATTAGAGATTCTACTATTTCAGAGCGTGGTGCTCGTATTGACGATAAACGTTCAGAAGCAGCGATGGAAAAACGTAAGCAGCAAGGGTATTTCTAAGCTATAGGCAATAAGCTTTAGGTTTTAAGCCGTAAGCCAAATAAAAATTAAGATAAGTTTAAAATGCTTAAAGCGTAAAGCCTAAAGCATAAAGCAAA
The DNA here is from genome assembly GCF_031128465.2 of Mariniflexile litorale. Lineage (GTDB taxonomy): Bacteria > Bacteroidota > Bacteroidia > Flavobacteriales > Flavobacteriaceae > Mariniflexile > Mariniflexile litorale. Next base: position 1,118,103 of record NZ_CP155618.1, on the reverse strand, counting down.
AAATAAAATGGAAGTATTAAAAATTGCAACAGCAGGAAGTGTAGATGATGGGAAAAGTACCTTAATTGGGCGTATACTTTACGATACAAAATCATTAACGACCGATAAGTTAGAAGCTATAGAAAAAACAAGTAAGCAAAAAGGATATGATTACTTAGATTTTTCATTGGCAACCGATGGATTAGTGGCAGAAAGAGAACAAGGTATTACTATTGATGTGGCGCACATATATTTTTCAACAGCGAAAAAAAGTTACATTATTGCCGATACACCTGGTCACGTGGAATATACACGTAACATGGTTACAGGGGCTTCAACATCGCAAGCATCTATCATTTTAATTGATGCTAGAAAAGGCGTTATTGAGCAAACCAACCGTCACTTCTTTATCAATAATTTATTAAGAGTTAAAGATGTTGTTGTAGCTATCAATAAAATGGATTTGGTTGATTATTCTGAAGAGGTTTATAATAAAATCAAAGCAGATTTCTCTGAATTAATGAGTAAGAGAGATTACCAAGATCAGAAAATCACGTTCATTCCTGTAAGTGCTTTAAAAGGAGATAATGTTGTAAATAAATCTGATAAAATGTCTTGGTATAAAGGTGAAGCCTTATTAGAACATTTAGAGCAATTAGATAAAAAAGATATTTATAATGTGGGTACACCACGTTTCCCTGTGCAATATGTGATTCGTCCAAAAACGGAAGATTTTCACGATTTTAGAGGGTATGCTGGTAAAGTATATGGCGGCGAGTTAAGTGTTGGCGACAACATTTTAGTATTGCCATCAAAAACAAGATCGAAAATTAAAGATATTTATTTCTATGATGAAAAATATCAAACCGCTTCAAGACGTTCGTCTGTTACTATCACTTTAGAAAATGATATTAATGTAAGCAGAGGGGATATGATTGTTTTAGAAAATGATTTGCCTACCATCGATAAACAATTTACAGCTAATATTTGCTGGATGGATTCAACGCCTTTAGAGGTTGGTTCAAAATATGTGTTGCAACATGGTGTAAACAAAGTATTAGCAAAAGTTGAAACTATCAACCATAAAATAAACCCAGATTATTCAGGTATCGATAAAAATGTAAAAGGTTTGGGTGTGAACGATATTGCTTCGGTAACCTTTAAATTCAATAAGCCACTTTTCTTTGATCAATTTAAAAATCACAGAACAAACGGATCGTTCATTCTAATTGATACTCAGAATAACAACACGGTTGGAGCAGGTTTTATTCAATAATCCCCTAACCCTTAATGGGAATTAGGAGAAATTATAAAATAAAAGTTTAACTAAAAAATGACCCAGTAAAGTGCTCCTTCCCTTTGGGGAGGTCGGGTGGGGAAAATGCAAAGTTTTAGAACAGAAATAGAAAATCCAGTTGTTGAAAACGAAATTTTAGAATTATCTAAAAAAATTGAGTTATTCAATACAGGCAAGATCGATGAAGAAAAATTTAGAAGTCTTCGTTTAGCACGTGGTATTTACGGTCAGCGTCAGGAAGGCGTACAAATGATTCGTATTAAATTGCCTTACGGAAAAGTAAAAAGTAATCAGTTACGTAGAATCTCAGACGTGTCTGATGAATATTCTCGTGGTCGTTTACATATTACAACCCGTCAAGATATCCAAATTCATTATGTTGATTTAAATAGAACACCAGAATTGTGGTCTGAATTGGATAAAGACGGAATTACCTTAAGAGAAGCTTGTGGAAACACGGTTCGTAATGTAACGGCTTCAGAACTAGCAGGAATTGATGTAGATGAACCTTTCGATGTGTCACCATATGCCGATGCGTTATTTCGTTTCTTCTTAAGAAATCCTATCTGTCAAGAAATGGGGCGTAAGTTCAAAGTGTCTTTTTCATCTTCTGATGAAGATACAGGACTTTCATATATGCACGATTTAGGTTTTATAACCAAAATCGAAAATGGAGTTCGTGGTTTTAAAGTGATGATTGGTGGTGGCTTAGGGTCGCAACCACGTCATGCAGATGAGTTATATAGCTTTTTACCTTCAGATAAAATCATTCCATTAATGGAAGGTGTCGTGCGTGTTTTCGATCGTTATGGCGAACGTAAAAGTCGTGCAAAAGCAAGAATGAAATTCTTAATTAAAGACATCGGTTTAGATGCCTTTAAAGAATTGGTTGAAGCAGAACAAAAAGCAATTGAGTTTAAAACAGTTGTTATTGATGCTGATGCTTATGAAGCTTCAAAACCAGTATCTGTTGAAGCTCCTCAAGTAGAAATTAAAGATCAATCTGCTTTTGATTTGTGGAAATCAACCAACTTGATTCCTCAAAAACAGGAAGGTTTTGTGGCTATTGGTATTAAAGTGCTTTTAGGTGATTTTTACACAGATAAAGCACGTTTGTTAGCCGATTTAGTAGAAAAATATGCAGCAGGCGAAATTCGTTTGTCGTTGCGTCAAAATATAGTAATTCCTTTTGTAAAAGAAGATTTAGTATCTTTTTTCTATACAGAATTAGAAAAATTAGGCTTCGTTGAAGCAGGTTATAACAAAGCAGTAGATATTACAGCATGTCCTGGAACCGATACCTGTAATTTAGGTATAGCAAGTAGTACAGGTATTGCAGATGAGTTAGAACGTGTTATAAAAGCAGAATACCCACAGTATTTGAAAAATGACGATGTAGTTATAAAAATTAGTGGTTGTATGAATGCTTGTGGACAACACAATATGGCAAATATTGGTTTTCAAGGGATGTCTGTTCGTACACCAGATAAATTAGTAGCACCAGCGTTACAAGTATTATTAGGTGGTGGGAATTTAGGGAATGGAAATGGTTTGTTTTCTGATAAAGTAGTAAAAGTACCAAGTAGAAGAGGACCAGAAGCTTTACGCAGAATTTTAAATGATTATGAAGCAAATGCTGATGGTAAGAAGTTTGTAGAGTATTATAAAGTAACTGGCGACAGATATTTTTATGATTTATTAAACGATCTTCAAGATGTTTCAAACTTAACTCAAGAAGATTTTATTGATTGGGGAGAGGAAGAAAAATATGAAAAAGCAATTGGTATTGGCGAATGTGCTGGCGTGGTTATCGATTTAATTGCCACATTATTTTTAGAGAGTGAAGAGAAAATTGAAAATGCTCAAAAATCATTCAACGAGAAAGTGTATTCAAGTGCTATTTATCATGCATATACCTCTATGGTGAACTCAGCAAAAGCGATGTTGCTTGCTGAAAACAAAAGCACCAATACACATGCAGGTATTGTAAGTCAGTTTGATGAATTATTTGTTGAAAGTGGAAAACTAAATTTAGGAACTTCTTTTTCAGATTTAATTTATCAAATAAATAAAAATGCACCTACAGAAGCCTTTGCGTCAAATTATATAACAAGTGCAAACCAGTTTTTAGAAAAAGTAAGAGCTTTTAGATCTGTAGATACTAAGCTTGAAAACAAAGTGGTTTAATCCCTTAGCCCCAAAGGGGGAATTAGTGAATAGTAGCTTTAAAAACAATAATGAAGAAATTAAAAAACACATCTAATAACATAGTTACAATTCCTCCTTCGGGGGTTAGGGGGAAGTTAACGGTAGTAGGCGCGGGTCCTGGCGATGTGGAATTAATTACCGTAAAAGGAATTAAGGCCATTGAAGCTGCAGATGTGATCTTGTACGATGCGCTTATAAACGAAGAACTTCTTAAATATGCTTCAGCTAATGCAGAGCTTATTTTTGTTGGGAAACGCAAAGGGTGTTATGCGTTTCAACAGGAACAAATTAACGAACTCATAGTAACTAAAGCGAAAGAAAAAGGTCATGTAGTTCGTTTAAAAGGTGGTGACCCTTTTATTTTTGGAAGAGGTGCCGAGGAGATTGATTATGTACAGCAGTTTGGTTTAGAAACCTTTGTAGTACCAGGTATTTCATCATCTATTGCTGTTCCTGCTTACCAAGGCATTCCGTTAACAAAGCGTGGATCTTCAGAGAGTTTTTGGGTGATAACAGGAACTACGAAAGCACATCAATTATCTGATGATGTTGCTATTGCAGCAAAATCTACTGCTACGGTTGTTATTTTGATGGGGATGGGGAAATTGGATGAAATCGTTCGAATTTTTTCAGCTGAAAACAAACAAGATACGCCAATTGCGATTATTCAAGAAGGTACTACCGAAAATGAAAAATTTGGTTTCGGTACTATTAGCACAATAACAAAAGTGGTTGAAGAAAAGCAATTAGCCAACCCTGCCATTATTGTTATTGGCGATGTTGTAAAAGAACGGGTTCAATTAACATCTATTTATAGTGAAGTAGCTAGAAATTCATGAAAAAAGCAGCTTCAAATATAATCGGTTTGAGTGAGCAAGTTTCCCCTTTGGGGACGGAAGGGGATGGAAGGAATAATTTATATCCTATTTTTTTAAAACTAAAAAGCCTAAACGTACTTATTATAGGAGGAGGCCATGTGGCTGAAGAAAAATTAACCTTTCTTTTAAAGTCAAGTCCAGATGCTAAAGTGACCATGGTGTCGCCTATGTTTAGAGAAGCTACTATTGCCTTAGCAAAAACAGGCGATGTTAAGTTGATAAAAAGACGTTATAGTAAGCGATATTTAAAAGGAAAGCATATTGTTATTGCAACTACCGATGTGCCTAGAGTAAACGTAGAAGTATACAAACATTGTAGAAAGCGTAGTATTTTGGTAAATGTTGCCGACAATCCACCATATTGTGATTTTTATATGGGAGGAATCGTAACTAAAGGTAATGTGAAGGTGGCTATTTCGACCAATGGAAAGTCGCCAACAACAGCCAAACGTTTACGTCAGTTTTTTGAGGATGTCATCCCAGAAAATGTAGACGATTTGGTAAAGAATTTAAACGAATATAGAAAAACAATAAAAGGTGATTTTGAACAAAAGGTGGAAACACTTAACGAATTTACCAAAGGATTAATTGAGAAAAAAGAGTCTTAAAATGATTAAAACAGATATACTTATAATAGGGGCTGGGCCAACAGGATTATTTACAGTTTTTGAAGCAGGATTGTTAAAACTTAAATGTCATTTAATTGATGCGTTACCACAACCAGGAGGGCAATGTTCAGAAATTTATCCTAAAAAACCTATTTACGATATACCAGGATTTCCAGAAGTATTAGCAGGCGATTTAACTAAAAACTTGTTAGAACAAGGGAAGCAATTCGAACCAGGGTTTACCATGGGTGAGCGTGCCGAAACTATTGATAAATTAGAAGACGGAACGTTTATTGTAACAACCAATAAAGGAACAAAACACCATGCTCCTGTGGTTGCTATAGCGGGAGGTTTAGGTTCTTTTGAACCAAGAAAACCAGGGTTAGATAACCTAGATATTTATGAAGATAATGGGTTAGAGTATTTTATCAAAGATCCAGAAGTATATAGAAATAAACGCGTAGTGATTTCTGGAGGAGGAGATTCTGCTTTAGATTGGAGTATCTTTTTAGCCGATGTGGCTTCAGAAGTAACTTTAATTCACAGAAGAAATGAATTTAGAGGCGCTTTAGATTCTGTTGAAAAAGTAAGTGAACTGAAAAACTTAGGAAAAATAAATTTAATAACCCCTGCCGAGGTTACAGAACTACATGGTGATGGTAAAATTGAAGCGCTAACAGTAAATAAAGATGGTGAAGATTTTCGTTTAGAAACGGATCATTTCATTCCTTTATTTGGTTTGTCTCCAAAATTAGGACCTATTGGAAATTGGGGTTTAGAAATAGAAAAAAATGCCATTAAAGTTGATAATTCATTAAATTATCAAACGAACATACCAGGTGTTTTTGCTATTGGAGATGTAAATACCTATCCAGAAAAATTAAAGTTAATCCTTTGTGGATTCCACGAAGCCACCTTAATGTGTCAAGCAGCTTATAGAATTATCAACCCAGGTAAAAAATATGTATTGAAATATACAACGGTGAGTGGTATTGATGGTTTTGATGGGTCTCGAAAAGAAGCACCGAAAGCAGTGGTTCAATCTATTCAATAAATAGATGAATATTTTATCTAAGTTGCTAAATGTTGTAAATTTCAAGATTATATAACGACAACTATTTAGATAATCAAAATTTTTGATATGGAGCCTTGCAATGAATTAAATAACAAATTGACTCATAAAAAGTATAATATTCGTTTAAAAGATGTTGTAAAATCTTTTACGAAAGACTTATTCTATTATTTATTTGATGCACATGATGATGAATTAAAATGTCTTAGAAAAACATTTTTAAAAATAGCAGATAACTTTAAAATTGATAATGGTGAAGCTGTTTGGGACGCCTTTCAAGGCAAGTTTCAATCCATACGCGAAAAATTAGATTTAGATGCCATTGCGGTTGTGAATTTTGATCCTGCTACTAAAAGTCTAGAGGAAGTTTATCTAGCATGTCCTGGGTTTTATGCAATCTCGATATATCGTTTGAGTCATGAGTTATATGTTCTTAATGTTCCTATCATTCCTAGAATGATGAGTGAATATGTCCATGGTATTACTGGCATTGATATTCATCCAGGAGCAACTATTGGTGATTCTTTTTTCGTCGATCACGGAACAGGAATTGTGATAGGTGAAACATCTATTATAAAAAATAACGTAAAGATTTTTCAAGGCGTTACGTTAGGTGGTATTCAAGTGAAGAAAAGTTTAGAGTCTACCAAACGTCATCCAACTATCGAAGATAATGTAACTATTTATGCTAATGCAACCATTTTAGGTGGCGATATTGTAATAGGTGCAAACAGTACTATTGGAGCGAATGTGTGGATTACAGAATCGGTTCCAGAAAACTCATTAGTAACCTATCAAACCGAAATAAAAATTAGACCCAAAAAGAATGGCATCCGTTAAAGGTATTTTAGATCAAATAGGCAACACGCCGCTTGTGGAAGCAAGTCATCTTATTTCTAAAAAAGGTGTGAAATTATATTTAAAGCTCGAAGGGGATAACCCAGGAGGAAGCGTGAAAGATCGTGCAGCTTTTAATATGATTAATGAAGCTTTAAAGCGAGGTGATATCAAAAAAGGAGACTATTTGGTAGAAGCAACTAGTGGTAACACAGGAATTGCTTTAGCATTTATAGCAAATTTATTGGGAGTACATATGGTACTAATCATGCCTGAAAATTCTACTGAAGAACGTGTTAAAACCATGCGTGCCTATGGTGCTGAGGTTATTTTAACGCCTGCGAATGTTGGAATTGAAGGTTCCCGAGATTTAGCATTTCAATTAAGGGATGAAAAAGGTTATACTCTTTTAAATCAGTTTGAAAATGCCGATAATTGGAAAGCGCATTATAAAACGACTGGGCCTGAAATTTGGAATGATACCGATGGTGAGGTAACACATTTTGTGTCTGCGATGGGAACCACAGGAACCATTATGGGCGTTTCAACATATTTAAAAGAAAAAAATAAAAACATCAGTATAATAGGCGCGCAACCAGAAGATGGTGCTAAAATACCTGGCATAAGAAAATGGTCGCCCGAGTATGTGCCTAAATTTTTTGATCGTTCCAAAGTAGATGTCGTTGTAGATGTTAGTGAACACGATGCTAAAACCACAACACAACGTTTGGCTAAAGAAGAAGGTGTATTTGCAGGTATGAGCAGTGGGGGTTCCGTATATTGTGCTTTAAAAATTGCAGAAACTATTGAAGAAGGTGTTATTGTAGCTATTATTTGCGATAGAGGTGATCGCTATTTGTCTTCATCATTATTTGAGTAAATCGGGCAATTTTACTCAATTTACTGTGAATTTAAAAAAATGTGTGGTATTTTTGCCCACGAGTTCATAAACGTATTAATTGTGTTATCAAGAAAGGTAGAGGGAATAGACCCGTTGAAACCTTGGCAACCCTTTATCTTGTAAAGAAGGTGCTACGTTCTACTAGTATTCTCAAAGAATATTGGAAAGATAACGAAAAGTGTTTCTTTTACTTTTCTTGATGACATACAGATATAAAAATATCAACATGTCAAACATACATAAAGTTTTACAAGACCGTATTTTAGTACTAGATGGTGCTATGGGAACCATGCTTCAACAGTATAAATTTAATGAAGAGGATTTTAGAGGCGAACGCTTTAAAGACTATCCAACACCATTGCAGGGTAATAACGATTTGTTATCACTTACACAGCCCGAAGCTATTAAAACCATTCACGGAAAATATTTTGAAGCAGGAGCAGATATTGTTGAAACCAATACATTCTCGGGTACAACTATTGCTATGGCCGATTATCAAATGGAAGATTTAGTTTACGAACTAAATTACGAGTCTGCCAAAATAGCAAAAGAAGTTGCAGAGGAATTCACAAAACGTGAACCAAATAAACCCCGATTTGTAGCAGGTTCTATTGGGCCAACGAATCGTACCGCTAGCATGTCGCCTGATGTCAATGATCCTGGTTATAGAGCCGTGACTTTTGATGAATTGCGAATTGCATATAAACAACAAGTGGAAGCGTTGTTAGATGGTGGTGCTGACTTATTATTGGTAGAAACCGTTTTCGATACGCTAAACGCAAAAGCAGCCTTATTTGCTATTGAAGAAGTAAAAGAAGAACGGAATATCGATGTGCCTATTATGTTAAGTGGTACTATTACCGATGCATCAGGTAGAACATTATCAGGTCAAACCGCTGAAGCTTTTTTAATCTCTGTATCGCATATTCCATTATTATCCATTGGATTCAACTGTGCTCTAGGTGCTAACTTATTACAACCCCATTTAGAAGCCATTGCTAATAAAACAGATTTTGCTATTTCAGCGCACCCTAATGCGGGTTTACCAAATGCCTTTGGAGAGTACGACGAAACTGCTGAGGAAATGGGCGAACAAATTGAAGAGTATTTAAAAAAGGATTTAATTAATATTATAGGTGGTTGTTGTGGTACAACCCCAGAGCACATTAAAACGATTGCAGATATAGCTGCTAAATATAAACCTCGTCGTCATGCTGAATATGTTTCAGTATCTCAATAATTAGATGAACATGAAAGAAAAGGTTGAACGAAAATACATGAGACTTTCAGGATTGGAGCCACTAATCCTAAACGAAAACAGCAATTTTATAAATGTTGGTGAGCGTACTAATGTAGCAGGTTCACGAAAGTTTTTAAGACTTATTAAAGACGAACAGTTTGATGAAGCTTTAGCAATTGCACGTCATCAAGTAGATGGCGGTGCACAAATTATCGATATAAATATGGACGACGGCCTTATAGACGGAAAAGAGTCTATGGTGCGTTTTCTGAATTTAATTGCTGCTGAACCAGATATTTCTCGTGTGCCTATCATGATTGATAGTTCTAAATGGGAAATTATCGAAGCTGGGCTTCAAGTCGTGCAAGGTAAATGCGTGGTTAATTCCATTTCTTTAAAAGAAGGTGAAGACAAGTTTATAGCGGAAGCAAAAAAAATTAAACGTTACGGAGCAGCTGTAGTCATCATGGCTTTTGATGAGGTTGGACAAGCCGATAATTACGACAGACGTATTGAAATAGCAAAACGATCGTATGATGTTTTAGTTGATAAAGTAGGCTTTCCCTCCGAAGATATTATTTTCGATTTGAATATTTTTCCTGTAGCAACAGGAATGGATGAGCATAAACGAAATGCCATCGATTTTATAGAAGCCACGCGTTGGGTACGTGAGAATTTGCCAAACGTAAGTGTGAGTGGAGGTGTGAGTAATGTGTCGTTTTCATTTAGAGGGAATGATGGGGTTCGTGAAGCGATGCATTCGGTGTTTCTATACTACGCAATTCAAGCGGGTATGAATATGGGGATTGTGAATCCATCGCTTTTAGAAGTGTATGATGATATTCCAAAAGATTTATTAGAACGTGTTGAAGATGTTATTTTAGACAGACGTGATGATGCGACTGAACGTTTATTAGACTTTGCTGAAACCGTGAAAGGTTCTAAAGTTGAAAAAGGCGTGGATTTATCATGGCGAGAAAACCCAGTTCAAGATCGTATCACACATGCCTTGGTAAAAGGTATTGATGCTTTTATTATTGAAGATGTGGAAACAGCTCGATTGCAAGCCGAAAAACCTATTGATGTTATTGAAGGACATTTAATGATTGGGATGAATGTGGTAGGCGATTTGTTTGGAGCAGGAAAAATGTTCTTGCCTCAGGTTGTAAAATCGGCGCGTGTTATGAAAAAAGCCGTTGGTTATTTGAATCCGTTTATTGAAGCCGAAAAAGGGGAGTTTCAACAAGCTATTGGTAAGGTGTTAATGGCAACCGTAAAAGGTGATGTACATGATATTGGCAAAAATATTGTGAGTGTGGTTTTAGCTTGTAATAATTATGAAATAGTCGATTTGGGGGTTATGGTACCACCTGAAAAAATTATAGCAGAAGCAAAAGCACATAATGTAGATGTTATTGGGTTGTCAGGATTAATCACGCCATCGCTTGATGAAATGGTGTATTTGGCAAAAGAGATGGAGCGCCAAAATTTCATCTTGCCCTTACTTATTGGTGGTGCAACCACATCAAAAGCACATACCGCTGTAAAAATTGATCCACAGTATAAAAATGCAGTGGTTCATGTGAATGATGCTTCAAGAGCTGTAACCGTTGTGGGTGATTTACTGAATAAGAAAACAGCCAATGAATATGTGGCCAACTTGAAAAAAGATTATGATGAATTCCGTACCAAGTTTTTAAAACGTGGTAAAGAGAAATCATATATTTCAATTAATGAAGCCCGAAAAAGGAAGTTTAAAATAGATTGGGAAACATCTGAAATTTCAAAACCAAATGAATTAGGTATTCAAGTTTTAAAGCAATTAAGTTTAAAAGAGTTAGAACCTTTTATAGATTGGAGTCCGTTTTTTAGAAGTTGGGATTTACACGGTAAATATCCAGATATTTTAACCGATGAGGTTGTTGGCGAGCAAGCTACCATTATGTATGATGAGGCACAAACCATGATAAAAGAAATCATAGCGAAGCAATTATTAAAACCGAGAGCTGTTTTTGGTTTGTTTGAAGCGAATGCGATACACGACGATGATATTTCTATTCAGAAAAAGGGAAAGGAAATAGCTGTTTTTAGAACCTTGCGTCAGCAATTAAGCAAAAGAGAAGGGATTCCAAATATTGCTTTAGCCGATTTTATTGCACCAAAAGAAACTGGAAAAACCGATTATATGGGTGCGTTCTGTGTTGCTATTTTTGGAGCACAAGAGCTAGCGGATAGTTATAGAGCCAAAGAAGATGATTACAATGCGATTATGGCGCAAGCCATTGCGGATAGGTTTGCAGAAGCTTTAGCTGAATATTTGCATAAACAAGTGCGAACGAAACATTGGGGTTATGATTCAGATGAAAATCTAACTAATAATGATTTAATTAAAGAAAGTTATAAAGGGATTCGTCCGGCTCCAGGGTATCCAGCATGTCCTGATCATTTAGAAAAGGAAACAATTTGGGAGTTGTTGGAAGTTGAAAAAATAATAGGTGTTACTCTAACAGAAAGTTTAGCCATGTGGCCTGCAGCAGCTGTTTCGGGTTATTATTTTGGAAATCCCGAAGCAAAGTATTTTGGCTTAGGAAAAATAACCGATGACCAAGTAACTGATTATTCGGTTCGTAAAGGGATCACCAAAGAAAAAGCTAGAAAGTGGTTGCATCCAACTATTGCCGATGAGTAATTCAACCTGCAAGATTTGTCAAAGTTTAGACCTCACATGTTTTTAAAGCCTGTTAGGTCTGGTAAAAAAATAATATGAAAGATAACTTTATAGAATTAACATTAGGTAGTTATATTATTTCTCACGGTTACAACAGTAAAAATAAAGAAATGATGGAACCCATTCCTTCAGAAAATTTTGCAAAGAAACTAATTCCAGTTTCTAGAATAAAGTCCATTAGTGAAAAATATATTTTAACCGATTATGTGGATGGTAGATGGATTTATTGGGAATATGAAGAAGAATATGAAGACGTTAAAAAGTTATTGCTTTAATTTGCGTTAGCGATTACTCATGCATATTGTTTTGATAAATTAGAAATCGTGAATGCTCCGCATTTGCAGTGGAAAGCCCACAGCAAGGTACGAGCGAGGACTTGTAACGAAAAGAGCGACCCTTGTGGTAAGGCCCAAAAAGTAAAAATATTAACTAATTAAAAGTCCCTTTGGGGATTTAAGGGAATGAAAGTAACCGATCACATAAAAAAAGCCAACGGCAAAACATTATTTTCGTTTGAAGTGGTGCCACCTCAAAAAGGTAAAAACATTCAGGATTTGTATAATAATATAGATCCATTAATGGAGTTTAAACCACCGTTTATTGATGTAACAACTTCTAGAGAAGAATATGTATATGTTGATAAAGGTAACGGTCTTTTAGATAAGCGTATTACGCGTTTGCGCCCTGGAACAGTTGGTATTTGTGCTTCTATTATGCATAAATATAATATTGATGCCATTCCGCATTTGTTATGTGGTGGTTTTACGAAGGAAGAAACCGAGTATGTTTTAGTAGATTGTCACTATTTAGGTATTGATAATGTGGTGGCACTACGTGGTGATTCTAGAAAAGATGAACCTTATTTTATACCAACCGAGGGCGGGAATTGCTATGCCAGTGAATTGGTACAGCAAATAACTGACTTAAATAATGGAAAATATTTGCACGACGAAATAGAGGTAGAACACAATTACGATTTCTGTGTTGGTGTTGCAGGATATCCAGAAAAGCACATGGAAGCGCCTTCGTTTAATACCGATTTAAAACGTTTGAAAGCGAAGGTAGATGCAGGAGCCGATTACGTAGTAACGCAAATGTTTTTTGATAACAAAAAGTATTTCGACTTTGTAGAGAAAGCCAGAGCTATAGGTATTACAGTGCCTATTATTCCAGGTATAAAACCACTTGCCGTAAAGCGTCACTTACAAGTGTTGCCACAAGTTTTTAAAATAGACTTACCTGAAGATCTTATTGATGCGGTGGAGGCTTGCAAAGACAATAAGGCTGTTAGACAAGTGGGGATTGAGTTTGCCATTCAGCAATCTAAAGAATTAAAAGCGGCAGGTGTGCCATTTTTACATTACTACTCGATGGGTAAAAGTGATAATATAAAAGCGATTGCATCGGAGTTGTTTTAATTAAACGACTACTTTTACTCATAGTAAATTTGTTAATGAAGCCATTTTTAATCTACACTTTTTTAATTTTAACACTTATTGGTTTTTCGCAAGACAAACAACATACATCGTATGTGGATGTTAATTATTTTAAAGGGAACATTGCATTGCACAACAACGACATTCTACATTTAATTAACGGACATCCTGAAGGTGTCATTTTAAGTTGGAACAAAAAAACCTACGGATTTAACGATTGGGAACAACGTTTTAACTACCCCGATTATGGTGTGACTTTTTCATATCAAAATCTCAAAAATAAGGTTTTAGGTAAAAACACATCACTTTATGCACATTATAATTTCTATTTTTTAAATCGGAATTTAATGTTTCGTATAGGACAAGGAATTGCGTATGTTCCCAACCCTTATAATAAAGAAAAGAACTATAGGAACATTGCTTATGGTTCTCATTTATTAAGTAGTACTCTCGTAATACTTAATTATAAAAAAGAAAGGATTATTGATAACTTTGGTTTACAAGCAGGGTTTTCATTGCTTCATTATTCTAATGGGAATGTAAAAGCGCCAAATGCAAGTACGAATACAATTGCTTTTAATTTGGGTGTGACTTATAATTTGGATACAGAAGAACCTTCATATATTACCACCATAGCTGATGGTGAAAAAGAAAAATTTGCCCAACCCATAAAATATAATTTCGTTTTTAGAAGTGGTATTAACGAAAGTGATGTAGTGGGTAGCGGCCAGTATCCATTTTATATTGTTTCAGCGTATGCTGATAAACGTATTAATATAAAAAGCGCATTTCAGGTTGGAACTGATGTGTTCTTTTCAAACTTTTTAAAAGAATTAATTTATTATAAAAGTATCTCATTTCCTGAAGAAAATGTATCTGGAGATGAAGATTACAAGCGTGTTGGTGTTTTTGTAGGTCATGAATTGTTTGTTAATAAAACCTCTATAGAAACGCAATTGGGATATTATGTGTATTACCCGTTTGATTTTGAAGGAAAAACTTATTTAAGAATTGGGTTGAAGCGTTATATTAACGAGAAGTGGTTTGGTGCTCTAACTTTAAAAACACATGGAGCCAAAGCAGAAGCTATTGAATTAGGAATAGGAGTAAGATTGTAAAAATGAAAAAACTAACATACATATTAATTTCTATTTTATTTCTTTCATGTAATAGTGAAAATGCTGGTGATTGTTTTCAAACTACAGGAACTGTTATTCAACAAGAAATCAATGTTTCTACATTTGATAAAATATTGGTGAATAGAGATATTGAGTTAATAATTAAAGATGGTATAGAGCAGAAAGTCGTTATTGAAACAGGTGAAAATTTATTAAATGACGTGGAAGCAGTTGTTGAGGAGGGCAAACTAATCCTTACAGATAATAACTCCTGTAATTATGTTCGAAATTATGGAGTTACTAAAGTATATGTAACGGCAGCAAATATTACTGAAATAAGAAGCTCCACACAATATGAAGTGCGTTCAGAGGGCGTTTTAACCTATTCGAATCTTACTATCTTAGCTGAAGATTACAATGCGCCAAATTCGTTTACAAACGGAAACTTTAGATTACAAATAGATAATGATGCTTTTAATTTAGTATTTAACAACTTGTCTAATTGTTTTATTTCAGGTAAAACAAATAATCTTAATATCACTTTTGCATCAGGTACCTCACGTTTTGAAGGGGCCAATTTAATAGCTCAAAATGTAATATTTTGGAACCGGAGCTCTAATGATATGATTATAAATCCGCAACAATCACTAACAGGTCAAATTTCAAGTACAGGCAACGTTATATCAGTAACTATTCCTCCAGTTGTAGATGTTCAAGAAGTATATAAAGGACGGTTAATTTTTAATTAAATTTACCGTTTGTTTGGCAATTTCTAACACTTCTACCTTAAAGTTTGTTTGCTATGTGAAATTTAAAACTTCGCATTTATACTAAATATTTAAGTCACATCTTATTGTTAAAATGTGGCGTATAAAACTCAATTCTTATCTTTTAATATTGTTTCGAAGTCACAGACTTCGCAGAGCGGGCTATATTATCTAGTTTTAGTTTGGATGGAAACTATCGTACCTTTTTCTTTTATACAGTAGTCGAAATTTTCAATAATAATAATAATATCTATCCAATTACTGTAGCAAAACTTACAAAGTATAAGCCTGTCCCCCTAATTTAAAAACTAGCTGTTTTAGAAATTAGTTGGTTCCTGAGTAAACTGTTAATTTTGGCATGTTTTGCTATTTTTGGTATATTTTAAATGTTTTTGTATTTTTAACATGGAGTCACTTTATCTACGGAGTATCTACGAAGGAACTACGGAGCATCTAGGAAGGTGACCCGTCCTTGACCCGTCATGTTTGTTATACGAAGTTTAAAACTTCCCATCTTACAGATGTATTCTAAAAACCTATTTCTACAATGTAAACTTCAATAAATTGTATTTGCTTACTCAATACAATACGAAGTTATAAACTTCGCACAGCATACTTCGAAAAACGGTTAGCCACGGACTTAGTAAAGCTGAATTGAAATATATTTTACTTTTCTTAGTGTTATGCTTCGAAGCCACAGACTTCGCAGAGCGGAGTAAACTCTTTTTCCTTATCGATAATATCATTCAGAACTTTAAAATTAAAAAAGCTTTTTCATAAAAAAACCACAACTTTTATATTGTGGTTCTTTACTTTGTTTTTTCTTAGTCTTACCGCCACTAGTTTTAAAAACTAGCGGGAGCGGATACTAGGGAACAACGGGGCATAAAACAATATGCATACAACTCTATACCCTTTTCTTCTATGCAAAAGCCTATGCTTTAAGGTATTACATTAGAATATAACTGTCTTGTAAAAACGTTTATCCAGTTTATGGTTGCAAAACTTACAAAATATAGTCTTTGCTTATTATAAAATTTATAACTTCTGCTCATAATTCTAAAATAATAAAACTCTGCTACACAAATTTAATACAAATTTTATTCGCTACCGCTAAGCTGTGCTTAGTGGCCGTAAACTAGCTAAAAAAATCCTTTACAAAAATTTGTAAAAGCTTTTCTTATATTTATATTATTAGACTTTCTTACTCTTACCGCCACTAGCAAATGCTAGCGGTAGCCGTTGTGGATATACTAGCGGCAGCAGGGGGCTTCCAAGATTGTAGATGTTCTTGAAGTAAGCTTGGATTTCTTAATTGGTAAGCTAGATGTTGAAGTTGACAATACCTTGCTTAAACGTGTCATTGAGGTACAGCAAATGAACGAGGATGATAGGGAGCATATTCTTTATACCCTTGATACCTTGATTAAGTCCGTGAAGCTTAAATCTATTGCATAAAAAAACCACATTCTATCTCTAAAATGCGGCTTCTCTTTTTTTATTTCTTACTCGATACGCCACCAGTTGCAAACTGGCGGTAGCGCATACTAGGGAACAGCGGGGGGCTATTAAAATAAAGCCCATAAAAATCCTCACAATTATAACAATGATGGTTTCATAATAGACAACATTTTAGATTGCTCATTCACTTGGGTATTATATTGGATATTAAGTCTATCAAAAATAAACTCGGTTTGGTTGGTTTCCTCTGCTGCTTTGTTGAGGGCTAAAATTTTGTCGTCAAACAAGTTTATGTTTGACTTAAACTTTGGCTTAACGACTACCCTTTTAAAATGTGTTGTTCAACAACTTCCAAGACATGCTGCAGCGGATAAAAATCAATCATTTGTTTTACCATTAATACTATTTATAATTAGAATTCCTGACGCAGTTAAGAGACTGCTTATGTAAATTGTGAAAGGAAAATAGGTATTACAAAGCACTAATAAAAGACAGCTTTTAAAATAAAGGTGTTTTTAAATTGTTTCTTCTTATACGATGAGTAATAGTATTAGAAACTAGGTGATAGGAAGGAGTAGTTACAAGTACAGGCAACGTTATATCAGTAACTATTCCTCCAGTTGTAGATGTTCAAGAAGTATATAAAGGACGATTAATTTTTAATTAAATTTACCGTTTGTTTGGCAATTTCTAACTCTTCATTAGTGGGAATCACCAAAATTCTTGCTTTTGAATCCTCTTTATTTATGGCTCTAATGGTTCTTAAATCAGAATTATTTTTTTCAACATCCAAATGAATGCCTAAAAAATCTAAATTTTCACAAACCAACTGTCTCATTAATTTGCAGTTTTCCCCAATACCAGCTGTAAATACTATAGCATCCAACCCATTTAAAACAGCCGCATAACTACCAATGTATTTTTTAATACGGTAAGCATTCATTTGTAAGGCAAGAATACACTCTTTATTACCTCTTGCAGCCATCGTTTCAATATCTCTTAAATCGTTATAGCCTGTTAATCCTAACATACCGCTTTTTTTGTTTAAAAGAGTGTTTGTTTCTTTTAAACTATAACCTAATTTGTCTTTCAAATGAAAAATAATAGAAGGATCTATGTCGCCCGAGCGTGTTCCCATTATTAATCCATCTAAAGGAGAAAACCCCATGGAGTGATCGATACTTTTGCCATTTTTAATGGCTGTCATACTGCAACCGTTGCCTAAATGAATGGTGATAATTTTTGATTCTTCTTTCCCTAAAAATTCAATTGCTTTTTCTGAAACATATTTGTGACTTGTGCCATGAAACCCATATAAACGGATGTGATGTTCGGTTAGAAACTCATTAGGAATCGCGTATTTATAAGCTACTTCTGGAATGGTTTGAAGAAAAGCTGTGTCAAAAACAGCGACTTGTTTTGCTTTTGGAAAAATATCTTCGGCAACTATAATACCTTCTAAATTGGCGGGATTATGTAAAGGTGCTAAAGAAGCTAAGGTTTTAATTTTTTCTTTTACATCTTCGGTAATTAAGGTTGGTTTACTAAAAAAGATACCACCATGTACCACTCTATGCCCAACAATAGCGATATCTTTGGGAGATTTTATAATACCTGTATCTTTATCTAAAAGGTGTTGAGCCACTAATTTTAATGCTGTTTTATGATTTAAAATTTTAGATTCTAATTCAATGGAGCCTTTATCTGTTTTAAATCTTAAAATAGCATCATTAAAACCAATACGTTCTACTACTCCAGAACATAAAATGGTTTCTTTTGGCATTGAAAATAATTGAAATTTTAGGGAAGAACTCCCTGAATTTAATATTAATACTTGCATATTTAATTTTCTTGGGCTTGTATGGCGGTTATTATTACGGTACTATAAATATCGTCTACGGTGCAGCCTCTGCTTAAGTCGTTAACAGGTTTGTTCAACCCTTGTAAAACAGGTCCAATGGCTAGGGCTCCTGTTTCGCGTTGTACAGCTTTATAGGTGTTGTTTCCAGTATTTAAATCTGGAAAAATAAGCACACTGGCGCTACCTGCAACTTCAGAATTGGGTAATTTGCTTTTTCCTATACGCATGTCAACTGCAGCATCATATTGAATAGGGCCTTCAATTTTTAAGGTGGGTGATAGTGTTTTAACAATTTCGGTAGCTTCTCTAACTTTGTCAACATCGGCACCTTTTCCCGATGTACCCGAAGAATACGATAACATCGCAACCTTGGGTTCAATACCAAAATCTTTAGCAGTTTGGGCAGATGAAATGGCAATTTCTGCCAATTCTTGTGCATTGGGATTGGGATTAATGGCACAATCTCCAAAAACGGAAATTCGGTCTTCTAAACACATAAAGAAAATAGATGATACAATATTTACACCAGGTTTAGTTTTGATAAATTGTAATGCTGGAAGTAAGGTGTGTTGTGTGGTATGCACGGCACCAGATACCATACCATCGGCATGCCCTTTGTAAATCATCATGGTGCCAAAATAGGATACGTCGGACATAGCATCTCTTGCCATCTCTAAATTAACGTTTTTATGTTTTCTAAGTTCGTAAAAAGTATTTACGTAATCATCAAAATAAGGAGATGTCGTTGGAGACACGATATTGATAGCATTCAAATCTAATGAAATGTCCAGTTTTTCAATACGTTCTTTAATTAATTCTTCATCACCAATAAGGGTTAATTCTACTACTTGCGCATTTATCAATCGTGCTGCAGCTTCTAAAATGCGTTCGTCGCCACCTTCGGGTAACACAATATGCTTTTTATTTTTTAAGGCACGTTGTAATAAATTATATTGAAACATTCTAGGTGTGAATACGCTCGATTCAAAGGTTATTAACCTATCCGCAAGTTTATCCGTATCCACGTGTTTTTCAAAAGTAGAAATAGAGGTGGTAATTTTTTCTTCGTTTTCAGCGTAAATTTTAGATTTAATATTACCTATTTTATTAGTAACTGCATAGGTGCCGTCTTTCACACTAATTACGGGTACAACACTAGAGAGTCCTTCAATAAGTTTTAAAATAGGTTCTTCGGGAATCAGGCCTCCTGTTAAAATAATACCAGAAATTTTCGGGTAGTTTTTGGAAATATTAGCTTGTAATGCTCCTAATATAATGTCGGCTCTATCACCTGGAGTAATCACTAAAGCGTTTTCTTTTAAGTGTGTTAAATAGTTGCGTAATTGCATGGCGCCTACGCTAAAGCTATCTATAAGATTATTTAGCATATCCTTACCAAAAAGAACTTTACCGTCTAGTAATTTTACAACCTCTTTTACTGTGGGGCTAGATAAACTGTGAATTTTTGGAATTACCGTAATATCCGTATTACTTATGCGCTTAAGGAGTAGGTTTTTTAATGTTGAAATGTCTTCAGGGTTTACTTTGTTGGTTATTATAGAAAGTACATTCACATCGTTTCTAAAAGTATCGTGTGCTAATTGAACACTATCCGTAATTTCTTTAAGTTCTTTCTTGTCACCTTGCATAACAATTATTACAGGAAGTCCTAGGTTTTTTGAAATTAGAATGTTTAAATCTAATTCTATGCTTGAGTTTTCATGTGAAAAATCGGTACCTTCAACTAAAACAAAATCAAAGTGAGTTTCAAGATATTTGTACTTTTTAATAATTTCATCCAGTACTTCACCCGATTTTCCTTGATTATATAAATCCAAAACTTCATTTCGGGTAAATGCATGGGTTTTTTTGTAATTGATGTCAATCTCAAAATGCGAAAGTATGGTGCTAATGTGGTTGTCCATTTCGCTTGGATCTAAATCTTCAATAATAGGTCTAAAGTATCCAACTTTAGCTGTTTTTCCTAAAAGCATACGCATTAAACCCAAAACAACCACAGATTTCCCGCTGTTTGGTTCAATAGTAGCTACATAAATTCCTTTGCTCATATTGTATTTGTAGTGTGAATAAAGGTAATTGGTTTTACGGTTCTAATCGTAAAAATTACACTTATTTTATTGTTAAAAAAATGACCTTACAAAGTTACTATCTGTCCTTTTTACTAAAGATGATATTAATCATAATTCCAATATAAAGTGTTTGTTTGGTCGTTACGCTAGAGGGAAGCGCTTTTCGTTAAATTTGTATTATTTTGAAGTCAATTCCCTAAAAAGCGATTCTAAACTCGCGTTTTTTTGGTTGAGTTGTAATATTTTTAATTTATTGTCGTGTGCAAAATCAAATACATGGGAACGCATATCTTCAGAGGTAGAAAAAGTGACTTCATATACAAAATCGTGTGTATTAACCACCGTTTTAACTTTTGGTAACTTTAATAAAAAAGCGTCTTCAACACGGTAATCAAACTCAACAATAACTATTTGTTCTTTGCTTTTGCGTAAGTCATTAAGTTTTTTGTCGGCAACAATTTCTCCTTTATTAATAATAATAACGCGGTCGCACATAGCTTCTACTTCCTGCATGATGTGTGTAGAAAGAAAAACAGTTTTAGTTTTACCAATTGATTTTATAAGGTTTCTAATCTCTACTAATTGGTTGGGATCTAAACCTGTAGTGGGTTCATCTAAAATTAAAACATCGGGATTGTGCAATAAGGCATTGGCTAAACCTACACGTTGGCGGTACCCTTTTGAGAGTTGTCCAATTGTTTTATGGGCTTCGGGGGTTAGGCCAGTAAGTTCAACAACTTCCTCAATACGCTCTTTATTAATTTTATAGATACTCGCATTAAAAGCCAAATACTCCTTAATATACATGTCTAAATACAAGGGGTTGTGTTCTGGTAAATACCCTACACTTTGTTGTACTTGTTGTTTATTGTTAGTTACATCAAATCCATTTACGGTAGCTGAACCTTCATTGGCGTCTAGGTAAGTGGTTAAGATTTTCATCATAGTAGACTTTCCTGCACCATTTGGACCTAAAAAACCAACAATTTCTGGTTTTTGAACTTTAAAAGAGATGTTGTTCAATGCTTTTTGGTTTCCGTAAAATTTCGAAACACCTTCTACCTGTATTGACATATTTAAAATTATTTATTCAAAAATAATGATTATCTAATGTAATGTATGTTTTGCTGTAAAATATTTAAAACTTTTGATAAATATGAAAAAAAAGGTTTTAACCTGTTTCTATTTCTTAAAATATTAATTACTTTAGCGGCATAATTATGAAGACAACAGTAGGTTATACATATTTTAGCGGATTTTATTTTTTCTTTAGCAGAAAAAACGAGACGTTGTATGTATAATTTATAAACATAAATTTTAATACTAAGTCTCGATGAAAATCGGGACTTTTTTTTGTATATGATAAAAACAGTAGCCATACAGGGCGTAAAAGGATCTTTTCATCATATTGTGTCGCAGCAATTTTTTGATAAGCCTGTTGATGCTATAGAATGTTTAACATTCGATCAAGTAGTCGATTCTTTGATAACCAAAGAATGTGATGCAGCTATCATGGCTTTAGAAAATTCCATAGCGGGATCTATCATTCCTAATTATGCCTTAATTAATAAGTTTGGGTTGCATATTGTTGGTGAACATTATTTAGATATTCAGCACAATTTAATGGCTCTACCTAATCAGAATATAAAAGAAATAAAGGAAGTGTATTCGCATCCCATGGCGTTATTGCAGTGTACGGAGTTTTTTAAACTACACCCTCATATTAAATTGATTGAAGATAAAGATACAGCAGAAGTTGCACAGCGTATACAAGAAAAGCAACTAAAGGGTGTTGGAGCTATAGCAAGTGCTATCGCAGCCGAAATTTTTGATTTGGACATTTTAGCAAAAAGTATTCAAACTATAAAGCACAACGAAACGCGTTTTGTAATTGTTAAGCGTACCAATTCGGAAGTGCCAGAAACACAAATTAATAAAGCATCGGTTCGGTTTGAGGCCGATCACAAACGAGGTAGTTTAGCGGCTATTCTAAATGTGATGAGCGATTGTAAATTGAGCTTAACTAAAATACAATCCTTACCCATTGTTGAAACACCTTGGAAATATGCTTTTTTTGTAGATATTACTTTTGAAAATTATAATGATTTTAAAAAGGCAAAATCTATTATAGAAATTATGGCACAAAGTTTTAAAGTTTTGGGCGAGTATAAAAACGCAAAATTATGATTGAGGCAGCTAACAGATTGAACACCGTTGAAGAGTACTACTTCTCAAAAAAAATGAGAGAGGTGAATTTGCTTATTGCCAATGGTGAGCCTATTATTAATTTGGGGATTGGTAGCCCAGATATGCAGCCTCCACAAAAGGTTATTGATGCTTTAAATGAAGGGTTTGCAAGCCCAAGTGCACATAAATACCAAAGTTATCAAGGCTTACCGGAATTAAGAGAGGCTATTGCTGATTTTTATAAAGCCCATTTTTCGGTAAACTTAAGCCCATCCACAGAAATCTTGCCATTAATGGGGAGCAAGGAAGGGATTATGCATATTTCTATGGCATACCTTAATGAAGGGGATGAGGTGTTAATACCAAACCCAGGGTATCCAACATATGCGTCGGTTACAAATTTAGTTGGTGCCATTCCTGTTTTTTATGAGTTGGATGAAGCTACAAATTGGTTGCCAGATTTTGATGCTTTAGAAAAATTAGATTTAAGTAAAGTAAAAATAATGTGGGTGAATTACCCGCATATGCCAACAGGTGCACAACCAAGTAAGTCTTTATTTGAAGACTTAGTAGCCTTTGGTAAAAAACATAATATTTTAATTGTTAACGACAATCCATACAGTTTTGTTTTAAACGATTCATATAGAAGTATTTTAGAAGTTGAAGGTGCTAAAGAGGTGTGTTTAGAATTAAATTCCTTAAGTAAAACATTTAACATGGCAGGATGGCGTGTTGGTATGGTTGTTGGCGATAGTAATCATATAAACAATGTTTTAAAAGTGAAAAGTAATATGGATTCTGGAATGTTTTATGGCATTCAAAGAGGCGCTATTGAAGCTTTAAAATGTTCGAACATGTGGTTTGTGACTTTAAACAATGTTTACAAACAACGTAGAGATTTAGTATGGCAATTAGCCGAGGCTTTAAATTGTACTTACGATAAAAATGCGACTGGTTTATTTGTTTGGGCTAAGTTACCACCTTTTGTAAAGTCGGAGGAGTTTATAGATTTAGTACTTAAAAACAATCATATATTCATTACACCAGGAACTATTTTTGGTAGTAAAGGTGAAGGATACATACGGTTTTCCTTGTGTGCTTCCACTGAAGTTTTAGAAGAAGCAATAGCACGAGTAAAATGAGCAAACAGTTTGCTATAACAGTAAATAGAGATAATTAGTAGTAATTTAAAAGCCCGCTCCTTTGGAGAGGGTTGGGAGAGGGAAATGAAAAATATATACATGATAGGCGTTGGGTTAATAGGCGGAAGTCTTGCTATTGATATTAAAAAGAAATATCCAGAGGTGGTTATTCATGGTATCAGTAGAAAAGAAACGACGCTTGACGAAGCATTAACGCTGAAGTTAATTGATAAAAAGGCAACTTTGGATGATGTTGTTCATGCCGATTTAGTAATTATTTCTATTCCTGTTGATGCTACTGTAAAATTATTACCAATTGTTTTAGATAAAATATCAGACAATGGTTTGGTGGTAGATGCAGGCTCAACAAAAGCCGATATTTGTAAAGTGGTTGAAAATCATCCGAAACGAAGAAATTTTTTAGCAATGCATCCTATTGCGGGAACAGAACATTCAGGACCTAGTGCAGCTATTCCTGATTTGTTTGTTGGGAAAACAAATATTATTTGTGAAGTTGAAAAAACAACATTCAAACTTCAAGAAAAAGCGTTGGAGTTGTTTAAATCGATTGGTATGCGTATGCGTTACATGAATCCAGAGGCACATGATAAACACATTGCTTACGTATCGCATTTATCGCATATTAGTGCGTTTATGTTAGGTAAAACGGTGATTGATAAAGAAAAGAACGAACGTGATATTTTTGATATGGCGGGAAGTGGATTTGCCTCAACCGTGCGTTTAGCGAAAAGTTCACCAGAAATGTGGACACCCATTTTTAAACAAAACAAACAAAATGTTATAGAAACATTGGAAGAATATATAACAAATCTGACTCATTTTAAAGACTTAATGAAAGAGGATGATTTTGATGCTATTTTTAAAGAAATGAAAGAAACTAATTATATAAAAGATATTTTAAAGGGAATAAATTAAATATAAATTACCAATTATAAAATGCCAAATTTCAATGGTAGCCCGATAACAATTTTGGGATTTGGAATTTGATTATTGAAATTTTACTAAAATTATGGAAAACAAAAAAGAAATGAGAACGTGGTTAGATGATTTAAATTTAAGTCATCCACTGGTAATTGCAGGACCTTGTAGTGCTGAAACAGAAGAGCAAGTATTAAGAATAGCACATGAGCTAAAAGATACGGATGTAAGTTATTTTAGAGCAGGTATTTGGAAACCAAGAACACGTCCAGGAATGTTTGAAGGTGTTGGTGCGTTAGGTTTAAAATGGTTGCAAAAGGTAAAAGCAGAAACTGGTATGAAAATTTGTACCGAAGTAGCAAACGCTGCCCATGTAAAATTAGCTTTAGAGCATGATGTAGATTTATTATGGATTGGTGCACGTTCTACAGTAAGCCCATTCATTATGCAAGAAATTGCAGATGCTTTACAAGGAACCGATAAACCTGTTTTAATTAAAAACCCTGTAAATCCAGATTTAGCTTTATGGTTAGGTGGTATTGAAAGAATTTACAAAGCGGGTGTTAAAAATATTGGTGCGATTCATAGAGGGTTTTCAACTTATGAAAAAACAAAATACAGAAACAATCCAGAATGGCAATTAGCTATTGAGTTTCAAAATAAATATCCAGATATTCCATTAATCAACGATCCCTCGCATATTACCGGAAAGCGTGATATGATTTTTGATGTATCTCAAGCTGCTTTAGATTTAAACTTTGATGGGTTAATGATTGAAACCCATTACGATCCAGATAACGCTTGGAGTGATGCTTCTCAACAAGTAACGCCAAAAACTTTAGTTCAAATCATGAAAGATTTGAAAATTAGAAAAGAAAGCGATCCAGAAGCTGATTATAATAAGGAGCTTAATAATTTAAGAGCACAAATTGACGTGGTTGACAATCAAATTATTGAGTTATTGGGTAAACGTATGAAAGCTGCCGATGGTATAGGCGCCCTTAAAAAACAGAAAAACGTTGCTGTATTACAAAGTAAGCGTTGGAATGAAATTTTAGGTAAAATGGTTATTGAGGGAGAATCTCAAGGCTTAAGTGAAGAGTTTATTTTAAAAATGTTTAAAGCGATTCACCAAGAATCAATTAATCACCAAGAGAAGGTGATTAATGGTTAGTATTATAAAAAAAGCCTCACAATTGTGAGGCTTTTTTTTATAATATAGTTTTTATTTAGTTCTTTTAAAAAGGTATCTAGTAATAAAAATCCCTTGACCATCACCTTTTCCTCCTTCACTTTCTACACCGCTTGTTACAAAAGCTAATTCCCATCCTTCTTGAATCATAGTGTTTATTTTTGAAGTGATAATGGCATCATTAGCAGCAATATTTTGAAAGCGAATACCTCCTATATTATAAAAGTTTAACAATTTCGTTTCATCAAAATCTTTAACTCTTATTTCATCACGTTTAGATTTATTACGAGTATTATCGTCTTCAGTTTGTGTGGTGGTAAATTCTTTATAATCTTTTTCTTCGTTTGCACTGATAAGTCTAGAACGTCCTAAACCATTAGGAACAATTGACTCTACACTAGTTACAACTTTATACTCTACTTGTGCGTTAGTTTCAATAAATGAGAATAAAGCAATACATAATACAATTAATAATTTTTTCATGTTGTTTGGTTTTTAAAATTAAGATGCTAAAATATGAAAATGATCGACAAAACGATTATAAAAACCGATAAGTTGATGTTTTATGTAAATAATAGTTAATATTGGTTATGGGAATAGTGCTGTTTAATCAAAAACTGAATTGATTCATCTCTCGTTTTAAAAGATTTGATTTTTTCTATTGGGTATCCCTGAGCATTAATACAAATAATATAACTCATGATTGCAAAACGATCCATTATATGTAGATTTGTTATAAGTTTCCTTCTGGAATTTATATCATAAATATTATTGATTAAGGAAAGCAACTTGTAACAAAAAAGCAATTATTGAAGGGTAAATTCAATTTAAAAATTGTTATTTTGTGTTATAATAAAATGAATGACAGGACTCGTTTATAAATCTACAGGAAGTTGGTACACCGTTAAAACCGAATTGGGTGAAACGTACGAATGCCGTATAAAAGGTAAATTTCGAATACAAGGAATAAAAAGTACCAATCCTATTTCGGTTGGAGATGTTGTGGATTTTGAGTTAGAAACCGATAACAATCAGGTGTCGGGTGTCATTCATAATATACATGATAGAACCAATTATATTGTTCGTAAATCTGTAAATTTATCAAAACAAACACATATTATAGCTTCTAATATCGATCAGGTTTTTTTAATGATTACCATTAACAACCCTCCAACTTTAACCAGTTTTATTGATCGGTTTTTGGTAACAGCAAATGCGTATTCCATTAAAACAGTTCTACTATTTAATAAAGTAGATACATATGATGAAGAAACCTTAAATGAAGTGAGGTTTTTGGCACATACTTATCGACAAATAGGTTATGAATGTATTGGGGTTTCGGCCAAAACTGGTAAAAATGTAGATAAGGTAAAAGCACTGATGCTTGATAAAGTGAGTATGTTTTCAGGACATTCAGGTGTTGGGAAATCAACCCTTCTAAATACCATTGAGCCAGGTTTGAACATTAAAACTAAAGAAATTTCAACATTACACATGCAAGGTCAGCATACTACTACATTTGCAGAAATGTTTGATTTAGGTTTTGGTGGAAAAATTATAGATACGCCTGGAATAAAAGGTTTTGGAGTGGTAGATATGGACAAAGAAGAAGTAGGCGATTATTTTCCTGAAATTTTCAAACTAAAACAAGATTGCAAGTTCAATAACTGTCTACATGTTAGAGAACCAAATTGTGCCGTGAAGAAGGCATTAGATAACGACGAGATTGCCTTTTCTCGCTATCGAAGTTATTTACAAATTATTGAAGGTGAAAATGAGCATTATAGAACTGATAATTGGGAGAATCAATAGACAGTTTACGAGAAATTTAATTTTAACATAACAGTTCCCTTTTCTTTTGATAAGAGTTAGGGGGTAGGAAGGAATGAAAGTTGTAATTCAAAGAGTTTCAAAAGCAAGTGTTACTATTGAAGGTAAAAAGATGGCGTCTATTTCAAACGGACTTTTAATTCTTTTTGGTATTGTAAATGATGATACACTAGAAGATATTAAATGGCTGTCTAATAAAATCATAAATCTTCGTGTTTTTGGTGATGCCGATGGTGTTATGAATAAGTCAATATTAGATGTTAAGGGAGATATTATTGCCGTGAGCCAATTCACATTACACGCTGCGACCAAAAAAGGCAACCGCCCTAGTTATATTAAGGCAGCAAAACCAGATGTTGCCATCCCGCTTTACCAAGCATTTATAAAACAAGTAGAAACTGATTTGGGTACATCTATACAAACAGGCCAATTTGGTGCCGATATGAAAGTAGAACTGATTAACGATGGCCCTGTAACTATAATAATTGATTCAAAAAACAAAGAATAGTGGCATCCATTTTTGGTCATAGTGTCGTTGGTTTTACCTTAACAAAACTTATAGATACCAAGCACACAAAAAGGTTACTCTTAGTAGCTATTTTTTCAACTATTTTACCAGATTTTGATGTTGTAAGTTTCCAATTGGGAATTCCATATCTGCATCTTTTGGGGCATCGTGGATTTACACATTCTTTGTTATTTGCGTTATTGTGGGCATTTGTTATAATGTTTACATTAGGGAAACAGCGTAAACTTATTTGGTTTTTGGTGATTCTTTTTTCAACACTATCTCATGGTATTTTAGATGCTATGACTTCTGGAGGTAAAGGTGTAGGCTTTTTTATTCCTTTTGATAACAATCGCTTTTTCTTTCCTTTTAGAGAAATTAGAGTGTCACCTATTGGTATTGAAAAATTTTTTTCAGAAAGGGGAATTCAAGTCTTGTTAAGCGAATTCAAGTATGTGATTATCCCTTGTTTTATCATATTAGGTGTAAGGTTTTTAATTTTTAAACTAAAAGACAGGTATTACAACGAAATATGATTTTTCTTATGTGAATAATTCTTGTAATATTTTATATTTAAGATTTCAATTAAACTTAAATACAATTTATGAAGTTAAAACTTATTATTTTATATTTTGTTTTATTCGCAACACTACAAATTTATTCTCAAGAAAACTTACTTGTTAGTTTAACAATTCCTGCTAATTTAAAGGAAAACGCTAATGCTGTTATTCGTTCTAATCAAATAGATATCACAATAAACTCTGTGAATGATATGACGGTTTATGAAAAGCGAATTATAACCGTATTAAATAAAGAAGGAAATAGCAATATCGACGCTTTTGTGCATTATGATAATAATGTAAAAATAAAAACATTAGAAGTTTTAGTGTTTAATCAATTTGGTGCGGTTATTAAAAAAGTAAAGAAGAATGATTTTAAAGATGTGAGTGCGGTAGATGGCGGTACGTTATATTCAGACTCTAGAGTTAAATATTTAGAATACACCCCAATTTCGTATCCATACACCATAGAATTTGTTAGTGAAATCAATACTAAAAATACAGCTTTTATAGAGTCGTTTACCCCAATCAACGACCATTTTTTAAGTGTTGAAAATAGCTCATATACCATAAGTTTTCCTAGCGATATAACAATTAGAACTAAGGAAAAGAATTTAGAAGGAATTGATTTGTTTAAGGAAGCTCTTCAGAACAAAATAAGCTATAAGGTGAAAAATATAGAAGCTATCAAACCTGAAGCTTATAGTCCGTCTTTAGTTGATATCGCTCCAAAAATTTTAGTAACTTCAAATAAGTTTGCTTTGGAAGGCGTGCAAACAGAAGTTGAAGATTGGGCGGATTTTGGAAAGTGGATGTATCAAGATTTAATAAAAGATACCCACGATTTACCAGTTAGTACTGTTGCCATGATACAAAATCTTGTAAAAGATGAAGCGACAGATTTAGATAAAGCACGAAAAGTTTATGATTACGTTCAAAATAAGACTCGTTATATAAGTGTACAAGTAGGTATTGGTGGCTGGAAACCATTTAAGGCTTCAGAAGTTGATAAATTAGGGTATGGCGATTGTAAAGCCTTAACCAATTACACCATGTCCCTTTTAAACGCGGCGGGTATTCAGTCAAATTATACTGTTGTTTACGCAGGAAGTTCACAAAGAAATTTAGAAAACGATTTTGCTGCCATGCAAGGTAATCATGTAATTCTTAATATTCCAATTGCAAATGAAGAAGATATCTGGTTAGAATGTACCAGCCAGAAACTCCCTTTTGGTTTTATAGGTGATTTTACCGATGATAGGGATGTTTTGGTAATAACTCCAGAAGCTGGCAAAATAAAACATACAAAAAAGTATACCACAGAAGAGAATACACAGTTTATAAACGGAAGTTATACCGTGTCTAACGATGGCTTCATTGATGTGAAAATAACCGTAAACTCTAAAGGCATACAATACGATAATAAGTATTGGTTAGAAACTGAAACCGAGCGAGATTTAGATACTCGTTACAAAAAACGCTGGAATTATGTGAATGGTATGAGAATTAATAATATGCAGATTAACAACAACAAATTAGATAATGAGTTTGTTGAAGATGTTAGTTTTGTAGCACCCAACTATTCTAAAATAGTGGGAAATAGAATGCTACTTACAGTAAATGCCTTAAATAGAAATACAGATATTCCCGATCGATATAGAGATAGAAAATTGCCACTTAAAATTAAAAGAGGCTTTAAAGATGTAGATGAAGTTGAAATTAAATTACCAGAAGGTTTTACCATAGAATCATCTCCTGATAATGCTCTTATAGAAAATAAATTTGGCAGCTATAAAATTGAAATTGTTGTTAAAGACGATTCAACTTTACTTTATAAACGTGAATTAGTAATTAATGATGGTGAATATCCAAAAGAGGATTACGAAACTTATAGAGATTTTTATAAAGAAATAAATAAACTAGATAATTCAAAAATAGCATTAATTAAAAACCAATAATAAATGAGAATTACAACACTATTTTTAATTATTTGCTTTTGTATGAACTCATTTGCTCAAAATTTTAGTTTTGGTAAAGTTTCAAAACAAGAATTAGAAGAAAAATTTAATCCTTTAGACTCTTTCGCAAATGCCGCATACTTACATAAATATAGAAGAACTTATTTTCAATATGATCAAGAAAAAGGATTTGTGGTGGTTACTGAAATCTTCGAGCGTATAAAAATATACACCCAAGAAGGCTTCGATTACACTACAAAAAAGGTGAGTCTTTATAAAAGTAATCGTGACCAGGAGGAATTTTCAAATTTAAAAGCATATACCTATAATTTAATAGAAGGGAAAATTATTAATGAAAAACTAGGAAAAGATGGAATTTTTGAATCTGAGTTAAACAAGTATCTAAATCAAGTGAAATTTACTATGCCTAATATTAAAGTAGGCTCTATTATTGAATATAAGTATAGAGTTGAATCTCCTTTTATTGCAAATATTGATGATTTTGTATTTCAACATGATATACCAATACACAGTTTAGAGGCTTCTTTTGAAGCTCCTGAGTATTATAATTTTAAATTATTGACTAAAGGGTTTTTAAGTGTTATTCCAAAAGTTGAAGTGAGACATGGTAAAATAACAATTATGGAGAAAGAAAGAAGTGATGGTTTTAGTGGGCCTGTAAAAACAACATTTAGTTCTTCAAATTTAGATTTTAAAAAAAATGTGACCTCTTATAGTTTGACAAATGTTTCCGCCTTAAAAGAAGAGCCCTACGTAAATAACATTAATAATTACTGTTCGGCTATTAGTTACGAATTATCTTATGTTAAGTACCCACAATCACCTATAAAGTATTATTCTACAACCTGGGAAGATGTGGTTAAAACTATTTTTCAAAGTCCAAGTTTTGATATAGAGTTAGGGAAAACGGGTTATTTTGAAGAAGATATTGATGCTTTAATAAATAGTACTTCAGATCCAATAATGAGGGCATCATTAATTTATAATCATGTAAAACATAGAGTGAAATGGAATGGCTATTACGGAAAATATACCGATGGAGGTGTGCGTAAGGCCTATAAAGATCAAGTAGGTAATGATGCCGAAATAAATTTAATGTTAACAGCAATGCTAAGGTATGCTGGATTAAATGCAAACCCTGTTTTAGTTAGCACAAGACATAATGGAATACCTTTGTTTCCAACACTAGATGGTTATAACTATGTCGTTTCTGCTATTGAAACATCAAATGGCGTTATTCTGTTGGATGCTACTAGTAAATACAGTACACCAAATATCTTGCCTATAAGAACATTGAATTGGGAAGGTAGAATTGTAAGAGATGATAAAAGCTCTTCTACAATAAGTTTATATCCAAAAGAGAAATCTAAAAATATTGTAACAATAATAGCCAATTTAAAACAGAATGGCAATTTAGAGGGTGCTATAAGAATTGCGAAAACAAATTATAGTGCCATGACTTATAGAGAACAATATTTAGAGACTGATAAAAGTCAATATTTAGAAAAACTAGAAAACGAGTATGGTGGTATGGAGATAGATGAGTTTGAGGTTAAAAACGAAATGGATTTATCCAATCCTGTTATGGAGTCATTTAAATTTACTTTAGAAGGTCAAGTAGATGTTATAGCAGATAAGTTATATTTTTCTCCTCTATTCTTTTTAAAAACAAAAGAAAATCCATTTAAGTTAGAAAAGAGAGAGTTTCCAGTAGATTTTGGCTATTCTTCAAGTAGTAGATACATGATAAGTGTTGACCTGCCAGAGGGCTATAGAGTAGAAGTTATTCCAGAATCAGTCATATTAGCTTTACCAGATAACTTAGGTGCATTTAAATACAATATATCAGTTATTGGTTCAAAAATTCAATTGGTAATAGATGCAGAAATGAATCAAGCAATTATCTCTCCCATTTATTATGAAGCTTTAAAAGAGTATTTTAGCAAGATGATAGAAAAAGAAGCAGAACAAATAGTTTTAACAAAAGTATAATGAACATTCAAAACGCACAACAAGAAGTAGACAAATGGATTAAAGACCACGGCGTTCGCTATTTTAACGAACTCACTAATATGGCACAACTTACCGAAGAAGTGGGTGAAGTTGCCCGTATTATTGCCCGTCGCTATGGAGAACAAAGCGAAAAAGAAAGCGATAAAGATAAAGACCTAGGCGAAGAACTTGCCGATGTGTTGTTTGTAGTATTATGTTTAGCAAACCAAACTGGTGTCGATTTACAACAAGCTTTCGATACAAGAATGGACAAGAAAGGAAAACGAGACCACGACAGGCATCATAATAATGAAAAACTAAAATAAATTATAAGTATATTTGAACGCTTCTTTTAAGAAGCGTTTTTTATGTTAGTTCGAGTACAGTCGCGAACTATTTGTTACTTTTTTAATTTATAAAATGAATATCACACTTCAAAAATCGCAAATCGCAAATAGTCAATCTAAAATCACAATAACAGGTTCTAAAAGTGAATCCAATAGATTATTGCTTTTAAAAGCATTATATCCATCTATTAATCTAGAAAATGTTTCGAATTCAGATGATAGTTGTTTAATGACGGATGCTTTAAAATCAACGTCTAATGTGGTTGACATTCATCACGCAGGAACTGCGATGCGATTTTTAACAGCGTATTTTTCAATTCAAGAAGGACGAGAAGTGACCCTTACAGGTTCAAAACGTATGAAAGAGCGTCCTATTCAAATTTTGGTAGAGGCACTTCAGGAACTTGGAGCAGAGATTGAGTATGTTGAAAATTCAGGGTATCCTCCTATAAAAATTAAAGGAAAAAAACTAACCAAAAATAGAGTGTCCTTGCAGGCTAATGTTAGTAGTCAGTATATTTCAGCATTACTATTAATAGCTTCAAAACTTGAAAATGGTATTGAGTTAACACTTGAAGGTGAAATAACTTCGGTACCTTATATTAAAATGACGTTGAGTTTGTTGGATGAAATAGGTGTAGAATCCTCATTCATCGGAAACATAATAACCGTAAAACCCAACACCCAGAACTCAACACCCAACACCTTAACCGTAGAGTCCGATTGGTCTTCGGCATCTTATTATTTCAGTATTGCGGCACTTTGCGAAGTTGGAACAGAAATAATACTGTCATCTTACAAAGAAAACTCCTTGCAGGGAGATTCTGTGTTGGTCGAAATCTATAAGTCTTTTGGAGTAGAAACAACTTTTGAAAATAACACAATGACTTTGGTTAAATCATCAATCGCCAATTGTCAATCGTCAATCGAATTCGATTTGGCAAATGCACCAGACATTGCTCAAACCATAGCAGTAACTTGTTTTGCCCTGGGATTAGCTTGTAATTTAACAGGACTTCATACCTTAAAAATTAAAGAAACCGATAGGTTAGTCGCTTTAAAAACCGAAATTGAAAAATTAGGTGGCAACGTGAATATTACTGACAAGTCATTACATCTTTCAGCATCAAACACCATAAAAGAATACGTGCCTATTGCCACTTATAACGACCATAGAATGGCTATGGCATTTGCACCATTGGCCCTTAAAACGCCAATAGTTATTGAAGAAGCTGAGGTGGTTTCAAAATCATATCCAACCTTTTGGAACGACTTAGAATCTATTGGTTTTAAAATAACTAAATAATAATCACGTATTTACTTGACAAGGCCTATTCCACAATCGTATATTTGCAGCCGTTTGTAACTTTAAGCATTGGTTTATAAACGAATAACAACTAAACAAATAAACTCTTTTTTACATGAAGTTATCACACTTTGGTTTTAATTTACCAGAAGAATTACTCGCAGAATATCCAGCAGAAAATAGAGACGAATCTCGTTTAATGGTTCTAGATAGAAAAAAACAAACCATTGAGCATAAAATGTTCAAAGATATTATTGATTATTTTGATGAAGATGATGTTTTAATTCTTAATAATACTAAAGTATTTCCTGCCAGATTATATGGTAATAAAGAAAAAACAGGCGCAAGAATTGAGGTTTTTTTATTAAGAGAATTAAACGAAGAACAACGCCTTTGGGATGTATTGGTCGATCCTGCACGTAAAATAAGAATCGGTAATAAGTTATACTTTGGAGACGACGATACGTTAGTAGCCGAGGTTATTGATAATACAACGTCTCGTGGTCGTACATTACGTTTTCTATATGATGGATCTTATAAAGAATTTCGCAGAAAACTAAATGAACTTGGCGAAACACCACTTCCAAAATATATTAAAAGAGAAGTGCAACCTGAAGATGAAGAGCGTTATCAAACTATTTATGCTAAAAATGAAGGAGCTGTAGCTGCACCAACAGCCGGACTTCATTTCTCTAAACACCTGTTAAAACGTTTAGAAATTAAAGGTGTTAAATTTGCTGAAGTTACTTTACATGTTGGTTTAGGAACTTTTAATCCAGTGGAAGTAGAAGATCTTTCTAAACACAAAATGGATAGTGAAGAGCTAAAAATTGAAGGAAAAGCAGTAGAAATAGTGAATGCTGCGAAAAAAAATAAAAAACGTATTTGTGCTGTAGGTACTACTGCCATGCGTGCTATTGAAAGTTCAGTATCATCAGGTGGAGAATTAAACGAAGTAGAAGGATGGACTAATAAGTTCATTTTTCCTCCTTATGATTTTAGTATTGCTAACTGCATGATAACTAACTTCCACACACCAAAATCAACTTTGTTAATGATGGCTTCTGCATTTGCAGGTCACGATTTCATTAAAAAGGCATACGAAGAAGCTATAAAAGAAAAGTATAAATTCTACAGTTATGGCGATGCCATGTTGATCATATAAAATATAAAGAGCCTTGTTAATTCAAGGCTTTTTTTATACAATTAATTTGGGCATTACCCAGAGGGTCGCGCTTTCCGCTATATCTTTTTTTTCGTGCCTCAAAAAAGGATGCCGCTGCAATCGCTAATGCACCAGCCAAAGGTTCGGTTTAAATTGAGTTTAACCCTAACTCCAACGCTTCATAAAAATATAAATTAACATTTGAGTAAGCACGTAGCAGTTTCCTTATTAAGGAGGGATTAAGGGAGAAAATTTTCCCTATTTTTGCATCACTTATGGCAGTTATAAAAAAAGACATACGCGCATTAACTAAAGAACAACTTCGTGACTTCTTCGAAAAAGAAGGCGATAAAGCCTTTCGGGGCAATCAGGTTTACGAATGGTTGTGGCAAAAAGGAGCACATTCGTTTGATGACATGACCAATGTTTCGAAAGAAACGCGACAAATGCTTGAAGATAACTTTGTTATTAATCACATAAAAGTAGATACAATACAACGCAGTAACGATGGTACGGTTAAAAATGCCGTACGTTTACACGACGGGTTAATTGTAGAGTCCGTTTTAATACCAACAGAAACAAGAACAACGGCCTGTGTGTCGAGTCAAGTTGGTTGTAGCTTAGATTGTAAATTTTGTGCCACCGCACGTTTAAAACGCATGCGTAATTTGAATCCTGATGAAATTTATGATCAAGTAGTAGTTATTGACAACGAAAGTAAATTGTATTTCAACCGCCCACTTAGTAATATTGTTTTTATGGGTATGGGTGAACCACTTATGAATTACAATAACGTTATTAAAGCCATTGATAAAATTACATCTCCAGAAGGTTTAGGGATGTCTCCAAAACGTATTACAGTTTCAACATCAGGTGTGCCTAAAATGATTAAAAAAATGGCTGATGATGATGTAAAATTTAATTTAGCAGTCTCATTACATTCAGCAATCGATGAGGTTCGAACTACCATCATGCCTTTTAATGAACATTTTCCTTTAGAAGATTTACGCGAATCTTTAGAATATTGGTACGCTAAAACCAAAAGTAGAATTAGCTATGAATATGTGGTTTGGAAAGGAATTAACGATTCTAAAAAAGATATTGATGCCTTTGTAGCGTTTTGTAAATATGTGCCCTGTAAAGTTAATATTATTGAATATAACCCTATTGATGATGGTGAATTTCAGCAAGCATCAAACGAAGCTTTAGAAAATTATATTTCTGCATTAGAAAAAAACCGAATAGTAGTGAATGTGCGTCGTAGTCGAGGTAAAGATATTGATGCGGCTTGCGGACAATTAGCAAATAAAAGTTAACCTAAAGCTTTGTCATTCTTCTGATATAATAGATTTTTGAATTTCTTAAATCGAAATAAAACATGATGTGTTAGAATGAATTCACTTACTAAAAAACATCAAACTTTTTTATATAATTCATTTGAAATAGTATCTTTAAACTCTGAATGAAAATAGTAGAGCAAATAAAATACCCTATAGCCTTTGAAATGGATCTTTTCGAGCAAAAGTTCCTTTTGTCAATGTCTAGTAAAGTGGCTTTACTTAATAGAATTACAACTTACATAGTAAACCGAAAAGGGAAACAAATGCGACCCATGTTCGTATTTCTGGTAGCCAAAATGGTGTCAAACGGTGAAGTAAGCGAGCGTACATATAGAGGAGCTTCAGTTATTGAATTAATACATACTGCCACTTTGGTACATGATGATGTGGTAGATGATAGTAACCGTCGCCGCGGTTTTTTCTCTGTAAATGCCCTTTGGAAAAATAAAATAGCCGTTTTAATAGGTGATTATTTATTATCAAAAGGCTTGCTTTTAAGTATCGATAACAATGATTTCGATTTGCTTAAAATCATCTCTATCGCCGTGCGCGAAATGAGTGAGGGCGAATTACTTCAAATTGAAAAAGCTAGAAAACTTGATATTACTGAAGCTGTTTATTATGAAATTATTCGACAAAAAACAGCAACTTTAATTGCAGCTTGCTGTAGTTTGGGTGCTGCTTCTGTAAAACCAGAATCGGTTCACGTAGAAGCCATGCGTAAATTTGGTGAGTTAATAGGGATGGCATTTCAAATTAAAGATGATTTATTTGATTATAGCGACGACCAAATAGGTAAACCAACAGGTATAGACATTAAAGAACAAAAAATGACCCTGCCGTTAATTTACGTATTAAATCAAGCCGATAAAAAAGATAAGAAGTGGTTAATTAATTCTATAAAAAACCACAATAAAGACAAAAAACGTGTTAAAGAAGTTATCACTTTTGTGAAAAATAATGGAGGTTTAGATTATGCTATTACTAAAATGGATCAGTTTCAAGAAGAAGCACTACAAATTCTTCAAACCTATCCAGAATCAAATTACAGAAATTCACTGGAATTGATGGTGAATTATGTTATTGAAAGAAAGAAATAGTAGGCCTATTATATTGTCTTTGATATCATTTTATTTTGCGTGAAGTATTGGTTTTTTGTAATACCTTTTTCTTAACCAAAAGGAAACTTTAACTAGAAAAATCAATGCGGGAACTTCCACCAAAGGACCTATGACGCCTGCAAATGCTTGTCCAGAATTTAATCCAAAAACAGCTATAGCAACTGCAATAGCTAATTCAAAGTTATTTCCAGCAGCAGTAAAAGAAACAGCAGCAGCTTTATCATAGTCAGCCCCTGTAGCTTTGCTAAAGAAAAATCCAATTAAGAACATTAAGCTAAAATAAATAAGTAAAGGCAATGCAATTATTAAAACATCCATAGGAATTTCAACTATCATTTTTCCTTTCAATGAAAACATAACGACAATAGTAAATAATAGAGCAATGAGTGTTATGGGAGAAATGGCAGGTATGAATTTTTTCGTGTACCAATCTTCGCCTTTTAGCTTAATTAGAGCAATCCGACTTAAAATACCTAATAAAAAGGGGATTCCTAAATAGATGGCAACACTTTCGGCTATGGTTTTAATGGATATATCTACAATGGCTCCTTCAAACCCAAAATAGGGAGGTAGCACGGTAATAAAAATCCAAGCATAAAAACTATAGGCAAAAACTTGAAAAATACTGTTTAAGGCTACTAAACCAGCGCCATATTCGCTGCTACCCTCCGCAAGGTCGTTCCAAACCAGCACCATGGCAATACATCTAGCTAAGCCAATTAGAATAAGTCCTACCATATATTCAGGGTAATCCCGCAAGAACGTAATTGCTAAGATGAACATTAAAACAGGTCCAATAATCCAATTAAGAATAAGTGAAATTGAAAGTATTTTTATGTTTTTAAAAACTTTTGGTAATAAGGAATAATTAACCTTTGCTAAAGGAGGATACATCATTAAAATCAACCCAATTGCAATTGGAATATTAGTAGTTCCGCTACTAAATGAGTTTATTATTTTTGGAAAATTTGGAGCGATATTCCCTATTCCAACGCCTAATGCCATTGCTACAAAAATCCACAGGGTTAGGTTTCTGTCTAGAAAGCTAAGTCTTTTAGATGTTGCCATTTTTTATATTTATAAGTGAGAATACATAAAAAAGTTCGGTAGCTATTTGAAGACTCCTTTCATTATATTTTTCAATTTGTTGAGGCGTATTATCAAAAGCTTTTGGATCTTCAAAGGTAATCGGAATTCGTTTTTCGGCACCTGCAATAAACGGGCAACCTCCATCGGCTTGAGAACAGGTCATAATAGCAGCGAATTCAGATTTCGGGTTAAAACTATCATCCAGTTTTTTTGAAAACCCAATGATAGGATGTTCATTTTCGGTATACTTTATGCTGTAAACAGGATTGTCTCCTTTCGAAATGGTATTGATTTCAAAACCAGAATTTTTTAATGTTTCTGCAACTACAGGAAATAAAGCGGTTGCTTCGGTGCCACCAGAATAGCAAAATACATTTTTAATATCAAAATGTGCCGCCATAGTTTGCGCCCAAATTTGAGACAAATGGCTTCTTCGTGAATTGTGTGTACAAATAAAGTTGATGCGTATGGTTTGTTGTGTGTCGCTTTTAGTTTTAATATAATCGATTAAAGGTTGTAAAGTCGCTTTACGTTCTTTAGTAATTGTTTCAACATTTAAGGTTGAAATAATATTTTCTATGGTGTCAAATAATTTCATATAATTTTTTTTAAAATTAGCAACAACCGTTTCCTGGGGTACAAGAAGCACCTGCAGGTATAATTTCAGATAGTTGAACTTTTTGCTTTTCTGCTGGCACACCACATTGGTCTTGAGCCAAACAATCAGTTTGCTTTGATGTTAATAAAAAGTTATTACCATCAAAGTCTAACCCAAACTTTCCAATAGTGTCCGCTTGATATTCCACTTCTATCTCTAAATCCTCTATGCTTAATATTTTCTCGGAAAGCTTAATGATGTCTAATAGTTTTTCTGGATGCAATCTGTGGTCGTAGTCGTTAGCATTCCAAAGTTGCAAATTAACGACGTCCTCTTTACGCACCGTGCCACCACAATCGATGAAGCTTTTGGTTATTTTACCAACTTCGGTAACGTGAAAATGTGTGGGTACTAAATCGCCATTAGGTAATTGAAAAGCGATGGTGTCTAATTGACTTAATATTGTTTTTATTTCTGAAAGTTTCATATGTTTTTTTATAGCGGTTAATTAAGAAATTTTTTAGCAGCAAGTTGGTTCTGTAAGGTCTTGATCTAAAAACTGAAACATAACTTCTTTCATTTTAGTCCAATTTTCAGTGTTTATACAGTAACAAACACTGGTGCCTTCTACATTACCTTTAATGAGACCTAAGGTTTTTAATTCTTTGAGATGCTGAGAAATGGTAGGTTGGGCTAGCCCGATTTCATTTACTAAGTCGCCGCAAACACAGGTGTTAAGTTTAAACAAGTGTTGTAAAATAGCCACTCTAGCAGGGTGTCCGAATGCTTTTGCAAACAATGCAATTTCGTTTTGTAAATCGGTAAATATTTCAGTTTTAGCTAATCCCATATTCATTAATTGTTATATTGCAATATTACGATTAATATGCGAGATGTAAAATTATTTTACAGATTATTTTTCTGAAATTTACTGTTGTTGTTGTTGCTGCTGAATGTGTTCTAGATTACGTTGGTAGCTGTTATTTGTGCTAGAACCAGTAAAGGTATTTGGGGGTGGAATGGAAGTTTCTGTGTTTTTTGAAGTGCTAATTTCTACTTTAACAAACAAATTTGATGCTACTATTCCTTTAAAAACACCTTTTACAGGAGAACAATCTGTATAGTTTCTACCAACTGCCAAGCGAACATGGTTTTCGTTTGCGATGGCATTATTTGTTGGGTCTATACCCAACCAACCGTAAAATGGAATGTATGCTTCAATCCACGCATGGGTAGCACCTTGACCTCTTGATATATCATCAGTAGGACAAATATAGCCACTAACGTACCGTGCAGGAATACCGCACATTCTAACCATTTGTAGTAAAATAGTGGTAAAATCTTGACAGACACCAGCTTTTAAATTCCAAACATCATCTAAAGTTGAGTTTACGTTTGTTATCCCTTTTAGGTAGTTGAAATGCGTATAGACATATTGGCAAAGTTCTAAAACGGCTTTGAAGGGCGTTGTTTCGGTAAGTTTTTTTGATTGTATTAAGTTTAAAACGTCATTAGAACCACTAAATGCTGTTGGCTTTAAAAAATCAATGACATCAGCATCATATTTTCTTAATTTTAGATCTTCCCATTGTTTTGAAACAACTGTGATATCCTCTGGAAATAATCGGCTTGTTGTAATTATTTCAACTTCAGATATAATAGATAATTCATCGTGAGGTTCGGTAATTAAAAAGGTACCTATTTTATTGTTGTAAAAATCAATGTGTGTTTCAATAAGCGGATTATTTGTTACCGATATAAAATGGGATACTACTTTTTGATAATCATCGTTTATTGGGTGTAACCTAATTAGATTTGCACCGTCTACTACTGTATTGCTATAACTGTATTTTGTAATATGTTTTATAAAGAATGTTGCCATAATAAGTTTTAAAATCAATTAACATTAGACAAGTAAACCGAATTAATATTGATGGAGATGTTTCTTATATCTTCTTTAATACCATCAATGTACATATTTAGTCCTTGTTCGGTAATGCTTTCTATGGTTGTATATTTAATTGAGCTTTCCAGCTTGCCTAATAAAAACTCTAAATTGTTTTTTTCAAGTTCGTTTGCTTCTATGAGTTGATTAATATGTCGGCTTAATTTGTTTACACAGTAATATACTGATCGGGGAAATAATTTATCCTGAAAAACCATCCTAACAATGTGTTCTTCGTTAAATGTCGATTTATGTGTTTTTAGGTATAATTGGTATCCGCCAATTGAAAGCAATAAGTTTTTCCAATAGAAGCTTTTTTCTAAGCTATCTGAGGTGTTTCCAATTTCCATGAGTTTTAAGGCTGTAAAATCTGATATTTGGATTACACGTTCTAAAAACTTGCCTACATTCATGAAATAGTAGGAAGGACCTCGTTCTTGTGTGATGTCAGAAGTTCCATAATAAATTAAATGGTGTTTTCTTAAATCTTCTAAAAATTGGATAGGATCTTCTTCTCTAAGTCTTCTTGGTAAATCTTTATCGGTAAGATATAGATAGTAGTTATTGATGCACAACCAAAGCTCTCTAGATATATGCTCTTGTACGCTTCTGGCATTTTCTCTAGCCTTTGTAACAATATTTAAAATAGAGTTTGAATTACCTATATTAAATATCATAAAATGGATACATTCTATAGCATCTTCTGTATAAAAATCGTTTTCTGAGGTCGTAAAGTTTTTAATAATTGGAGTCCATGAAAATAGTTCGGGAGAGTCTTGATTCGCATAAAAGTTTACCTTGAGTAAACTTAAAATGCCATTGCCCCGTTCCATATATCGATCTAACCAAATAAGGTTGTTTGCTACTCTACTTAACATATTCTCATATTTTAGAATTATTATTGCAATACCCAAGTGTCTTTACTACCACCTCCTTGGGAGCTATTAACCACCAAAGAACCTTTTTTAAGAGCGACTCTTGTAAGGCCTCCAGGGCAAATATCGATACCATCTTTACCTGCGAGAGCAAATGGGCGTAAATCGATACAGCGAGGTGATAACTGCCCATTAATATAGCAAGGTGCTGTTGATAAACGCAAGATTGGTTGTGCTATAAAATTTTCGGGTTTTTTCTTGACATTGTCTAAATAACCTTTTATTTCGGTATCTGAAGCTTCATGTCCCATGAGCATCCCATATCCACCACTACCATCGGTTTTTTTTATTACCATTTCTCTAATGTTTTTGGTAACATATTCAAGTTCGTTTGCTCGTCCTAATTGATAGGTCTCTATGTTTTTTAAAATTGGTTTT
The DNA here is from genome assembly GCF_031128465.2 of Mariniflexile litorale. GTDB lineage: Bacteria > Bacteroidota > Bacteroidia > Flavobacteriales > Flavobacteriaceae > Mariniflexile > Mariniflexile litorale. The sequence continues at coordinate 1,075,069 of NZ_CP155618.1, read as the reverse complement.
TCATCTAAATAATATTTAATCATATCGGGCACGTAAATGTAAATAGCTTTGTCATCTGCAATGCCAGTTCCAGGAGCGTTTACAATATTTACATGGCCTTTTCTGTAAGCAGCCATGATGCCAGCAACCCCTAAAGCACTTTGCGCGTTAAATTCTAAAGGATCTAAATAATCATCGTCAACACGTCTATAAATAATATCTACTTGTTTCAACCCATTGGTGGTTTTCATATAAACAAAATGATTTTTTACTACCAAATCAGTGCCTTCAACCAGTTCAATACCCATTAATCGAGCTAGGGTTGTGTGTTCGTAATAAGCAGAATTATAGATACCTGGGGTTAATAAGACAATATTAGGGTTAGTAAGCTCTGAAAGTTCTTTTAGCTTTTTATAAAGCAAATTTGGGTAGTTTGAAACCGACCTCACGTGGGTTTTTGGCAAAATACCTGGAAACAAACGTTTGGAAATTTCTCTATTTTCTAGCATGTAACTAACGCCAGAAGGAGTTCTTAAGTTGTCTTCTAGTACATAAAATTCACCATCGTTATTTCTTATTAAATCCACTCCAGAAATATGCACATACACATCGTATGGTACTTTAATGCCTTTCATTTCGCGTAAAAAACTTGGACATGAGTAAATTAAATCAGCAGGTATAATGCCGTCTTTAATAATAAATTGTTCATTATAAATATCTTTTATAAATAAATTTAATGCTTTAAGACGTTGCTTAATACCTCTTTCAATTTTATCCCATTCTTGTACAGTAATAATTCTAGGAACAATATCAAAAGGAAATATTTTTTCAATACCTTCATTGTCGTTGTAAACCGTGAATGTGACCCCCTGACTCATAAATAACTGTTTGGAAAGGTCTTCTTTTTTTGTTAGTTTTTCAGAAGATGTATTTTTCAAATATTCAATAAAGCCTTCGTATTGAGCTCTAAATTGTTTTTTGTCACAGTACATTTCATCCCAAGTATTCGGTAGTTTTTCGTAAGACGAGAAAAGTGCATTTTTATTCATAATATTAGAGTGTAGACAATCAAATATAATGTTTTACTGAAAAATATTTAACAATTTTACTATTTATATGATAAAAATTCAGTGTTTATCATAATTTAATAAAAATAATGTTAAATTTTAACAAGTAACGTGTTTTGTGCTGCTTAAATTGAATTCTCAGTAAATTTTATAAAAGAAAATAGGTGTTTAAATTCTAAATTATATGTACTTATACTACAACTTAAAATTATATTTAAATAAAAATTTATTCTACTAGGCAACCATTCTTGTAAAATTGGCGTCTTTATAAATAGAAGGCTAAATGAAATCATTTTTGAAAGTTATACAACTCCATAAAAACGAATCGGCACTTATTAAAAGTGCTGTTAAGAATAATCGTGAAGCACAACATGTGTTATATGAGTTACATGCACCAAAAATGTTAAGTGTTTGTAGGTATTATATTAAAGATATTCAGCATGCAGAAGAAGCCATGCTTAACGGGTTTTTTAAAGTATTTTCAAATTTAAGTAGTTATAGGGCAGAAGGGAGTTTTGAAGGATGGATTCGGCGTATTATGGTAAGAGAATCTATTTCGTTTTTAAGACAAAAAAAGCAAGTGGAGTTTCCTGTTGAAGAAGTCGATTTTAAAAATAATTATAGCGATCATATCAATACAGATATTGAAGTTGCCCAATTGCAACAATTGATTGACGCACTGCCTGAAGGTTATAAAATGGTATTTGTTATGTATGCCATTGAAGGCTATAAACATCATGAAATTGCAGGTATGCTAGGTATTACAGAAGGCACATCAAAATCCCAATTGTTTAAAGCACGTAAAATGCTTCAAGAACGATTACAAGAATTGGATAAAAAAACAAGTTATGGAATCAAATAAATTTGACAATAGTATAAAAAATAAATTAGAGGGTAGAAGTTTACAGCCATCAAACGATGCGTGGACAAAACTTTCGGAACGTTTAGAAAAGGGAGACAATAAGCAAAGCAAAAAAGCAGTTTGGTGGGTTGGAATTGCCGCCAGTATTGTAGGTGTTTTATTTGTTGCATTTCAATTTTTTAATACGGAAGAAGTGAAGCCAGTAATTGTTAGTACACCTACTGTTATAGATCAAAAGGAAAACACACAAGTGGCTGTAGAAGAAGTTGATAAACTAAAAAATGTTTTAAGAGAAGAAAAACCAATTGAGGAAACAGAAAAACAGCCATTGAAAGATAATCCCACCATCCAAGCAAATAACAATTCTGTTGTAGTAACAAAAGTGCTAGTGGTTCCAAAAGAAAAAAGTAGTATAGTAACACCAACAATCGTGTTACAAGAAAAATTAACCTTTGAAGAACGAAAAATACAGGATGTTGTAGCAACTGTACAAGGTTTGAAAGACAAAAATTTAGAAGTTACTGATGCTGTTATAGATGATTTATTACAAAAAGCTCAAAAGGAAATTCGATTAAATAAAATGTATAATACTAACACAGGAATTGTTGATGCGAATATACTGCTTCAGGAAGTGGAAGCCGATTTGGATCAATCGTTTAGAAGTAAAGTATTTGAAGCCATACAAGCGAGTTATAACTCTGTAAAAACAGCCGTAGCACAACGCAATGATTAATAGTTTCGTTATTACGAGGAGGCACGACGACGTAATTTGTTAGTTTATAACTAGGTTATGAGATTGCTTCGACTTAAAAAAATAACACCATCACAAACATAGAAATTTCATCAATAAATCAATCAATTATAAACACCCATTAGGGTCAAAAAAACGAACAGTTATGCAAACAATTACAAAGTATTTAGTACAGGTAATACTATGCCTAAGTGTGCAAGTCATGAATGCACAAGACACACTTCAAAAAGGAAATAATAAAGACAAAATAGCCAATTTGAGAACTACTAAAGAACACATTCAAAATGAAGAACGTGAGTTTTTAAAAGTAGAGGTCGAAGCTATTAATAAACGATTGTCAAGTGGAGTGATAACAAGTGCCGAAGCTGAAATTTTAAAAAAAGAAGCAGCCCAAAAACGTGCCTTAAATATTGAAAATCGAATCGATATCATTGATAATAAAATTGCACTTTTAGAACGTAATGAAGATGGTTACCAAACCAGCGAGGAAAAACCATCGCCTAATATTTTTAGAATTGGGGGAGGTGAAGGAGGAGAAGATAAGTTTGTTTTTTTTGGTAAAGAAGAAGATGATAAACCAAAGAAAAGAAAGTATGATTTACGAACGGCTAGCGACTTTGTATTGGCCTTTGGTTTAAACAATGCTATTATTGAAGGTGGAAAACTAGACGATTCACCTTATAAATTTGGAGGTTCTCGTTTTTTTGAAATAGGGTGGGCTTGGAAAACGCGTGTTTTTAAAGAATCAAACTTTATGCGTTTAAAATACGGGTATTCTTTTCAATTTAATGGTTTAAAACCAACCGATAACCAATACTTTGTTCAGCAAGGAGAGCAAACTCTGTTAGAGGAATTTCCTGAAAATTTAAAAAAATCAAAATTAGCTATTACCAATTTAGTGTTTCCTGTGCATTTTGAATTTGGGCCTTCCAAAAAAATAGAGAAGGATGATTATTTTAGATATTCAACCGATAATCAATTTAAAATTGGTATTGGTGGTTATGGCGGATTTAACATAGGCACACGCCAAAAATTAAAATACGAAATAGATGGTAATCGTAAAAAAGACAAGGAAAAACAAAGCTTTAATACCAGTAACCTTGTTTATGGTTTGAGTAGTTATATTGCTTTTGATCAGGTGGCGCTTTACGTTAAATACGATTTATCCCCCATTTTTAAAGATCAAACCATCAAACAAAATAATATTTCCGTTGGTTTGAGGTTTGATATGGATTAGTCAAACGAAAAGCTAGAGGCTGTCTGAACCACGCTTTTATTTACCTTGTTAGGTTAAGCTTGTTGAAACCGATTTTTATTATCACTCGGTTAGAATATTTCGACAAGCTCAATTTGACATGTAATAACCCTGTTAGCAAAGTAAGTTTATAAATAGTATTAAGCTGATGTTTTATTAATAAAATTTTAATTATCAATTAGTTACTGTAATATTGCGAGATTTTATTTAATTTTAACAGCTTCAAGGTTCAAATAAGGCTTAGGGTATTAGGATAATTATTTGTTACTAAAATTCAGCATTGTTAATAGGCATATCACTTAGGTTAATATCTATATTAAATATGTTAGTTGTAACTTGATTTGGATGAGATTATAATTATCTTACTTACTATAACCATAATATAACCATGCTATAACTATACAGTATCTACGAAGTATCTATGGGTGAACTATGGTTTTGACCCGTCATAAAAGTACTATATATTACTAACAGTTTTAAATGTTTTCTACCTCGCTTATTATTTTGAAATAAACTTTTATAGAACCTTATTCATTAAACCATTAAGTTTAATAGCAGTCCAAGAGTAAATTAAAGCATACATGAAAATAATATCAATACTTTCCGTTTTACTAATTGTAATGAGTTGCAGTAAAAAAGAGAATTCAATTGAAACTAGTTCAAAAACATTATGGTATCAACCAGAAGGATTTATAACCATAAATGGAAACTCAGTAGCTAATTTAGAAAGCGGCGATCGGTTTGGAAGAGATCATGATAAAATAGGAGATGTTAATGGCGATGGAATTATCGATTTTGTTGTGGGTGCACGTTCCGATGATGATGGGGCAATAGATGCTGGCGCTGTGTATGTTTTATTTATGAATACTAATGGAACGGTGCAATCGAGCCAGAAGATATCCATGCTTGAAGGTGGTTTTACTGAGGTTTTAAATGCAGGAAACTTTTTTGGTTATGGTGTAGCAGGTATTGGAGACTATGATGGTGATGGCATTCCAGACATTGCTGTAGCATCCCCAGTACCACCCAATAACGCTTTGTATATTATTCATTTAAATGCAAATGGTACGGTTAAAGATTATGTTAAAAATAACAACATTATCGCGAATGGATTATCAGCTATTGGAGACTTAAATGGAGATGGTAGAATAGATTTGGTAGCGTGCGTTCCAGGGTCTAACGATGGGGGAAGTAGTCGAGGTGCTATTGATATCCTATTTTTAAACAGTGCTTCCGAAGTTATATATGCCAATAAAGTGACTATCAGTTCTACCCAAGGTGGTTTTGGAACTGGGCTTGAAGATGGCGACCAATTTGGAGGGAGAGAAGTTGCTATGCTAGGCGATTTGGATAACGATGGTACTAAAGAATTAGCAGTTGGTGCCTTTATGTCTGATGGTGGTAGAGGAGCTGTATGGATCCTTTCTTTAGATAAGCTAAATTACAATGTGGTGTCTAAAGTTAAATTGGCTGAAGGCTTAAATGGTTTTACAGATGAACTAGTTGCAGATGCCAACCCTAATGGAACGGCTGGTGCTAATTTTGGGCATGCTATGTGTGCAGCCGGCGATATGGATGGGGATGGCATTCCCGATTTAATTACAGGAGCCAATCAACAATATGAAGGTTGGGGGTATGTACTTTATTTAAATGCTAATAAAACAATTAAGGGCTTTAGTAGAATTAATAATACCGATGGTGGTTTTGGGCTAAATTTGGAATCAGAAGAACGTTTTTCTCGTTCTATTTCTTTTGGAGGTGATTTAAAAGACGATGGATCTATAGCTGTAAACTTTGGAGGAGGAGCTGGAGGTACAGGCACCTTGTATACGTTGTTTTTTAGGCCTCAATAAGCAGCGTGTAGTAAATTGTTGAACGAGTCCTATTTTCGTTAACGTTTATTTTGGAAAGTTGCGTGTTAGTGATCGAGGGTTTTCCGAAGGAAAAACAGAAGTTGGTAAACAAGTAAGCGACTTAGTATTAGCTAAAAATAGCCGCTTTTATATAAGGCTTTATTGTCATTTCGTTATTTTTTTGAGTTCAGATTATTAGGTTTAATTTTGCTTTCCAGTAATTCGACGTTTGAGTAAATTCAGGCAGCTTTTTATTCTTCTAAATAATCTTTTAACTCTTCTTTTAATTTGTGGTACGATTTTAATTTTTGAGTTAATATATCTTTTTTGGAGTAAGCTTTTCCTATTGAAATGGGAGAATCAAAATTGTTAGATATTATTTCTATAGAAATTTTATCTCCTTCCTCTAATTTATTTCTAAACCAATCAGCATGTTGATGAGTGTCCGAATTTAATCCGCTAACTAAAATATTTAATTTTTCTGAACTGTCCTTTTCTCTTCTTATAGAATCTAAAATACAGGTAACTATGGAGTTTTCATTTTCAAATCCAGCTCGACATATTTCTTTACCATTTATAGAAATTTGAAATCCAAATACTTTTTTCATTTGTTTTATGGTTTTGAGTGCGTTGTGCAATGAATGCTAATACAAAGATAAAGTTCCGTTTTATGAACTTTATCAGTTCAGTTGTCAAACGAAGTTAGTTCTTTTTTCCCACAAATTCAAACTTCCTAAAAATGTAAATTTCAATAATCAATAGTTTATAATTACCTTTACATTTTAATTATAATCTCCTCTTTAATTGATATCACCAGCATCCATAGATTTAGTTTTTGAAACCGCCCGTGTAGAGGAGGTTATTGGCGATTTTGTGCAACTCAAAAAATCGGGTAGTAACTTCAAAGGTTTGAGTCCGTTTAGCGAGGAGCGTTCGCCTAGTTTTATGGTATCGCCCGTAAAGCAAATATGGAAAGACTTTTCAACAGGAAAAGGAGGTACGGCGGTATCGTTTTTAATGGAACATGAGCATTTTACTTATCCTGAAGCCATAAAATACTTGGCTAAAAAGTATAATATTGAAATAGAAGAAACCGAACAAAGTAACGAGCAAAAAGAAAAAGCGAGCGAACGGGAAAGCTTGTATTTGGTAAGTGAATTTGCAAACACCTATTTTCAAAAGATACTGCATAAAACAGATCAAGGGAAATCGATAGGTTTAAGTTATTTTAAAGAACGTGGCTTTACTGATGAAACTATTAAGAAATTCGATTTGGGTTACTCGCTTGACGAATGGCAGGCCTTTACAGACGAAGCTTTAAAACAAGGCTATAACATCGATTATTTAGAAAAAACTGGACTTACTATTGTAAAAGAAGATAAACGTTTCGATAGGTTTAAAGGACGCGTTATGTTTCCTATAAAAAGTATGAGCGGGCGTGTTTTGGGGTACGGAGGACGTATTTTAACCAGCGATAAAAAAGCGGCTAAATATGTAAATTCACCCGAAAGTGATATTTACCATAAAAGTAATGTGTTGTATGGAATTTATCATGCTAAACAAAGTATCGCCAAAGAAGATAACTGCTTTTTGGTTGAAGGCTATACTGATGTGATTCAGTTTCATCAAACAGGTATTACAAATGTGGTATCTTCGTCAGGCACCGCTTTAACATCCGAACAAATTCGCTTAATAAACAGACTTACAAAAAATATTACGGTGCTTTTTGATGGTGATGCTGCAGGTATGCGAGCATCCTTAAGAGGGATTGATTTAATTCTGGAACAAGGTATGAATGTAAAAGTTTGTACATTTCCCGAAGGTGAAGACCCCGACAGTTTTGCCAGACAGAATACTTTGGAAGAATTGGCTGCTTATTTATCTCAAAACTCTAAAGATTTTATTCAATTTAAAGCTTCTGTTTTATTTGAAGAGTCTAAAAATGATCCTATAAAAAAAGCAGATACCGTAAGAGATATTGTTAATAGTATTTCAAAAATTCCAGACCATATTAAAAAAGAAATCTATATTCAGGAATGTGCCAGAATTATGGATATTAGTGAGGAAGTATTGTTTAGTACGCTGGCGCAGATTAATAAAAAGGACTCTCAGGAAGAGAATAAACAATTTAAAGCCGAACAAAAAGCATTTCAAGTTATTAAGCATGAACAGCCAGTTGAAAAAGTAAATGTTCAGTATATCTTAGAACGAAAAATAATTGAAGTGTTGTTACTTTATGGAAACAGAACTGAAGATTTTGAAGATTTGGTGTTGAAAGAAAATGATAAAAACGAATTGGTTTTAGAACCAGTTATCCATCAAGTTAAAGTGTTCGAAAAAGTGTTTTTAGACCTTCAAGATGATGAGATGGAATTTTCCAATCCGCAATTTAAAACCTTGTATCACACCATTATGGATACCTTAAACCAAAATCCAGAGTTTGAGCTAAAAAACTTTATAAATTCTGTAGATGCCGAAATGGGTAATGAAATCACTCATATTTTAATGGAAGATGAGCGGTATGCATTAGATAATTGGCAACGTATGAACATCTTTCCCAAAGAAAAAACACATAGTGTGGCCCAATTGGTAAGTGAAACTATATTAAGCCTTCGTTGTTTTTTAATAGACCAAAAGGTGAAAGAATTTCAACAGGAAACCTTACAAAACAAAATAGACACGAATAGAAATATACTTGAAGAAGTAAAAGACTATTCGGGTCTAAAAATGTTGTTGTCTAGAAAACTTAATCGTGTATTATAGCAACGATTCGTTAAGCTTTGCTTGATTAACTAAATCTACCAGATTAGTAACTTTTAATTTACGCATTAAACGTGCTTTGTAAGTACTAACTGTTTTCTCGTTTATATCAAGTTCTTTAGAAATTTCTTTGTTTTTTCTACCAATAGTTAAAAGTTTTAAAACTTCTGCTTCTCTGGTTGATAGTTTTTTGTAGAATGATCCGCCTTTGTTAACTCTGTTTCCAAATGCTAATTGCTGCGTTAAATCGTTACTTAAATAAATACCACCATCGTTAACTTTTAAAATAGCCTCGTTAATTGTTATAACGTTAACTGATTTATGTATATAACCATGAGCACCAGCTTTTATGGCATTTACGGCATATACTTCTTCAGGTTGTGCGCTAAAGATAATAGTTTTAACGTCTGGATAGTCTTTTTTTAAATAACGTAAAACGGTCAAACCGTTCAGTTTAGGAAGATCTGCTTCGGTTAAAATAATGTCTACAGGATTTTTTTTGATGTATTCTAAAATGGCATCGCCATTGTCAACACTAGCAACAATTTTAATGTTAGAAGATGCTGAAAAAAGAACCTCAAGCCCTTTCCTTGTAATAGGGTGGTTGTCTGCTATTAATAATTTTATCATAATTGTAAAAGCTTTTTTTATTATAATTAAGTTAGAAAGATATTATAATTGAGAGATTAAGCTTGCTGCAAATGTAGTATATTTTTAGATAATTTGCAACATTTAAAGCAAATTACTAGGAATTTCGCAAATAGGTATAGGAATCATCTTATGTTTGTTGGCAGTGTTGAATCGTTTGTATATATTAAAGGCAATTTGTTCTCTGCCTGTAAAATCTTCAGCTCGTTTACCCGCTTCATCCATTTTCATAGCCCATTCTAATTCTGGGTATGATGCGCCTATTTGGTCTTCATCACTTCTTGCATCTCCAAAGAGTCCGTCGCTAGGAGCAGCGTTCATAATAGATTCTGGTACTTTTAAAAAATCTCCTAATTCATAAACTTCAGATTTAACCAAATCGGCAATAGGACTTAAATCCACTCCACCATCACCATATTTTGTATAAAAACCCACTCCAAAATCTTCTACTTTATTACCAGTTCCAGCTACTAATAACTTATAAAGACCGGCGTAATAGTAAAGGGTTGTCATGCGTAAGCGTGCTCTGGTGTTTGCTAGTGCCATGTCAACAGTAGCTTGGTCTCCATCAAAAAACACTTCGTTTTTAAATGCTTCAAAAACGGGTGTTAAATCGCTTCTGGTGTCGCTTACAGTATCAAACTTTTCTTTTAATTGTTTAATATGTTCTTGAGCTCTGGTTACATGGCTTTCGGCTTGGTGGATGGGCATTTCAATACATAACACATCTAGGCCTGTTTTAGCGCATAGTGTAGATGTTACTGCCGAATCTATCCCCCCTGAAATACCAATAACAAAACCATTTACCCTTGCTTGGGTTGCATAATCTTTTAACCAATGAACTATATAATTTACAACTTTTTCTGTTTGCATTTCAAATGAATTTAATCCAAGAATTGTACCTTTGCTAACAAAAATAAACGAAACACTCTATTAATAAAAATTTATGACGTTTAAGTTTTATAGGAAACATATATTAATTTTTTTGACCATAATGGTTACGGTCTTTTCTTGTAAAAAGGAGAGTGGGTTAGAAAATGACATTGCTAAGATTAATTTAGATGCTCATATTGAAAGATTTGATTTGTTATTTGCTAAAATTAATAATGAAAGTTTACCAGATTTAAAACGGGCATACCCGTTTATGTTTTCAGAAAAATATTCAGATTCTTTCTGGATTCAAAAGGCACAAGACACCTTGCAAAAACAACTATTTAACGAGGTAGAAAAAACGTTTCTAGATATTGATGCTACCGAGTTGGAAATTGAATCTTTATTTAACCATTTAAAATATTATTTTCCTGAGTTTCGTACCCCAAGAATTATTACTACAACAAGCGATGTCGATTATAGAAACCGCATCATTATTACGGATACTATTGTAGTTATCGCATTAGATAATTATTTAGGTAGTAATCATGAGTTTTATGAAAATATTTCTAAATATTTAAGAGAAGATTTAAAAAAGGAACAAATAGTAGTGGATTTATCCACAGAATATGCTAAAAAATACATTCATCAGCAAGCAAGAAAAATGTTTTTAGACGAACTTATTTACTTTGGAAAACAACTTTATTTTAAAGATGTGGTTATTCCATTTAAAACTGAAGCAGAACGTATAGGATATACCAAAGAACAACTGGATTGGGCTATAAGTAACGAAAGTTATATTTGGCGCTATTTTGTTGAGCATGAATTGCTATTTAGCACCGATACCAAATTAGCGGGCAGGTTTATTACACCTGCACCATTCTCTAAATTTTATTTGGAAGATATTGATGCAGAATCGCCAGGGCGTTTAGGGCAATATATTGGCTGGCAAATTGTGAAGGCTTATATGCAGCAAAATGAGGTATCTATAAAAGATATGTTAATAAAAAGTTCAGAAGAGATTTTTAATAATTCAAAGTTTAAACCACGAAAGTAATGTCGAAATCAATTACCTCCAAAATAGAATTAACCGTAGAACTTGATGCGAACAGAGTACCAGAAAAACTGCATTGGACGGCTGAGGATGGCGGAATTACCAATGAAGAAGCTAAAGCAATGATGTTAGCGGTTTGGGACTCTAAAGTTCAAGAAACTTTACGAATTGATTTATGGACCAAAGATATGCCTGTTGATGAAATGAAATTGTTTTTTCATCAAACTCTAGTGGCTATGAGTGATACATTTCACCGGGCTACTCAAGACGAAAAAATGACAGCAACAATGAAAGATTTCTGCGATTATTTTGCTGAAAAGTTGGAGATTAAAAAGTAATTAATTTTTCGATTTAGCATCAATTACTTCTTTGTTCAAATGGTCTAAATACAAAATACCATTTAAGTGATCTATTTCATGCTGAAAAATAACGGAAGTAAAACCTTCCACAGTTTCTGTTTTATGTTCCGCCTTCATAGTATCATACTCTATTAAAATTGAAAAAGCGCGGGTGTTTAAAGTATCTGTTCTGTTTGGAATGGATAAACAGCCTTCTCTAAAGGTTTGTTTTTTGTCTGAATAGCTTTTAATTACTGGGTTTAAATACACTTCAAAAGGAATGTTTTCTTTATCAAATCGTTGCACCCAAATAATGTTTTTTAAAATACCTACTTGTGGTGCCGCAATACCAACGCCTAATGAGATGCTGTCTCTAACGGTAGCATATAAGCGACTAACAAACCTTTGTAGAACAGCATCGCTTGGTGTTGCTTTTATGTAATGACTTTTCATTCTAAGCAACAGAGAGTCTTGTTTGTTGGTTATTTTGAAAACGCGCATAGGAGTTGATGAATCTGAACTCATTATAATTTCAGAGTGTTCTGCCGAAAAGGAATTTTTCAATATACTTTTTGATCCGTAGCATGATGAAAGTATGATGCTCATACCAATTAAAAAGAAACAGTTTATCTTCATATAAAATTAAAAATAAAAGGAAACAACGTATTCAATTACCATTGGTTGATTCTATCTGAATCTAACTTAATAAAGATAAATAATAAAATGGTAAAACCCCAAAGCCCTGAACCCCCATAACTAAACATGGGCAGTGGAATGCCAATAGTAGGAATGACGCCCATAACCATCCCAATATTTATAAAAAAGTGCATAAAAAATATGGAAGCAACACCATAGCCATACATTCTACTAAATTGAGAACGTTGTAATTCCGCCAAATGTAGAATACGAAGAAATAGTAATATGAAAACGATGATTACGGCAGCACTACCAACAAAACCCCATTCTTCTCCAACCGTACTAAAAATATAATCGGTATGTTGTTCAGGAACAAATTTACCAGTAGTTCGGGTACCTTCCAAAAAGCCTTTGCCTGTTATACCACCTGAGCTAATGGCTTTTTCAGATTCATTTAAATTATACGCAATGGTTTTCTTCATGCGTTCTAATTTAATAGGATCTTTTTCAAGACTTAACCAAATAGTTATTCTGTCTTTTTGATGAAAAGGCAAGATGTTATCATAAAAATAGCGAACGCCAAATGAAACTAAAATACTAATTAAAATGATAGAAATAGGTTGAATAAACATTGGTTTCCTCCGTCTGGAAAAATGATGGACTAATACAAATATGGTAATAATTATAGATGTTATAATAACCCCAAATTTTAAAGAACACAGGCAAATAACAATTAGCATGAAAAGTATAATTAAATATATAGGGGATAAGCCTTCCCTATATAGTACAAAAATAAAACTACCATAAACCAACGTACTACCAGCGTCTTTTTGAAGCAATACTAAAATCGCGGGAATAGCGATGATAGCAAATACACGAAGTTGGTCTTTAATCCTATTAATGTCTGTATTTAAATCACTAACGTATTTTGCAACAGCCAACGCTGTAGCTGCTTTTGCAAATTCACTAGGTTGTATGGTCATACTCCCAATAGCATACCACGAGGTTGCACCATTCACATTTTTTCCAAAGATAAAAAGCCCTACTAAGGACAACATGGATATGATATATATCACACTAGAAAAACGTTCATAGAATTTAGATTCAATAGCTAAAATAATAATAATAAGTCCGATAGTTAAAAAGATAAACATGAGTTGTTTACCGTAGGGTTGAGAAAAATCGAAATAGTTTATAGTATCTCCAGAATGTGAAGCTGACACAATATTCAACCAACCAAAACCAACAAGTAATAGGAATAGAATAATGGTAATCCAATCAAATTTGTAATATCTGCTAGCTTCCGTTATCATTTACTATTTATTGTAGGGTTATGAGTTATTTAATTTTATTTATAAATTCGCTCCTTGATTTTTCTTTGACTCTTCAGGGCTTTTGGATTTATTATTTAGTTGATTTAATAGTTCTTTAAGATGTTTGTATTCAGTTTCATCAACAAGTTCTAAAGTTGTATTCTTATTGATTCCAAAAGGTTTTCCAGAATAGGGCTTTGCATACTCATGCTCTAAAGTATGCCATAAAATCCAATCTTCCATGTCGGTTCTAGTAATAGTTTCGTTAATGTATTTTTCAATCATTAAACTAGCAATCTTTCCAGCAAATCGAGCACCCCAATAACCATTTTCTACAAATACTGCGAGTGCTATTTTAGGATTATCTTTAGGAGCAAAAGCAATAAATATAGAATGATCCGTTAATTGCATGCGTTCGCCATTAACTTTTACAAAGTTTTCGGCAGTTCCTGTTTTTCCACAAATTTCAATACCTTTTATTTGAACACTTGCCGCAGTACCATGATTGTAAACATCAAACATGCCTTGTATAATGGGTTCAAAATGTTCTTTATTTATGGTTGTGTGATTAGGCGTTGTATATTTAGTATCGATTTTATGCCCTTCAATATTTTTTATGATGTGAGGTGTGTAATAGTAACCACGGTTGGCAATAGCAGCCGTCATGTTTGCTAATTGAATAGGTGTGGTTAATACTTCACCTTGACCAATCGCATTTGAGAGATTAAAGGTGCTTCCCCATCTGTTTTTACCATAAAGCTGGTCGTATGTTTTGCTATTTGGAATTTTACCAGGTTGTCCAACCGATAAATCGTTATTTAAATAATTGCCTAAGCCAAAACTTTTTACATGATTGCTCCAAATGTCCATGCCTGTAGCGGGGCTTTTAGTTTTGTCTATGATTCTTCGGTAAACATTGGCAAAATAGGCATTACAAGAATTGTAAATGCCTCCGTTCATAGCTAAAGGACTTGGATGCCCATGGCAGCCCATTTTCCTGCCTCCATAACTATACCCATGGCTACAATAAAATCGGTCTTGTGTAGTAACCACCTCTTCTTGCAAACCAATGAGTGCATTTAGGATTTTAAATGGTGAACCTGGAGGATACATGGCTTGAAGTCCTCTGTCATATAGAGGCTTATTAATACTATCGTTATATAATTTTGAAAAGTTTACTGAACGTTGACGTCCCACCAATAAATTAGGGTTGTAAGTAGGAGTAGAAACCATGGCTAAAATTTCGCCACTACTAGGTTCTATGGCAATAATACCACCATGTTTATCTTGCATGAGCAATTCGCCATAGGCTTGTAATTTCGCATCGATGGTGATGGTAATATCGCTACCAGGTTTTGGCAACGTATCATAAATACCATCTTTATAGGGGCCTAAATCTCTATTAAATCTATCTTTTTGAATAAATTTAATGCCTTTTACTCCACGTAATGTTTGTTCGTAAGAGATTTCAATACCTTGTTTCCCAATAAGGTCGCCCATTTTATAGTAAGGGTCTCTGGCAATAATAGCATCATTAACTTCACCTATATCACCTAAAACATTGGCGCCTATAGTGGTTTGATAATGCCTTAAAGAACGCTTTTGGATATAAAAACCTTCAAATTTTCGCATTTTTTCTTGTAAACTAGCATAATCTTCTTTTGATAAATGCGGAATAAAAACAGAAGGCAACCAAGGAGAGTAATGATATGCTTTTTGAAAAATTTCTGTAAACCTAGCTTTTTCAATTTTCAATAAATTGCAAAATTCTAAAGTATCTAAGGGTTTTACTTCACGAGGAATAAACATAACATCGTAAGAGGGCTGGTTGGAAACCAGTAACTCTCCGTTTCTATCAAAAACAAAACCCCGTTTTGGGTAGTCGTAAACTTTTCGAATGGCATTGTCTTCATACAAATCTTGAACTCCCCCATTATATATTTGTAAATAAAAAAGCCTGAATAAAAATATAAGTCCAACGGCCACTATAGCTACAATAAGTAAGAATCGTCTCATTTAGTTTTTTTACTAAAAATAATGGTTACTATTAAGATTAATAAAATAGTAAAAATACTTGAGAATAACGTTTTTTGAAGCACTAAAATTATTTTTGAAACACTAAACATTTCTAAAAAAAATAACATAAAGTGATGTGAAAAAGTGAGTATGGTTAGGTAGGTTAATTTTTCACCGAATTCGACCGCGTTAAATTTTATTGTTTGATGCAGGTAAATGACTCCAAAAGAGAATTTTAATATTATGGGTCTTATATAAGCAATGAATACGCATGCTGCTGCATGAATACCGGCAGTGTCTGAAAATAAATCGATTGTTAATCCTAAAAGAAAACTTAAAAAAATAATAATAAAACGGTTGTTTTTTACAGGAAACAACGCAATAAACATTATATAAACATACGGGTTTATGTAACCTAGAAAATTAATATTGTTAAACAGTATAACCTGCAAGAAAACCAATGTAATAAAACGTGTAATATGTATAAATACAGTATTATTCATTAACGGTTTTATTTAGTAATTTATTAATTTCATTAGCATCAATATTTTCAATCGTATAGACGTGTTCAAGATTGGTCATATCATTAAACAATTTGATGTTTATTTCATAATAATTTTCGGCAGCATCTAGTTTAAAATCATTTATAACACCTATCAGAATTCCTTTAGGAAAAATGGATGAACGCCCCGAAGTAATAATAGTATCCCCCTTTACGATAGGTGCTATTTTAGGGATATCCATAAGTTGGATATAAGATGCAGATTTGGCATTCCAGTACAGTGTGCCAAAATGATTTGTTTTTTTTAGTTGTGCACTAATTTTGTTTGTGGTATTTAATACAGAAATAACCGTTGCATAACGTTTGCTGGTGCCATCAATAATACCAACAATGCCTTTTGAGCTTATAACACCTAAATCTTGTTTTAAACCATCTTTTTCTCCTTTGTTTATAAGCAGTACATTATTGACCCCAGAATACGTGTTCCTAATAACGTTTGCTAAGGTGAATTTATAAGTGCCATTATAAGTGATCGTGTCTAAATAAGTAGAGTCTTTTTTGTTTTCGGAATTAAATAGGAGCATTTTTAGACGACTATTTTCTTCGGCCAAGACTTGATTTTGTGATTTTAAATTGATATATCCCGTAAAATTATTAATGGAATTGTAAATGCCACCAGTAAAAAAATTGGCAGAGTTTATAAACTTGCTTTTGTGGTAAGAGTGCGTTTGAATTGTAAAAATAAAGGAAATAGAAAACAGCAACAAGGACAACAAAAAATTTTTGTTTCTTATAATGAAATTAATAATCTGTTGCATGTTTTATAAACCTATTTAATCAAAACACTTTTGTATTTAGCCAAATTTTTAAGCGTAATACCCGTGCCTCTAACAACAGCACGTAAAGGGTCTTCGGCTATATAAACTGGAAGGTCTGTTTTTTGAGATAAGCGTTTGTCTAAGCCTCTTAACATAGAACCACCCCCTGCTAAATAAATACCTGTATTATAAATATCGGCAGCTAATTCTGGAGGTGTTTGTGATAAGGTTTCCATGACAGCGTCTTCAATACGCAAAATAGATTTATCTAATGCTTTTGCAATTTCTCTAAATGATATAGACACTTGTTTAGGTTTACCCGTTAGTAAATCACGTCCTTGTACACTCATATCTTCTGGAGGTAAGTCTAAATCTTCGGTGGCAGCACCAATTTGGATTTTTATTTTTTCAGCAGTACGTTCGCCTACATATAAATTGTGTTGCGTACGCATGTAATAAACGATATCGTTTGTAAATACATCACCTGCAATTTTAACCGATTTATCACAAACAATTCCTCCAAGAGCAATAACAGCAATTTCGGTCGTTCCACCACCTATATCAACCACCATATTTCCTTTAGGTTGCATAATATCAACGCCAATACCAATAGCTGCAGCCATGGGTTCGTGTATTAAATAGACTTCTTTTCCGTTAACACGTTCGGCACTTTCTTTTACTGCCCGCATTTCAACTTCTGTAATGCCCGAAGGAATACAAACCACCATACGAAGTGCTGGGGTGAAAAATTTCTTTTTTAATGCGGGTATGTTTTTAATAAACATACTTATCATTTGTTCGGAAGCATCAAAATCGGCAATAACACCATCTTTTAATGGACGTATGGTTTTGATATTTTCATGGGTTTTTCCTTGCATTAGACTCGCTTCTTGACCCACAGCAATAATTTTGCCAGTAATTCTATCGCGTGCTACAATGGAAGGTGCATCAACCACAACTTTGTCGTTATGAATAATAAGAGTATTTGCAGTACCTAAATCTATTGCAATTTCTTCGGTTAGGAAGTCAAAAAAGCCCATAAGCTATAAGTAGTATTAGAGGTTTAAAAAACGAATGCTGTAAAAGTAATAAATCTAAATAAAAAAAAACAGTTTATTATGTTTAGTTACATAATTAATTTTATTAACCGTATAGTCCTTCAAAAAAACAGAATTGAGGTGCATTTTTGTTTGTGTTTTCCTTTAAATAATTGAAATAGTAGCAGTACAAACTAAAAAATAAGTGATAAAAAACCTTCTTGTGCTATGTTTTTATTGTTTGATTATAATAAATTCCTGTTTTGTTCCTTTTTTTTTTAATATTAAATATTTTATTGTTTCTTTGGACGTAACTGTTATCAAATTTTTTCTATAAGATAATAAGAGCGCCCTAAAAATTAACTAATAAACCAAATAATAATATGAGTACAGAAAACAAAGAGTTACCACCAGGAACTAATAAATTAACGACAGTTAATACCCTTAATAAAGGAGAAAGAATGAGCCCATCGCCTCAAACTACAAATACACCTCTTCCTCCAGCAGTAAGTGCTGTAAAGAATGGGACTAATATAATTATAACAGCTACCGTATTTGTAGATGAAAAAGATAGCTTAAATAGTTTAGAAGTTTACATAACGTCTTCATTGGTAGGAGGAACACAAGGTGTTTATTTTGTTTATGATTATGTAGAAGAAACACCAACTGCGGTATACCCTTATACTTTTAGTTTTAACCTGCCAGACTCAACGAATGCTATTGAAAAGATAAAGTCCTTCTTATGGGATGAAGATCCTGTAACTTCAAGAGGGACTGTTACGGAAGTGGAAGGAAGATAGAAATCATTTGTGATTTGATTATTGAAAATCCATGAACCTAAATTTCATGGATTTTTATATATCTGCTTTTATAAAACCATCTATGAATGCAAAAAGTGAAATTAAGTTAGTTACAATTTTAATTTTATTATTTTCAAGTGGTTACTCTTTTTCTCAAAAGGGAGATGGAACATGAGCTTTTTTGATTCTATAATAAGTGAAAAAGCAAGAGTTTATAAATTGAACTCCTTATTTTATAAATCGACTTCTTTTTTATCTTAATAAAGATTGGGATTCTACATTGGTTTATACCATGAAGCAGCTAAACAGTCCTCAAAAAAATAGAGAAGTAAAAATTATTCACGTTTTTTAAGAGGTTGCAGTTTTAATCAGAAAATAAATCCTATTTGTGATTTAATTGTGGAAGATTCTGGAATTGGCATAAACGAATCCACGTGTTTAGAATTTCTAAAAGACACTGTTTGTTGTGTAAAAATGAAAATGAAAACATGAGAGGAATTGGTTAGAGTTTGCAGTGATATAAATCGAAGATTAAATAAAATAGAATAGATATTGTAGTTATTTATATTTTTTTAAACTAGGATAACAACAACTTAATAGTTTACTAACAAACCAAATAATAATTAATAATTATGAGTAAAGAAGAGAGAATTCTTCCTCCAGGAAAACCCATTAGTAAAGAAAATGTTACAGTAGAAAAATTAGATGCGTCAATAAATTTTTCTTATAACTCAGCATCTGTTATACCTTTATCTCCTATTGTTCAGACAAGTTACAAAGGGAAGGTTTTGCAGGTTAGTGCCATTGTTTTTATCCCTTCATTAATAGAAGAACCGAATTTTAGTATTGTTAGTAAAAAACGGATTAGCTTATATTCAGGAAAAAACCAATTGAATTTATATATCGCGTATTGTTATGAAGAAGTAAGCTCTCAAAATTTTGATGCTTACCGAGTAGATATCATTATTAAAAAGCTACCAAGGAATTTAGATAAAATACAAACGTTTCTATGGAATGAAGATCCAGTAACTTCAAGAGGCACTGTTACGGAAGTGGAGGGAAGATAGAAGATGTTGGTAATTTAACTATTGAAAATCCATGAACCGTAAATTTCATGGATTTTTAAATATATTTGTTTTTATAAACCATTCTATGAAAGCAAAAAGTGAAATTAAGTTAATATTGATTTTTATTTCATTATTTTCAAGTGGTTACTCTTTTTCTCAAAAAGAGATGGAATACGAGCTTTTTGATTCTGTAATAAGTGAAAAAGCAAGGGTTTATAAATCGAACGCCTTATTTTATAAATCGACTTCTTTTTTTCTTAATAAAGATTGGGATTCTACATTGGTGTATACCATGAAGCAGCTGAACAATCCTCAAAAAAATAGAGAAGTAAAAAATTATTCACATTTTTTAAGAGGTTGTAGTTTTAATCAGAAAAAGCTATATAAAGAAGCTCAAAAAGAGTTCAAATTAATATCGCCAGATTTTGAGTTCTATTTCATAGTAAAAATGGATTTAGGCGAAGTTGCATTACAGCTTAGTCAATTTAAAAAGGCGATTGCTTATTACGAAGAATTGCTAAGTTTATCTGATAATAATTATAAATATTTAAAGAAAAGTATAATCAACCATAATTTAGGATTGTGCTACTTGCATTTAGGAGAATTTAAAAAAGCAGAGCCGTATTTAATTGAAAATGTAAAGTTAGAAGAACAAAAAGAAGATACGCTTAAAATAATACTTGCTTACGGAAATTTAGCGAATTTATATTATGAACAATATCAAGATGATTTAGCTATACCGTATTTTGAAAAAGCATATCAACTATCAAAAAAAATAAAAGATATAAAAACTAAGCATAACTCAGCATTAAACATGGCTGTGGTTGAAGAAAATCGCAAAAATTTTCAAAAATCATTAGCATATAGAAAGGAATATGAACAATGGAAAGATTCTTTAAACGATCAAAATAAAATTTGGGAAGTTGCTCAACTAGAAAAACAATTTGCAGTAAAGGAAAAACAAAAAGAAGTTAGTTTATTGCAAGTCGAAAATAAGGCCAAAATAGTAGAAAGAAATGGGTTGTTTTATTCGGCCATAGTGCTTTTAGTGTTGTTAGGAACAACCATGTATTTTTATAAGGAGAAAATAAAAACGAATAAAATTATAGTGGCTCAAAAGGAACGTTTAGATGTGTTAAATGCCACAAAAGATAAACTCTTTTCCATTGTAAGTCATGATTTGCGCTCCTCGGTTAATGCGCTTAAAACAAGTAATACAAAATTATTAGATAATTTAGAGGCAAAGAATTTAGATGTATTAGATAATTTATTGCATACGAATAGTGCCATAGTAAATGGCGCTTATAATTTATTAGACAACCTATTAAACTGGGCGTTGTTGCAAACAAATCAATCCTACTTTGAAATAACCTCCATACGTTTGTTTTTTATAGTGGAGCAAACAGTTTATAACTATAAGCCATTAATGTTAGAGAAGAACATAGATTTTGAAACTAAGATTTTAAAAAAGGATGTTGTTTTTGCAGACCAAGAATCGTTAAAAATTATATTAAGAAATTTGTTAGATAATGCTATCAAGTTTTCTAATGAAAATGGAAAGATTAAAATCTACACCACACACACTCATGAATCCTATTGCGATTTAGTTATTGAAGATTCTGGATTAGGAATAAGCAAAACAGCTCGTTTGGAACTTCTTAAGGACTCCGCCATATTATCAAAAAAAGAGCATGAAGATGTTATAGGAACCGGCTTAGGACTGCAATTATGTAAATCGATGATTAAAAAAAATAATGGAAAATTTTCTATAGAAAGTGAATTAGGAAAAGGTACGAAAATGATTGTATCTTTACCTAAAACAGCATCATAATGGATCATGTAAATGTACTTATAGTTGAAGATACGGTTGATGAAAGTGATGCTTTAAAAAAAGTGCTTATATCTAATAATTATAATATTGTTGGTGTGGCCACTAGTTTTAAAGCGGCATTAAACCTATTTTATACCAATAAAATAGATATTGTAGTTATTGATATTTTTTTAAATGGCTTACCTGACGGTATCTCTTTTGCAGAAGCTATTAATGGTAGTCCAAATGCCTCAAAACCATTTGTGTTTTTAACGAGTTCTACTGATCGACAAATATTTGAAAGAGCAAAGTTAACACAGCCATTTAGTTATTTGATGAAACCATTTAACGAATTAGAAATTCTATATGCATTAGAAATGGCTGTGGAAAAGTTTTATGGACAACCCAACGCGTTTTTAAGTGAAGAAGAAAATACTGTTATAAGTCATGAGCACCTCTTTATAAAAAAAGGGAAATCCTTAAAAAAAGTACTTATTTCAGATATTATATATATAGAAGTAGAAGAGAAATATTGTAATATAATAACTGAAAAAGAGAAATTTGTAATCCTGATATCGTTAACAAAAATGTTGAAACTGTTAGATGATTCACTGTTTTTTAGAACTCACAGAAATTATATTGTAAATACGGAAAAGATAATTGAGATTATACCTATCGACAATCTTATTATTTTATCTGGAAACAATAAAGTAACACTAAGTGAGCACTATAAGGACATTTTAAAAAAACTTCCTACCTTAAAATAAATTTAGAGTTCACTTCTTATTTTTATGAAAAGGCTGTCCTGTGTCCAAAGATTAGAGCCTTAAGTGATTTCACACCTGTAGAATATATCATTAAAACTACAGAAGGTTTAATTTGTTTTATCTCTTTTTCCTCCATATCCTCATTGGATAATTGATTCCAATAAGCTTATATGTTTTCGTTTTCCCTTCTTATGGATAAAAAAAGCGGCTTCGTGCTAATTTTTTACACTAACCCCTTATTAATCAATAGATTTATAAAACAAAAAAACAGAATATTTTTCAAAAACAAAATATTTTCTGAAAATGGTATTAAGAAAAAATAATTTAAAAGATAAATCAGAGATGGTTGCAAACAAAACAGCTCGAAAAACGAAATCAAACTATTTCATGATATTACTTATGGTAGTTGTTGTATTTCAATTAGGAATTTTAATATATCGATTAAGTAAATTGATTGATATTTAACTAATAAGGGAGATTAATTTCATTAATTAATTTCAAAAAAGAGAGCACTATTTTTTAATTAGTGCTCTTTTTTAATATTATATTCTTTGTTTTTAATGCTTAAAATGACGTGTTCCGGTCATTACCATAGCTACATTATTATCATTACAATAATCAATGCTCAACTGGTCTTTAATAGAACCGCCCGGTTGAATTACAGATCTAATGCCCGCATTTTTAGCAATTTCCACACAATCAGGAAACGGGAAAAAAGCATCACTAGCCATAACAGCACCATTTAAATCAAATTTAAAGGTTTTGGCTTTATGAATGGCTTGTTCTAAAGCATCAACACGACTGGTTTGTCCTGTTCCGCTAGCTAATAATTTTTTGTTTTTTACTAAAACGATGGTGTTCGATTTAGTGTGCTTGCAAATTTTTGATGCAAATATTAAATCTTCTAAATCGTTCTGTGTTGGTTTGGTGTTTGTAACGTATGTTAAACCTTCAATAGTGTCGGTAACATTATTTCTATCTTGAACTAAAATGCCGTTTAAACAACTTCTTACGTTGGTTTGTGGCAATTCAATTTCGTTAAGAATTAAAATGATTCTGTTTTTCTTTCCTTTTAGAATTTCTAAAGCTTCAGAGTTGTATGAAGGAGCGATAACAACTTCACAGAATAAGCTGCTAATTTCTTCAGCAGTTGCTTTATCAATTTCAGTATTACTAATTAAAACACCACCAAAAGCAGAAACGGGGTCGCCAGCTAAAGCGTCTTTATAGGCTTGGTGAATTGTGTTGCTTTGCGCAAACCCACAAGCATTGTTGTGTTTTAATATAGCAAAGGTTGGTGCTTCACCTTTAAATTCATTTATTAAATTAACAGCAGCATCAACATCTAATAAGTTATTATAACTTAATTCTTTACCGTTAAGTTTTGTAAATATAGCATCAAAATCGCCAAAGAAAAACCCTTTTTGGTGTGGGTTTTCGCCATAACGCAATACATGACCGTTGGTTTCGCTTATTTTTAAAACAGTTTCTTCGTTATTTTGGTTGAAGTAATTAAAAATAGCTGTGTCATAATGAGACGATACGTTAAATGCTTTTCCTGCAAAACGTTTTCTGTTTTCTTCTGAGATACTTCCGTTATCGGCTGAAATTAATTCTAAAAATTCTGTATAATCATCAACAGATGCAACACAAATTACATCAGCGAAGTTTTTAGCAGCAGCACGAATTAATGAAATACCGCCTATATCAATTTTTTCAATAATATCTTGTTCGCTGGCGCCTGAAGCAACAGTTTTCTCAAATGGATATAAATCAACGATAACTACATCAATTTGAGGAATTTCAAAATCCTCTAATTCTTTAATGTCACCAGCATGGTTTTGTCTGTTTAAAATACCACCAAATACTTTTGGATGTAATGTTTTTACACGACCACCAAGAATGGATGGGTACGATGTTACTTCTTCTACAGGAATTACGTTAATGCCTAAGTCGTTAATAAAAGTTTGGGTGCCGCCAGTAGAATAAATGGTTACACCTTGCTCGTTTAGTTTTCTAACAATAGGTTCTAAACCGTCTTTACTAAATACGGAGATTAATGCTGATTTTACTGTTTTTTCGTTGCTCATTTTTTAAATCTAATAATAAGTTGCAAAAGTAGTTATTTCAACTAAAATACAACTGTTTATAAAACAAAAAACAAGGTGATTTTTTAACTAAATCAACGTTTTATTAACAAGAATTTTAAAATACCAAAATTAACTAAAGTATGGAGGCGACTTGCTCACAAACAAACTCTAAAAAACGTTCGTCTGCTTTGGTAAAAGGGTCTGGTGTGTTTGAATCAATATCAATTTGTCCCATATTTTCTCCATTTACAAAAATAGGGATTACAATTTCAGCCTTTACTGTTATGCTACAAGCTATATAATTATCTTGAGCAGCTACATCTGGCACTACAAAATTTTGGTTGCTTAGGGCTACCTGCCCGCAAATACCTTTCCCAAAAGGAATAATCGTATGGTCGGTGGGTTCTCCAACGTAAGCATTTAGCTTTAACTCTTCTTTATTACCATTTCTAAAATAAAAACCAACCCAATTGTAATATGAAATATTAGCTTCAAGTAATTCGCAAATTTGTAATAAACAATCGTGTAATATAAGTGAATTACTGTTTTTAATTATAGTTTCTACTTGTGGTTTTAATTGTTCAAAAGTCATAAATTCAAAAGTTTTGGTAAAAGTATTTAAAAATGGGATGAATGTTATATTTGATTTACATAATTTTAACCTTAATAAGTTGAATTTCATGTTTAGACATACATGAGGTAAGAATGACATAGTAAAGACGCAACATAAATGATTGAATCCATAATACTTTTACTTCAAATTAAAATTATAAAAAAAGGAATGATTTGAATTTATCACAAAGAGTAAAAGATTTGAGAAAGAAAAAACATAAATACATACCTGCATTAAGAATTTTTAAATAAAAAAGATTCTAAAATATAAAAAAGCTTAAATTTAAAAACTGGAAAGCAACCGCATATAGCTGTTATGCTTCCTTAAAATAAACCATACATTTTTGAAAGCACTCTTAGTAAAATATAAATCAGTTATAAAGTTCATACTTGTGTTTTTGTTAACATATATTGTTTTATCGATATGCTATAAGTTTTACTTGCAATTTTCTGATGGATCTAAATTTTATCCAGATTATATCACGCATTTAGTGGCTAAACAAAGTGAAGCCTTAATAAGTGTTCTTGGATATAATACGGAAGTTTTAAAGCACCCAGATGAACCCTCTATGAAACTCCTTGTAAATAATATACCCATAGCGCGTATTATTGAAGGTTGTAATTCCATGAGTGTTATTATCTTATTTGTATCGTTTATTATAGCTTTTGCATCTGAGTTTAAGACAACGTTTTTCTACATCCTTTCGGGAAGTGTTTTAATTTACACAGTTAACCTATTGCGTATTGTTATGTTAACCATAGGCTTGTATCATTATCCACATCAAAAGGATGTTTTTCACACCGTTGTTTTTCCTGCTATTATTTACGGTATGGTGTTTTTATTATGGATTTTTTGGGTGAATCGGTTTTCTAAATTGAAGAATAACAATGAGTAATTCCAAAAAATACGTTTTATTGATTGTGTTATTCGGATTGTTGATTTTAATTCGACTTTTTGAAAGTGACTTGTTTTACGACCCTTATCTAACGTTTTTTCAAAACGACTATTTGTATATGGACAGTCCAAGACGAGAAATTTTTAAAGTAACATTATTTACCTCGTTACGATTTATACTAAACACCGCTATTTCATTAGGAATATTATACGTGGTTTTTAAAGATAAAAGCATTGTTAAATTTTCTATGCTTATTTATATTTTAGCTTATGTAATTCTAATAATAATTTATTTGTATTTTGTTATTAACCCAAGACAAGAAGATTATTATTTGTTTTTTAATGTGCGTAGGTTTTTAATTCAACCGATTATACTAATTCTTTTATTGCCTGCATTTTACTATCATAAAATTAAAAATTAAAATGTTAATCATTTTGTAAATGAGGATTATTATTTTTAATTTTTTGTATTTTCGCACGGTGATAATGCAATTTTTACATAAAAGTTTTTCAGTGCTCTTAGCATTGCTTGTAATGTTTTCAACAGTTTCTTTTACTATTGAAAAGCATTTTTGTGGTGATGTTTTGGTAGATGTTTCTGTTTTTACTGAAGCCCAAAAATGTATTATGGGTGCTTTTGAAACAGATCAACAAACTATCAGAAAAAAAATATGTTGTAAAGATGAAGTAAATGTTATTCAAGGTCAAGATAATTTAAGACTTACTTCTTTTGAAGATTTTAATTTTCAGCAACAACTATTCATTGCAAGTTTTACCTATACATTTATTAGTGTTTCTCAAGGGTTAGCTGAACATGTTATTCCTCATAAAAATTACTCTCCACCTCATTTGGTTGCCGATATTCAGGTTTTAGACCAAGTTTTTATTATTTGATTAATAGATTTTTTTTGTAAATCCCGATTAACTACTGGGACATACCTAATTATTAAATTTAAATCTTAAAACATATTATATATATGCATTCGTGTTTTTGAAAGCATATTTATGAAGTTGTTATCAATTCTGATGAAAATGAAAAAAAAGAATATATCATATATATTATTTCTACTTCCATTTATACTGCTTTCCCAAGAAAAAATAACCGGGATGATTATGGAAGCTAATGAAAAAAACGAACACATAGGATTAGCAGGAGCTAATGTATACTGGTTAAATACCAGTATTGGAACGGTTACCGATATGGATGGGAAGTTTTCACTTGCCTACTCAAAGGAAAATACAAAACTGGTTGTTAGTTACGTAGGTTTCAAAACAGACACCTTAACCCTTACTCAACCAAAAATGGTACATCATTGGTTGCAACCAACGGATAATTTAAATGCTGTAACAGTAACTTCTAGAAAACAAACTACGGCAAAATCGTACTTACAAGCTACTAATACGTTTACAGTGAGTAGTGACGAATTATTAAAAGCAGCTTGCTGTAACCTTTCGGAAAGTTTTGAAACAAATCCATCTATCGATGTTAATTTTGCTGATGCTGTAACAGGCACACGTCAAATAAAAATGTTAGGACTTACTAGTCCGTATATTTTAATTGCTACCGAAAATATTCCGTCTATTCGTGGTGCATCACAAGCATATGGTTTAAGTTTTATTCCTGGTACCTGGGTAGAGAGTATTCAAATTACTAAAGGAGCTGGAAGTGTAGTTAACGGTTACGAAAGCATTGCGGGACAAATTAATGCCGAACTCGTTAAACCATCAATGGATGATAGACTATATGTAAATCTCTATGGAGCAACAAGTGAACGATTAGAGTTAAACACTCATATTAACACCAAAGTAACTGATAAATGGGATACTGGTTTATATATTCATGGTAACACTCATAATGGCGAACACGATGTGAATGATGATGGTTTTTTAGATATGCCCAAGTTTAATCAAATAAACTTAATGAACCGTTGGCAATATACGAATGCTGAAAAGGGGGTTTTAAGCTTTATAAATTTAAAGTTTTTAAATGATGAAAAGCAGACTGGGGAACTTGATTTTAATCCAAAAACGGATAAATTAACCACAAATGCGTGGGGTAGTGAAATAGATACCAGACGTTTCGAAGTGTCAGCAAAACTTGGTTATGTAAATCCAGAAATTCCTTGGCAAAGTGTAAGTGTTCAAACCGCTTTTAGCAGTCATAAACAAGAATCTTATTTTGGTTTAAAGCAATATGATATTTTGCATAATAGTTTATATTCCAATGTTATTTATAATTCGATTATAAGTGATTCTCGTCATAAAGTAAAAACAGGATTAAGTTATACTTACGATCATTATGATGAGTTGGTGAATACAACAGATTATAAAAGAAATGAAAATTCTATAGGAGCTTTTTTCGAATACAATTTTGATAATTTAAATAACCTGAATCTTACCGCAGGATTACGGGTCGATCATCATAATTTATTAGGAACCTTTGTAACACCAAGAATTAATGCACGTTACACGCCTTGGGAAAAATCGGCTTTAAGAGCATCTATTGGTCGTGGAAAGCGTAGTGCTAATATTTTTGCTGAAAATCAAAACATATTTTCGACATCAAGAGCTATAAATATTTTAGATTCCACAGGAAAAATATATGGGTTAGATCCAGAAATCGCTTGGAATTACGGCGTGTCATACCTACAAGGTTTTAATCTTTTTGGGAGAAAAGCGGATGTAACGGTTGATTATTATATAACCGATTTTACAAACCAAGTGGTGGTAGATTATGAAAACCCACAAGAAGTTAATTTTTATA
Organism: Mariniflexile litorale; assembly: GCF_031128465.2. GTDB lineage: Bacteria > Bacteroidota > Bacteroidia > Flavobacteriales > Flavobacteriaceae > Mariniflexile > Mariniflexile litorale. Next base: position 1,046,505 of record NZ_CP155618.1, on the reverse strand, counting down.
ATCTTGATGGAAAAAGTTTTGCAAATAGTTTTCAAACAGAAGTGAATTATAATGCCTTTGAACAATTCGATTTGCGATTGGCTTACAAGTATTACGAAGTTAAAACAGAGTATAACTCTGGGAAATTAGAAAAGCCATTAACACCAAAACATCGATTTTTTGCTAATGCTTCCTATGAAATTCATAAGGGAGACAATTCTATAGCAAATTGGAAGTTTGATACAACATTTAATTGGTTGGGTGAACAGCGTTTTTCATCAACAGCAACAAATCCAATACCATATCAATTACCTGAGAAGACTCCAAAATTAGCAACGCTTAATGCACAAATAACCAAAGTGTTTTCTCCAAAATTTGAAGTATATTTAGGCGGTGAAAATATAACCAATGTAAGGCAAAGCAATCCTATTCTAGCGGCCGATGATCCTTTTGGTTCGAATTTTGATACCAACTTTGTATATGGACCTATTTTTGGAAGTATGTATTATGCAGGGTTACGATATAAAATAAAATAAAGAAATAATAGTAAACGTTTAATTAAAAAGAGATTCTGCTTTCGCAGAAAGAACAAAAATTATGAAAAAATTAATAATAGTATTAACTGTATTAGTGTCCAGTATAACATTTGCGCAAAACAAAAATGAAAAAGCATCTTTAGAAGTTGATGGTGTTTGTTTAATGTGCAAGAGTAGAATAGAAAAAGCTTGTTTTAATACCAAGGGTGTTAAAAGTGCGGTTTGGGATGTGAAAACACATGAGTTGAAATTAATTTACGACGCTCGTAAAACCAATTTAAAAACCATCCAAAATAGTGTGGTCGCAGTTGGTCATGATACAAAAGGGCTTAAGGCTACTGATAAAGCTTATGAAACGGTTCACCCTTGTTGTAAATACAGAGATACCGATGTGAAAGATGACCATAAAGAAGATGACAGTCACGATCATTAAGAATATCAAAACCCAAACAATTGTTTGGGTTTCTTTTTTTTTATATCATAAGAATCTGTTAAACACATGAAAAATCCGCATCAAATTTCAAATTAAATACTAAATTCGAAAACTTTTATCAGAAAAAAAGTATCTTATTAAAAATACATTGCATGAACATATCTAAATTCACACAGAAATTAAAGTCGACTCTAGTCTTCCTATTATTTATTGCATTATCAATTCAAGGGTTTTCACAAAATGGTTTTAAATGGTCTAACGATGGTAAATCATATTATAGCATTCAAAGTGAAGGTATTGTTCAATATACATTACCTAACAATGAAGCTAAAGTTTTGATATCTAAGGAGCAATTAACGCCTAAAAATGGGAATACGCCTCTGGAAGTTAATTATTTTAAGTTTTCTAACGATGAACAAAAAGTATTACTGTTTACAAATACAAAACGCGTTTGGCGTATTAATACTAAAGGTGATTACTGGGTTTTAAACTTGGCAACTGGAGCTTTGCAACAAATTGGTAAAACCTTGCCAGAATCTTCGCTGATGTTTGCTAAAATTTCACCTAACGGAAAATTAGCAGCCTATGTAAGTGATAATAATATATATGTTGAAGATTTAAGTACTTCAAAAATAAAAGCCCTTACAACCGATGGTACAGCAACTTTAATAAATGGAACTTTTGATTGGGTTTATGAAGAAGAATTTGCCTGTCGCGATGGGTTTCGATGGAGTCCCGATAGTGAATCAATTGCTTATTGGCAAATTGATGCGAGTGATATCAAGAAGTTTTACATGATTAATAATACCGATTCTATTTATTCGCAAATAATACCTTTAGAATACCCTAAAGTAGGAGAAAGTCCATCGGCTTGTAAAGTAGGTGTGGTAAGTGTTGATGATGCCAAAACAACTTGGATAAACATTCCTGGAGATGTGCGCCAACATTATTTAGTACGTATGGAATTTATTCCTTCAACCGAAAAATTATTAATTCAGCAATTAAACAGAAAGCAAAATCAGAGCAAGCTGTTTATTGCAGAACCTAAAACGGGAGCTTCAAAGTTAATTCAAGAAGAAAAAGATGCCGCTTGGGTAGATATTTATCAAGCAGGAAATAAATACACGGTCGATTTTACCAATAATTTTATTTGGTACAACAATGGAAAAAATATTTTATGGGCCACTGAGAAAGATGGTTGGAGACATCTGTACAATGTGTCTTTGGAGGGTGAAAAGGAACAGTTAATAACCAAAGGGAATTACGATTTTATCGACTTGTCATATATTGATATTAAGAACGGTTATGTCTATTTTATGGCATCTCCTAACAATGCAACACAAAGTTATTTATATAAAACGAAGTTAAATGGTAAAGGTAAATTAGAACTAGTAAGCCCGAAAACATTGGAAGGTACCCATGAATATAATGTATCTCCAACAGGGGCGTTTGCGATTCATTCATTTTCGAACCATTTCACAAAGCCTGCTTCTGAACTTATTACCTTTGCAAATCATCAGCCTATTAATGCAGAATACGGCATAGAAGCAAACCTTTCTAAGTTGGTAGAAAAATCCAAAGTAGAATTTTTTAAAGTAACGACCGCAGAAGGTGTTGAAATGGACGGATGGATGGTTAAACCAACTAATTTTGATGCTTCAAAGAAATATCCAGTGGTGTTTTATGTGTATACTGAACCAGCAAGTACAACCGTAAATGACTCGTATGGTGCTGGCAGAAACAGGAACTACGTGGGGAATATGGCTGAGGACGGTTATATTTATATCTCATTAGATAATAGAGGAACACCAGCGCCAAAAGGTAGAGAATGGCGTAAAAGTATTTATAGAAACATAGGACAAATTAATATTAAAGATCAAGCCATGGCGGCTAAAGAAATTCTAAAATGGAATTTTGTAGACCCTGAGCGTATTGCTGTTTGGGGGCATAGTGGAGGAGGGTCTGCTACTTTAAATTTAATGTTTCAATATCCCGAAATTTATAAAACAGGTATTTCCATTGCGGCTATTTCAAATCAATTAACTTATGATAATATTTATCAGGAACGTTATATGGGATTACCCCAAGAAAATTTAGAAGATTTTGTGAGTGGGTCGCCTGTTACTTACGCTAAAAACTTAGCAGGTAATCTCTTATATATTCATGGTACAGGTGATGATAATGTGCATTATCAAAACGCCGAAATTTTAGTAAACGAATTGGTAAAGCACAACAAACAGTTTCAGTTTATGCCTTACCCAAACCGTACACATGGTATTAGAGAAGGCGAGGGAACTACCGAGCATTTAAGAACCTTGTTTACCAATTATTTAAAAACCTATTGCCCACCGGGTGCTAGGTAGTAGAAGCATATAGAAGATAAAAAACTCTGGAGTTAAAAAAGCTTTGGAGTTTTTTTAAATATGACGTTCAAAAAACTTTATAAATTGTAGTTATAATAACACCTTTATTATCATTTAAAATAGCAGATGATAATTGTTTTTCTTCTTTTACTTTGAAATTAAAGGGTGGAGCTAATAAGTTTAAACCACTTTGTTTCTTTAGCCTAATCCCTTGTCCTGAAATAATATCTTTATTGGGTTCAAAGCTTCCTTCAGGCAAATGTTCTGTTAAAATAACATATTTAAAATTAGATAATTTCCTCACTATGTTTTTTACTTCAGCATTCGATAAATGTTGAAGTACTTGTCTTAGTAAAGCACAGTCCCCAGAAGGTAAATTATCGGCTGCAATATCTAAACAATGAAATTCCAAATTTTCATTTTTAAATTTCTCTTTATTAAATTCTATAAGACTTGTTACTATGTCCACCGCAATATACTTTTTGGTGTGCTTTACTAATTCTTTTCCTATATTAAAATCGCCACAACCTAAATCGCATACTACAAGAGGACTTTTAAAAGACTTTAAAAATGTTGTTACAACATCTATATATGGACTTGCAATGTCTGGATGATGCGACCCTATTCCTGAATAAAAATCAGATTTGTTATTACCCCAGAGCTTCATGGCATAAACCTGTTCCATAGCATCTTTAGTTGGCCAGGGTTTCTTTATTTTATTAGTTCTATTTTCTTTTTTCTTCATAAATATTCTATTGGTCTATACAAATGGGAATTATATATATTCGAATGAAATATTAAAGCAAACGTACAAATTATATGTGGTCATGGAATAGTGTTAGTTAATTTGATGCTTCTTGTATCATTCCAGGGGTGTGTTTTATGTAAAAAAGTTATCATATAAATGAGATTTTGTTGATATTGTATTTAGCTACGAGACATATACTTAATTTAAAGTAAATTCATAAAAAAACGCTCCAAAATTAATTGAAGCGTTTTTAAAATATTTGCGTGTCGAGGCTCTCGACTACATCATTCCTGGCATACCGCCACCCATACCACCTGGCATAGCTGGAGCATCCTCTTTAATATCAATTAAAGCACACTCGGTAGTTAAGATCATACCTGCAACCGAAGCCGCATTTTCTAAAGCAATACGAGTTACTTTTTTAGGATCTATAATACCTGCTTTTAGCATGTCTACATAAGTTTCAGACTTCGCATCGTAACCAAACGATCCTTTGCCTTCCATTACTTTAGATACCACAACACTACCTTCACCACCTGCGTTTTCAACAATAGTACGTAAAGGAGATTCAATAGCGCGAGCTACAATTTGAATACCTGTTGTTTCGTCAAGGTTTTCAGTTGTAATTTTATCTAAAACTGATTTTGCTCTTACTAAAGCAACACCACCACCAGCAACAATACCTTCTTCTACAGCAGCTCTAGTAGCGTGTAATGCATCATCAACACGGTCTTTTTTCTCTTTCATTTCAACTTCAGAAGCAGCACCAACATAAAGAACGGCAACACCGCCCGCTAACTTCGCTAAACGCTCTTGTAATTTCTCTTTGTCGTAATCGCTTGTAGTCGTTTCAATTTGTGCTTTAATTTGGTTTACACGTGCTTTAATATCTTTAGCTTCTCCAGAACCATTTACAATAGTAGTATTGTCTTTATCAACTGTTACTGTTTCAGCAGTACCTAACATGCTTAAATCAGCATTTTCTAAAGTGAAACCTCTTTCTTCAGAAATAACAGTTCCACCCGTTAAGATAGCGATGTCTTCTAACATAGCTTTACGTCTGTCGCCAAATCCTGGAGCTTTTACTGCTGCAATTTTTAATCCACCACGTAATTTGTTTACTACTAAAGTCGCTAAAGCTTGACCATCAACATCTTCAGCAATAATTAATAAAGGACGACCAGATTGTGCTACTGGTTCTAATATTGGAAGGATTTCTTGTAAATTAGAAATCTTTTTATCGAATAATAAGATGTATGGATTGTCTAAATCTACAATCATTTTATCGGTATCTGTAACGAAGTAAGGTGATAAATAGCCTCTGTCGAATTGCATCCCTTCAACTACATCAACGTATGTTTCCATACCTTTAGCTTCTTCAACTGTTATAACGCCTTCTTTACCAACTTTATTAAATGCTTTTGCAATTAATTCGCCAATAGTCTCGTCGTTATTAGCTGAAATAGAAGCCACTTGCTTAATCATTTCAGATGAGTTACCAACTTTTTTTGATTGCTTTTCAAGATCTTTAACAATAGCTTCAACAGCTTTATCAATACCACGTTTTAAATCCATTGGATTTGCTCCCGCAGCGACATTTTTTAAACCTTCTTTTACGATCGCTTGTGCTAAAACGGTAGCAGTAGTAGTACCATCACCAGCTAAATCGTTGGTTTTAGAAGCAACTTCTTTAACCATTTGTGCGCCCATGTTTTCAAGAGGGTCTTTTAACTCAATCTCTTTTGCAACCGAAACACCATCTTTAGTTACTTGTGGTGCACCGAAAGATTTACCAATAATTACGTTACGTCCTTTAGGACCTAATGTTACTTTTACTGCATTTGCTAATGCATCAACACCACGTTTTAAACCGTCGCGAGCTTCAATATCAAATTTTATATCTTTTGCCATAATTTTTTGATTTATGCTTTAGGCTTTATGCCATAAGCTATTTTAATTTTTGTTTTAATTGATGTGATTTACTTTTAATTACGTTTACTTTTTCAATAAGTACATTAGCTTGATTATCTTCTATATAACCTAAATCTTTTGCTAACATGATTAAGTATTCGGTTTCGCTTGCCGACCCTAAAGCTATAGTTAGAAATCTATTTGAATTCTAAATATGAATCTCTGCCACAACCTTCTGAAATGTTTGTAGGTATTGAGGCTGAAGATCTTCTTATTTGAGAGGTTAAACCGTAAATTTCTTCTTTTGGAAATGAATTAGTAATAGAGTAAATTTCTAACGTTAATTCGTGACTCAAATTCCAAATATGATACTTTTTAAAGTCTCTCATGCTTATAGCTTAAAGCCTATTGCGTATAGCTTTTAGACAATTGCTAGTATGTCACTTTCGCGCATTATTAAATAATCTTTACCTTCTAATTTAAGTTCGGTGCCAGCATATTTACCATATAAAACAGTGTCGCCAACTTTTACGGTAATAGGCTCATCTTTGGTGCCTTTTCCAGCAGCAACAACAGTTCCTTTTTGTGGTTTTTCTTTAGCGTTATCTGGAATAATAATTCCCGATGCTGTTTTAGTTTCAGCGGGAGCAGGTTCTATAAGAACGCGATCTGCTAACGGTTTAATGTTTAATGACATAGTAATATATTTTTTAAGTTAAAAATTATTGTTTACGGGAATGTAGTAGTCTAAAAGTGTGCCATTGCTTGATAACTGACAAACTTACAGCAACAAAAAATGCCAACTCATTTAAAGTTGGCATTTTTTATTTTATAGAAGTACAAATTACTACTCTACAGGAGCAGTATTGTTTGCTGGTTGTGCTGGTTTAGGTAAAGGTTGTGATGTTGTAGCATCTAAATCTAAAGCTTTAGAATCTGCACTTTCACCACCTCTGTTAATTGCAACATTAGATAATAGAATTAACACCAACAATAAAGTTGCTAATGTCCAGGTGCTTTTATCTAAAAAGTCTGTTGTCTTTTTTACACCACCTAATTGTTGTGTACCACCGCCTCCAAAAGAAGAAGATAATCCACCACCTTTAGGGTTTTGAACCATAATTACTACAATTAGTAAAAATGCTACCACAACTATTAATGCTAAAAATATTGTAAACGTACTCATTATTTTCTGTTATTTTGTTCTTGTAATTGTTTTATCGCCTGAATTTGGTTTGCAAAGAAACTACTTTTTTCTGGATATTTCAAACTTAAAATTTTATAAGATTGAATTGCCTTTTTATAGTTTTTTTGCTCAAGATAAATTCGTGCCAAAGTCTCGGTCATCAAGGCTTCGGGTTGTATCATTTGCGCTTCGGCTAAATTTACTTTTGAAGGCAAAAATGTACTCGGGTTTATTTTTGGGTTTTTACTAATGAATTTATCAATAAGCTCGAATTTTTTAAGCTTATCTTTATATGATGAGCTTTTTATTTTTTTTACTTCTTCTTCAATAAAATCTGAATTTCTTTCAATAGGTTGTAGGCGTGTTAAATTTAACCACTCTTTAAATGAATGAGATTCTCTTTTATTAAATTCAAATGGCTTTCCTAGTTTCAATAAATCACTAGTAGCAGTTGTTTCTGAATTTTCTGTTTTGTTGGGAATTGTTTCAATAGTTTCAGATTCATCTAAAATAAAACCCGTTATTTTTTGTAGTTTTTCCTCTTTAGGTTTAAAGAGAGTAGGGTCTAAAACGCCAATGGTTTCAATTATTTGTTGTTTTAGTTTGTCGTCTATAGTAACTTTTTTATTTACTGAAATATCTTCAATATTAATTTCAATATCTTGTAAATGGGCTGTATTTTGTTTGATAAATTCTGAAATTTCATTTTGAATGAATACATCTGAAGTTATAAAATCGAATAAAATACTGCGGTCTGCCGTATAAGCGGCCGTCGTTTTAAGTTCTTGATTGTATTTAAAACTGCTGTCGTTTTTTAAACCTTTAAGGTACAAAGCACGTGCCGATTGAAAATAAGGAAATTCATCGATAATAGATTTTACAGCTTCAGTTTGTTGATGGGTGATGCTTTGCGGATGCTGAAGTATGTATGTAAAATCGGTATTATTCATTAGTTTTTATTCAATTAACAATTAACAATTGTAAGTTGTTAATTGATTTTTACCATTTTGCTAAAGTAGCATTAAAAATATCCTGTGTAAGGCGCTCAAAAATTTCGTCATGTGCCGTTGTTTTTATGGCTCCAATTAGTTGTGTGCTTCCTGAATAATCGTAATAAAATGAAAAAGTTTGTTCTAAATCATCATCTTCCTTTTTTCTATTAAAAAACCGCACTTTAACACTAATTGTTAATCTGTTTTGTGCAGCTGTATTCTGTGAGGTCGCAGTGGTTGGTGAAACGCGATAATCGGTTATTTCACCTTCGTAAACCAAATCACCGTTGGAAGGGACAAGACTTAAATTGGTTTGGTTTTGAATTAAATCTTCTAAAGCAAGTTTGAAATCGCGTTCTAAACCTGGTTCAACTAAAAGAGCATTGTTCTCAAAACGGTTTACTTGATAGGTTTTTACATTCGCTGGCACCGATGCACCTGTGAATGAATAAAAACCGCAACCAAAAAGAGATAAGCTTAAAGTTACTAGTAAGAAGTAAAAAAAATAGTTTTTCATATAATCTAAAACACTTTGACTGCTCTAAGTGTGATATATTTAGTTAATAATTGTATAACGATTTGTTGTTAGCATTGTTGCATTTTTCAACTGTTTACTGCTAACTATTTACAAATCGTATTGTTTTATTTTTCTATATAATGTACGTTCGCTAATACCTAATTCGGCAGCTGCTAATTTACGCTTTCCTTGATGACGCTCAAGGGATTTTTTTATTAATTCCAATTCTTTATCTTGTAATGATAAGGTTTCTTCTTCTTCAATTTCTTCAGCAAAATGATATTTGTCTAAAATTACTTCATTTTTATCCTGATTGGTGGTGTGTTCTGGAATGGATAAAACGTCGTTATTTTCTGAAGCATCTTCTTCGTAATCAGCATCGTCTTCATCATTATTTCCGTAAATCTTTTGAATTAAACTTTCGTTATTTTTTTCAACATCTTTTACGTTACTGTTTTTCATAAGTTCTAAAGTGAGCTTCTTTAAATCATTTAAGTCTCCTTTCATATCGAACAGCACTTTGTATAGAATTTCTCTTTCGCTACTAAAATCGCTTTCAGCTTTTGAAGTTTTAATAACAGCAGGCAAATTACTGCCTGTTATAGGTAAATAACTTTTTAGGGTTTCGGCTGAAATGGTTCTGTTTTGTTCTAAAACCGAAAGTTGCTCTGCGATATTTCGTAATTGACGAATATTACCAGCCCAGCGATGTTTTAAAAGGGTTTGTATGGCAGCATCTGTTAATTTGATGGTCGGCATTTTATACTTTAAGGCAAAATCGCTCGCAAACTTTCTAAACAATAAATGAATGTCTTCTTGCCTATGACGTAAAGGTGGTAAATGAATATCAACCGTGCTTAAACGGTAATATAAATCTTCACGAAATTTTTCTTTTTCAATGGCTTCAAACATGTTCACGTTGGTAGCCGCAACAATACGTACATTGGTTTTTTGTACTTTACTGGAGCCTACTTTTAAAAATTCACCATTTTCCAAAACACGTAATAAACGCACTTGGGTGGTTAGTGGTAATTCGCCCACTTCATCTAGAAAAATAGTGCCACCATCGGCGACCTCGAAATAACCTTCTCGGGTTTGTGTTGCACCTGTAAAAGAACCTTTTTCGTGACCAAATAATTCACTATCAATAGTTCCTTCAGGGATGGCGCCACAGTTTACGGCAATATATTTGTTGTGCTTTCTATGTGAAAGTTGATGGATTATTTTTGGAATGCTTTCTTTACCTACCCCACTTTCTCCTGTAACCAATACTGAAATGTCGGTGGGTGATACTTGAATCGCTTTTTCTATGGCACGATTTAGTGCTGGTGAATTACCAATAATACCAAAACGTTGTTTTATAGCTTGAATTGATTCCATTTTTTAAGTAATGAGTTGAAAAGTAAAAGATTGAAAAGTTTTGAAACTATGCATTTTCATTATTAATTGTTAATTGAATAGCCAATGGCTTCCCCAATCAATGTAGCACTCGTACTATCTGTTACTTTTACGTTTACAAAATCACCAATTTTATAGTTGCCTTTTGGAAAAACCGTAACCAAACTTTGTTGGGTTCTTCCAGACCAGTGAGCATCCGATTTTTTAGATTCTTTTTCAATAAGCACCTCAACAATTGTGTTTAAATTTTGTCTGGTTCTAAAACCACTATGTACTTGCTGAAGTTCAACCATTTCAGCAAGTCTTCGTTTTTTGTCGGCTTCTGGAACATCGTCTTCCATTTTGCGTTCTGCTAAAGTTCCTGGACGCTCTGAATAGGTAAACATATAACCAAAATCATATTTAACATATTCCATTAAGGACATGGTATCTTGAAAATCGGCTTCAGTCTCTGTAGGGAAACCAACAATCATATCTTGACTGATGGCGCAATCAGGAATAATACGTTTAATATTATCTATTAATTGCATGTATTCTTCACGGGTATGCAAACGGTTCATTTCTTTTAAAATACGGTCGCTACCGCTTTGTACTGGTAAGTGAATGTGATTACAGATATTGCGGTGTTTCGCCATAGCTTCAACCACATCCATCGTTAAATCTTGAGGATTGGACGTTGAAAAACGAATACGCATTTTAGGTTGTGCTTTGGCACATTGGTCTAATAATTTTGCGAAGTTAACGGCAGTAGCCTGTTGTAACCCGGAAGCTTTATCAAAATCCTTTTTCAAACCACCACCATACCAAAGGTAGCTGTCTACATTTTGACCTAACAGCGTTACTTCTTTATAGCCTTTATTGGATAAGTCGTTAATTTCTTCAATAATACTTTGTGGGTCTCTACTGCGCTCACGTCCACGTGTAAAAGGTACGACGCAGAACGTGCACATGTTGTCGCAACCACGCGTTATAGAAACAAAAGCGGTAACACCATTGCTGTTTAAGCGAACCGGTGAAATATCGCCATACGTTTCTTCTTTAGAAAGTATCACGTTAATAGCATCATGACCCTCATCTACTTCAGCTAAAAGGTTTGGTAAGTCTTTGTATGCATCAGGGCCAACAACTAAATCTACTATTTTTTCTTCTTCAAGAAACTTCGTTTTTAGACGTTCTGCCATACATCCTAAAACACCCACTTTCATTTTCGGGTTAATATCCCTTTTTACAGCGTTGTATTTTTCTAAACGTTTGCGTACGGTTTGTTCTGCTTTATCACGAATAGAACAGGTGTTTACCAGAACTAAATCGGCATCTTCTAAATTTTGAGTAGTGTTATAGCCTTGATTGGTTAAAATAGAAGCTACAATTTCGCTGTCGCTAAAATTCATAGCGCAACCATAACTTTCTATAAAAAGTTTACGTTTATTACCTTCTTTTTGTTCAAGAACTAAAGATTCTCCTTGTTTGTTTTCGTCAATTATCTTTTCCATAGGTTGTTGAAACACGTATTTTCAATAAGCATGCAAAGATACAATTTATTTATGTTTTATGACAAAGTGTCATATCTAAAAATTTATTAAATTTTGAAAATATATGAAAATGTCTTTACTTTGGTGACCTACTAACCAATTATAAAACCCAAATGAATACCATTAATAGTTTATTAGATAAAATAGAGAAAGCGAAAGCTTTAGATTTTGGAACCATTTTTAATCAATCCATAGAATTATTTAAAAAAGTATGGGTGCAAGGCTTAGTGATGCTCTTATTAACTATGCTTTTAATGATACCTTTTTATTTAATCATGTATTTACCAATGTTGGGAATGGGATTGATTGATCCGCAATCATTCCAAAACATGGGGGATGTAGGAGATTTTAGACCATTACTTATGATTCCGTTTTTCATATTTGTACTTGTGTTTTTATTTCTTGCCATGGTTATTGGTTTCGGAATGAAAGCATCTTTTTATAGAATTTGTAAACTTAAAGATTTAGAGGAAATGGGTGCTGACGATTATTTCTACTATTTAAAGAAACCATATTTAGGGAAAGTTATTAAACTGTCTCTCGCTACTTTTGGAATTTCGATGGCAGCAACTTTGTTATGCTTTTTTCCTATTATATATGTGATGATTCCTGTTGCTTTAATGAATGTGATATTTGCTTTTAATCCCGACTTGTCAACCTCTGAAATTGTAAAAGCAGGATTTAAATTAGGAAATAAAAAATGGCTGTTAACATTCGGATTACTATTTGTTTCTGCAATATTGGCAGAAATAATAGGCTTGTTAATGTGCTGTATTGGTATTTTGGTTACAGCTTCTTTTGTTTACTTACCAGCATACTTTATATATAAAGATTCTATTGGTTTTGATGAAAAAGAAGGTAACGATGTTTATGAAGTATCTCACGAATAAATTTTAATTTTTTTAAAAAAGCCTGCCTTTTGATTGTAAAAAGCAGGCTTCTTTATTTAAATAGAAAACAGATAATCCCTAAAATTAGGCAGATAAACTTTTTTTCATATACATTTGTAGCTACAAAAATTGAAATATGGCGAAGAATTTAGTAATTGTGGAGTCTCCTGCTAAGGCAAAGACTATCGAGAAATTTTTAGGAAAAGATTTTAAGGTAGAGTCTAGCTTTGGACATATAGCAGATTTACCATCCAAAGAATTGGGGGTTGATGTTGAAGGTGATTTTAAACCAAAATATGAAGTTTCAAAAGATAAAAAAGCGGTTGTAAAAAAACTGAAAGACTTAGCTAAAAAAGCCGATATGGTATGGTTAGCAAGTGATGAGGATCGCGAAGGAGAAGCTATTGCTTGGCATTTAGCAGAAACTTTAAAATTGGATAAGGACAAAACAAAACGTATTGTTTTCCATGAAATTACAAAAACAGCTATTCAAAAAGCGATTGAAAACCCAAGAGGTATCGATTATGATTTGGTGGATGCACAACAAGCACGTCGAGTATTAGATCGAATTGTAGGGTATGAGTTGTCACCCGTTCTTTGGCGTAAAGTGAAAGGGGGTTTATCGGCGGGTCGTGTACAATCTGTTTCTGTACGATTGATTGTGGAACGAGAACGTGATATTCAAAATTTTATTACGGAAGCGTCATATAGAATAGATGCTGAATTTTCGAATGAAGAAGGGCAGACATTTAAAGCGAAATTGCCTAAAACATTTTCAACTAAAGAGGAAGCTCAAAAGTTTTTAGAAAAAAATGCTACAGCTAACTTTAAAGTAGCAGATTTAGAGAAAAAACCTGCTAAAAAATCACCAGCAGCACCGTTTACCACTTCAACATTACAGCAGGAAGCATCACGTAAACTTTATTTTTCAGTAAGTAAAACCATGACGATGGCTCAACGCCTGTATGAAGCGGGTTTAATCACTTACATGAGAACTGATAGTGTTAATTTATCAGATGAAGCTAGAAATGGTGCCAAAGCAGAAATAGAAAGTGCTTTTGGTAATAAATATAGCAAGCCAAGAAATTATAAGGGGAAAGCTAAAGGAGCTCAAGAAGCGCATGAGGCGATACGTCCTACCGATTTTGCTATTCATTCTGTAGATATCGATAGAGATCAAGCGCGTTTATATGATTTAATTTGGAAACGTGCTATTGCATCACAAATGAGCGAAGCAGAGTTGGAACGTACCAATGTTAAAATTGCAGCTTCCACGCATAATGAAACATTTACAGCTAATGGAGAAGTTATCACGTTTGATGGGTTTTTAAAAGTCTACTTGGAAAGCACTGATGAAGAGGATGTTGAGCAAGAAGGTATGCTTCCTGCTATGAAAACCAATGAAACTTTATTAAATAATTACATTACAGCCACCGAGCGTTATACGCGCCCACCTTATAGGTACACAGAGGCGTCATTAGTGAAGCAATTAGAAGAATTGGGTATCGGTCGTCCGTCTACATACGCACCAACCATTTCAACCATTCAAAATAGAAATTATGTTGAAAAAGGTGCCGTTGATGGTGTAGAGCGTAATTATGCACAACTCACACTAAAAAATGGTGTAGTAAAAGATAAAGAACTTACTGAAAAAGTAGGTTCTGATAAAGGAAAGTTAGTGCCAACCGATATTGGTATGATTGTAACTGATTTTCTAGTGAATCATTTTGAGTATATTTTAGATTATAACTTTACCGCTAAAGTTGAAGAAGATTTTGATAGTATTGCAGAAGGTAAAGTTGATTGGAAAAATATGATGAAAGACTTTTATCAAGATTTTCATCCGCAAGTTGAAAATGTTCAAGAAAATGCCGACAGAGAATCTGGTGAACGTGTTTTAGGAACCGATCCCAAAACAGGAAAACAAGTAAGTGTACGTTTGGGCAAATTTGGCCCTATGGTACAAATAGGCACACCTGATGATGAAGAAAAACCTCAGTACGCTAGTTTAAGTCCAGACCAACAATTAAATACCATTACTTATGAAGATGCGATGGATTTATTTCAGCTTCCTAAAAACCTAGGGACCTATAAAGGAGAAGAAGTGGAAGTTAACAACGGACGTTTTGGGCCTTATGTTAAGTTTGGTGATTCCTTTGTTTCTTTACCCAAAGGTGTCGATCCCTTAAGTGTTGAGTTGGATGATGCTATTGTGTTAATTAAAGAAAAGGAAGCCGCAGATGCTCCTATTTATACCTATAAACAATTACCCGTACAAAAAGGTAAAGGACGTTTCGGCCCCTTTATTAAGTGGAATAATATGTTTATTAATGTGAATAAAAAATATGATTGGGATAACTTATCAGACAATGATATTATTGAACTTATTGAAACTAAAATTCAAAAAGAAATAGATAAAGTTATTCATAATTGGGAAGAAGAAGGTATTCGTGTTGAAAAAGCGCGTTGGGGAAGACACAATGTGTTAAAAGGGAAAATAAAAGTAGAGTTAGATAAATCTGTCGATGTGTCTAAAATGACTTTAGATGAAGCTAAGGCTTTAATAGAGGCTAAAACACCCAAGAAAAAAGCAGTTAAGAAAAAAACAGCCACTAAGAAGAAAACCGTTACAAAGAAAAAATGATTTTAAGTGGTATTAAATGATGTATAAAAAGTAGTTTCTGAAATTATTATATTCTAATTTTCTGAAGTTTTTTTATATTGACCCGATGGCATAAATTGCTATTTCTTAAGATATTTGTACATAATAAAAAGTCAATTTTTATAAAACAGTCGTTATAAATGAATTTTAATTTTCTTTCACCTGTTTCAGATGTGGTTTTGGCTCATAATGAATTACTTTCTTTACAAGCCTTAGGTAGAAAAATTAGAATTCATTCTACACAAAAAGGAATTCCAGATTTAGAAGGAGTTAATATTGCCATTTTAGGTGTTCTTGAAAATAGAAATGATGTTAATTATATAGGAGAAGAATTTCAGTTAAATGAAATTCGAAAAACCTTTTATGGTCTTTTTCCAGGAAGTTGGCATACTATAACGGCCGATTTAGGTAATATAAATAAAGGAGAAAGCGTAGAAGATACTTACTTTGCTTTAAAAACAACTATAGCTATTTTAATTAAAAAGAATATTATACCTATTATTATTGGAGGTACCCAAGATCTTACGTATCCAAATTATAGGGCTTATGATACTATAATGCCTATGGTAAATATTGTGAATGTCGATAGCAAGTTCGATTTGGGTGATTCAACTAAACCCATAAAAAACGATAGTTTTATTGGGAAAATAATTTTAGATCAGCCATACAATCTTTTTAACTATGCTACTATTGGTTATCAAACCTACTTTAATTCTCAAGAAGAAAAAGACTTAATGGATAGTCTTTATTTTGAGTCTTATAGATTAGGTTCCGTTTCTAAAGATATTACACTTGTAGAACCTGTAATGCGCGACGCTAATATTGTTAGCATCGATCTAAGTTCAGTAAAAGGGGCAGAAGTTAGCTTGAACCAAAAGTTTTCACCCAATGGATTAGATGGTAAAGAAATTTGTGCTATTGCTCGTTATGCTGGTATTAGTAATAAAGTAAGCTCTTTTGGAATTTATGAATATAAGCCATCAAAAGACGACGATATTACCTGTATGCTTATTTCTCAAATGCTCTGGTATTTTATTGAAGGTGTCAATTTTAGGGTAAAAGATGATGATTTTTCAAATGATAGTAGTCATCAAAAATTCATAACATTGGTAGAGTCGCAAGAATTAGTGTTTTATAAAAGTAATAAAACAGGTAGATGGTGGATTGAAATCCCTTTTTTAATGGAAATTAATAATAAATTAAAGAGACATACGTTATTACCTTGCATGCATCAAGATTATATAGATGCTTGCAATAATATAGTGCCAGAACGCTGGTACAAAGCGCTTCAAAAGAATAGTGTTTAATACTAATAACTGTCAAAGGGTACATTTAATCGGTAAAATGTTATTTTTTTACGATGAAACGTAATTTTTTCTTTAAAAAAGTTGTTTTTTAAAAAATATATAAATATGTTTACGCTCTCAAAAATGAAGCTTAAATAATTAACCTCGAGTTTTCTATGGATATGAAGAAGTTTATATTATTAACCACAGTAATAACAATGCTAGCGAGTTGTGGCTCTAACGATAAGGGCGAACTAGTTGGTGTTAAAGGAAAAAAATGGCACCCTGAAAAACCTTATGGAATGGAACTTATTCCAGGTGGTGCTTTTATAATGGGTAAAGGCGATGACGATTTGGCGGGTATTCATGATGCACCAGCTAAAACGGCAACGGTAAGAGCTTTTTATATGGATGCTACCGAAATAACAAATAGCGAATACCGCGAATTTGTTAATTGGGTTAGAGACTCAATACTTAGATACAAACTAGCTGTTTTAGCAGACGAAGTTGGGAAAATGCCTGAAGATGGTGGTATTGGTGAATTTGCTTTTAAAGATGCAGACACGGCTAATATGTCTGTTTACGAAAAATATATGTTCGAAAACTATACAGGTCTAGGACCTACAGGATATGAAGGACGAAAAATTAACCGTAAAGTTGATTTGATTTTCGATACTGCTGATTATCCAGATGAATATTATACAGAAGTAATGGATACCATGTATTTGCCATTAGAAGATTCTTATAATGGACAACGTACTTGGGATGTTAAAAAGTTTAAGTTTCAATACAGTCACATGGATATGCAGGAAGCTGCAAAAAACAGAGGAATTAAACGTAGAGATGCTATTGTAAAAGAAGAAATAGAAGTATATCCAGATACAGCGGTTTGGATTAGAGATTTTGCCTATTCTTATAACGAGCCTATGCATAACGATTACTTTTGGCATGACGCATATAGCGATTATCCAGTAGTAGGTGTTACTTGGAAACAAGCTAAAGCATTTTGTGAGTGGAGAACTATTAAGAAAAACTCATACCAAAAATCAAGAAAAGGTGCAGCCATGGTAAATACTTTTAGATTACCCGCTGAAGCTGAATGGGAATATGCCGCAAGAGGAGGTCTTCAAGCAGCTACTTATCCATGGGGTGGCCCTTACACAAAAAGTGATAGAGGCTGTTTTATGGCAAATTTTAAACCTGTAAGAGGTGATTATGCTGCCGATCAAGCATTATATACCGTAGAAGCTAAGTCTTATGAGCCTAATGATTACAACCTGTATAATATGGCAGGTAACGTGTCAGAGTGGGTAAATGCATCATACGATCCCTCTTCTTACGAATTTACATCAACTATTAATCCAAGTGTTAACGATAATAATAATCAACGTAAAATTGTTAGAGGTGGATCTTGGAAAGACGTGGCATACTTTTTACAAGTAAGTACAAGAGATTACGAATATGCAGATTCTGCAAGAAGCTATATTGGTTTTAGAACAGTTCAAGATTACATGGGGACACAAGTAACGGGCAATAAGTAATAAAACGAATAAATTTAATCAAATCAATAAATAACTTTAACCTATTAATTAACCTACTTAAGTATTTACTTAAATTAAAAATCGAAAATTATGGCAAACTCAAAAGCAAGTAAAAAGTTCATGAATATGGCTTACGGATTAGGTGCAGCAATTGTAATTGTTGGTGCACTATTCAAAATTATTCACTTTGAAATAGGCCCTTTAACAGGTAACTTCATGTTAACTCTTGGTCTTGTAACAGAGGCAATTATCTTCGCATTATCAGCATTCGAACCTGTAGATAATGAATTAGATTGGTCTTTAGTGTACCCAGAATTAGCTGGAGGAGAAACAAGTAAAAAAGATAAAAATGAAAATCCAGAAGGCTTATTATCAAAAAAATTAGACGAGTTATTAAAAGACGCCAAAATTGATGGTGAATTAATGGCAAGTTTAGGAGAAAGTATTAAAAACTTCGAAGGTGCAGCGAAAAGTATGTCATCTAATACAAGTTCTATTGAAGCTTCTAAAAAATATGGTGAAGAATTATCATTAGCAGCAGCTCAAATGGAATCTTTAAACAGTTTATATAAAGTACAATTAGAAAGCGCTAGTAAACAAGCAACAATTAATGAAGAGTCTGTTGAAAATGCATCTAAATTAAAAGAACAAATGCAATCTTTAGCATCTAACTTGTCATCATTAAATGGCGTGTATGGTGGTATGCTGTCTGCTATGAACAAGAACTAATTAGGAGTTAATCCCAAATTTTAATAATTAACCAAAAACCCTAATTAGACATGGCAGGAGGAAATTTATCACCCAGACAGAAAATGATTAATCTGATGTATTTAATATTTATAGCGATGCTAGCATTAAATATGTCCAAGGAAGTGCTTTCAGCATTCGGATTAATGAACGAAAAGCTTACCGAGTCTAATCAAGCTACAAGTCAAAGAAATACGGCTTTCATGGCGAATTTAGAACAAAAAGCTTCAGATCAACCAGAAAAATATGTATCGTTAAAATCTAAAGCAGACCAAATTGAAGCATTAGCTTCAAAATTTGATAAATACTTAGAAGATTTAAAAGGTAATATGGTTGCAAAAATTGACGACCCTACAGATTACGAAATAATGGATAAGGGCGATTACCTGGATGAAAACTTCTTCAAAGGTGGAAAATTAAAACCTGAAGGAGAAGAATTTTTAGCTCAGATGGCAGCCTATAGAGAAGGTGTTGCTAAAATTTTAGCAGATGAAAAAGGTATGCAAAATGTAGTTAAAGATGTAAAAGAAAAATTTAGCACAGACGATGTTACCAACAGAGATGGTATCAAGCAAAGTTGGTTAGATTATCATTACAAAGGGTTTCCTTTAGTAGCATCATTAACAAAAATGACACAACTTCAAGCCGATATTAAAACAACTCAGTCTGAAGTATTATCAACAATGTTACAAGGAACACTTTCTAGCGAGGTGTCTATGACCAATTATACAACCTTAATGGAGACATCTAAATCTGCTTATTTTAATGGAGAGCAGTTTGATGGACAAATTGTATTAGGTCGTAAAGATGCTTCAACAAAACCGAGTAGAGTGGAGTTAACTTTAGATGGAAGAAAATTAGAAGAGGACCAATATTCTATTGAAGAAGGTAAAGTTAAGTTGAAAATTGGAACTGGTGGTGTTGGTGAACACAAAATTGAAGGGAAGTTAATCTTCGCTCAAGATGGTGAAGATGTTGAAGTGCCTGTGAATTCATCATTTGCTACGGTTGCAAAACCTAATGCTGCAACTATTTCAGCAGACAAAATGAATGTTGTATACAGAGGGGTTAA
Source organism: Mariniflexile litorale (assembly GCF_031128465.2). GTDB lineage: Bacteria > Bacteroidota > Bacteroidia > Flavobacteriales > Flavobacteriaceae > Mariniflexile > Mariniflexile litorale. Next base: position 1,026,712 of record NZ_CP155618.1, on the reverse strand, counting down.
AAACCCAATGACTATTTCTTTTGCTGGTATAGCAGATAATAACGTAAATGCTTCAGCTCAAGGTTTAAGTAGAGTAAGCGGTAGTAGATATATAATGGATGCTACCAGAATTCAAGGTAGAGAAGTTACAATTAATGTTACTGGTAAAATTGATGGTTTAAATGTTAGCGATAAAGCAACATTCAGAATTAAAGATTTACCAAAACCAACTGGAACTATAAGAGGTGAAGACGGTTCAATAAAAATGCAACGTAACGCCCTTGATATTTCAACTGTTGGAGCTAAATTTGATGATTTTGATTTCGAATTACCATTGAGCGTAACTGGCTTTAAATTTAAAGTACCAGGACAGCCAACGGTTGATGTAAACGGTAATAAACTAGATAGTAGAGCAAAATCCGTATTATTAAAAGCAAAACGGGGAGATGATGTTCAAATTTTCGATATTGAGGCAAGAGCTAGCGGTGTTAGCGTGATACTTAAAAAGGTGTCTCCAATCATTATTGAGATTACGAATTAAAGATTAATATAATCTAATCATTTGTTAATTCTCTAGTAATAAGAATATGTATAAGTATTGAAATAACAATAAAGATAAGCACATGAATTTAAAAAGTTTTTTATTAACCGTAACAGCTGTTTTTACAGTGTCAAGCATATTTGCTCAAGCAAATATACTAAACGCTAAAAATCCTCAAGAAATTGGGGTAAGAACAGATGCTCAAAAGGCCATAGATAATGATAAACCGTTAGAGTATGGTTATGTAGACGACAGAGATATTCTGTTCTCTAAGATGACTTGGGAGAAAGTTATTTTAGACGAACGTGCTAACTTTTCATTGTATTACCCAGTTGACACCAATAATATTGGTAGTGAAAGGAGATGTTTGTACGATGTGCTTATGAAGAATGTTAAAAATGGTAAGATTAAAAACATTTATGACGATTCTTATTTTAAAACTAAACGAACTTTAAAAGATATTGAAGCCACATTAGTGAAAATTGATACTACTGAATTGGGTATTGAACAACTAAATGCAGGTGAAGAATTATCGGCTGAGTATATCAATAGAAGAGATCTTACGGCTGCCGATATTGCAGAATATCATATTAAAGGTCTTTGGTATTTTGATAAGCGTCAAGCAGAAATGAAATACAGATTGTTAGGAATTGCTCCTGTAGCTCCAGACGTTAACTTTATAGATTCTGATAGTCCTGATTTAGTGGAATTGTTTTGGATATTTTTTCCAGATGCTAGAGGGGTATTACATGAGGCGAAGTCATTTAATAATAAGAACACCTCCATGCCATTTTCATTCGACCATGTGTTAAATGCCAGACGTTTTCAAGGTTATATTTATAAAGAAGAGAATGTACAAGAGGATAGAGCAATTACAGAATACATATCGGACAATGCTTTAATGCAATTGCTAGAGTCTGAAAGAATTAAAGAAAAAATTAGAGATTTTGAATTAGATATGTGGACATATTAATTTCAATATCTTATAATATAATTATAACGCCCGCAAATTTTGTGGGCGTTTTTTTATTCAGTTTGGAGGTCATTTAAACCTTTTAACATAGTTATAAATGTTACTATCTTCGCAGTATGATGCAAGTAGATTATATTATAGTAGGAAGTGGACTAGCAGGTATTAGTTTCTGTGAGCAATTAAAGGTTCATAACAAATCATTTGTGGTTTTTGATAATGCGTCACAACAATCCTCAACTGTTGCGGGAGGTTTGTATAACCCGGTTGTTTTAAAGCGTTTTACACCTGTATGGAAATGTAAAGAACAGCTCGATTTGGCATTGCCTATGTATGCGAATTTAGAAACGTTATTAGACGTTAAGTTAGATTATAAAATCCCTGTAAATCGGAAATTTGCATCGTTAGAAGAACAAAATGATTGGTTTACAGCTTCCGATAAGCCAATACTTTCTGAATACCTTTCACCAAAAATCATTAAAAATGAAAATAATGCTATAGAGGCTCCATTTGGTTTTGGTCAAGTTTTAGAAACCGGGCGCATTGATGTCAAAACTTTAATAGAAGCTTATAAAGGATATTTATTACGTAATGGATGGTTCCTTGAGTCATTATTTAATTATGAAGCCCTGAGTAATGAAGAAGGTCGTATTCGATACCGAAACATAGAAGCTAAATACATCGTATTTGCTGAAGGTTTTGGGGTTAAAAATAACCCATTTTTTAAAAACTTGCCATTAGTACCCGCGAAAGGTGAATTACTAACTATACACGCACCCGATTTAAAAATAGATTATGTTTTAAAAGCTGGTGTATTTTTAATTCCCTTGGGAAACCACTTGTATATTGTAGGAGCTACTTATGAATGGAAAGATTTAAGCGCTCAAATTACAGATTTAGCCAAAGAGGAACTTTTAGTGAAGCTTAAAAAACAAATTACTTGCGAATTTGAAGTTGTAAACCAAGTTGCAGGAATACGCCCTACGGTAAAAGATCGACGTCCGTTAGTTGGTAAACATGCAATACATGAGAATATGTTTGTATTAAACGGTTTGGGTACGCGTGGGGTGATGATTGGACCTTATGTGGCACTAGAACTTTATAATTTTATTGAAAAGGGAAAACCTCTTGAAGAGGAGATTGACATTAAAAGGTTTAATTTATAAATTAATTATACTGAACATAATGATTTATTTAACCATGATGATCTTTGTTAAAGAAGGAAAAGAGGCTGTTTTTCATCAATTTGAAGATCTAGCAATTCCTATATTGAACGATTATAGAGGGAAATTAATTTATAGAATTAGACCAACTAAAGAAACTTATATTTCTTTTGAGGAAGAATTACCATATGAGATTCACTTTATTTCATTTGAATCTGAAAAAGACTTTATAGATTTTTCTAAAGACGCTAGAAGGACAGCTTTTTTACATCTTAAGAAAGACGCTATTAAATATACTTTCCTTGTAAAAGGAACGGAAGTTTAAAAATAATTACTTTTTCTTAGCAAAAGATTTATCGTAATGTATAAAAAAGTTTATCCAAATATTCCTAGATAGTCTTAAAATTACAGGCATAAAAACAATAAGTGTTGCAACTATAGAGGTAAATATGATGTTAATATTTGCTTTAAAAACAAAGAAAGAAATAACAAATGCGGCAGTTGCAAAAGCAATACCAACTGGGTAGCTCACGTACATTGATCCATAAAAAAAAGAGGGTTCCATTTTATACTTCGTGCCACAATTACTGCACGTTTCGTGCATACTTAATGCTTCTGATAAAATGTATGGGTTCTTATTTTTGAACATGGATTCTTCATGGCATTTTGGACAAGTTCCCGTTAAAATGCTATATAATTTTGAGCCTTTTTTAAACATATAATTTAATGTACTTTTGCATTTGCAATTACAGGACAAAAATACAATTTTAATAATTCAAATTCTGTAGCAAAAGTTACATTTCTATGATGAACATTCATAATTTATCGATTTCATTCCAAGGGGAATACTTGTTTGAAGATATAACGTTTAAACTGGTTAATGGTGATAGGGTAGGTCTTATTGGGAAAAATGGTGCAGGAAAATCGACCATGCTAAAAATATTATCAAAAGAAATAGAGCCAGATACAGGACAAATTGCTGCCGATAAAGAACTTAAAATTGGTTTTTTAAAACAAGATATCGATTTTGTTTTAGGAAGAACGGTACTAGAAGAGGCTTACGAAGCATTTACTGAGATTAAGCAATTAGAAGCTAAAATGGATGCTGTTAATACGCAAATGGCAGAGCGTACTGATTATGAAAGTGAAGGGTATCATCAATTAATGGTAGATATTAATGAGCTTCAACATCAATATGAGATTTTAGGAGGTTATAACTATCAAGGTGATACTGAAAAAATCCTTCAAGGCTTAGGTTTTAAACGCGAGGATTTTGGTAAGTTAACTGATACCTTTTCAGGTGGTTGGCGTATGCGTATTGAACTTGCTAAATTACTACTTCAAAATAACGATATTTTATTGCTAGATGAACCTACAAACCATTTGGATATTGAATCTATTATTTGGTTAGAAGGTTTTTTGAGGAATTATGCAGGAGCTGTAGCTATTGTGTCTCACGATAAAATGTTTTTAGATAACGTAACGAATAGAACTATTGAGATTTCTTTAGGACGTATTTATGATTATCCGAAGCCATATACGAAGTATTTGGTATTGCGCGAGGAATTGAGAACCCAACAATTGGCATCTCAAAAAAATCAGCAAAAGCAAATAGAGCAAACCGAAAAACTTATTGAGAAATTTCGTGCTAAAGCATCAAAGGCGACGATGGCACAATCACTTATTAAAAAGCTGGATAAGATTGATAGAATTGAGGTTGATCAAGACGATAATAGCGTGATGACACTTAATTTTCCAGTATCAATTACGCCTGGAAAGGTAGTGGCTGAAATGGATAAAATCTCAAAAAATTATGGCAATAACCAAGTTTTAAAAAATGTGGGTTTATTAATTGAACGCGATAGTAAAACGGCTTTTGTTGGACAAAATGGACAAGGTAAATCTACTTTAGCCAAAATTATGGTTGGTGATATCAAATACGATGGTCATTTAAAATTAGGGCATAATGTTCAAATCGGCTATTTCGCGCAAAACCAAGCAGAATACTTAGATGGTAGCAAAACAGTTTTAGATACCATGATTGATGCTGCTAATGAAACAAACAGAAGTAAGGTGCGTGACATTTTAGGATCCTTTTTGTTTAGAGGAGATGAAGCAGATAAATATGTAAGAGTGCTTTCTGGAGGTGAACGGAACCGTTTGGCTTTAGCAAAATTAATGCTGCAACCATTTAACGTGTTGATTATGGATGAGCCTACAAACCATTTAGATATCAAATCTAAAAATGTTTTAAAAGAAGCTTTGAAAAAGTTTGAAGGCACTTTAATTTTAGTATCTCATGACCGTGATTTTCTTCAAGGTTTAACCAATAAAGTTTACGAGTTTAAAGATCATAAATTAAAGGAGTATCTAGGTGATATTGATTATTATTTAGAGCAACGTAATGTTGAAAGTTTAAGAGAGGTTGAAAAGCGAACTGTAGTTAAAGAAACACCTAAAGAGAAGAAACAGCAATCTTACGACGACCAAAAGAAACTTAAATCTTTAAACAATAGATTAAGCAATGTGGAAGCAGAAATTAATAGGTTGGAAGGTGATATAAAGAAGATTGATTTAGAACTTGAAATTAATTACGATGCACTTACTTCAAAACCTAATTTCTTTGATAATTATCAAAAATTAAAGTCCGATTTACAAAATTCAATGGAGAAATGGGAAGCTATTCAGCTTGAAATTGAACAGTTTGTCGATTAGTATTTGTTAAAAAACAACGTATTTCATCGAATAAAATAGTTTTTGGTCTGATTTTCAGTTATTTTCGTATTAGACCCAAATCCAAAATTTATTCAACCATGAAGACTTTAAAACTTATTGTTGTATCTTTTTTTATAACAGCATATTCATTTGCGGGTGTTTCTCTAGGTGAAAAAGAAGCTTTAATAGCTCTTTATAACGCAACAAATGGTAGCGAATGGAACTCTACATGGAATATCAAAGCACCTGTTAACACATGGTATGGTATTAAAGTTGAAAACGATAAAGTTGTAGAAATAAATCTTCAGTTTAATAATCTTCAAGGTCATTTACCCCAAGAAATTGGGGAGTTAGTTTATTTAAAGAAAATTAATTTAGGTTTTAATAAATTAGAAGGTATACTTCCTTCTTCTATAAAAAACTTAAAAGAATTAATGTTTTTAGAATTATTTATGAATCGATTTGAGGGTCATATTCCTTCCGAATTAGGTGAATTAAAGAAGCTAGTATCATTAAAATTATATAGTAATAAATTTGATGGAGAGATTCCTCAAGCTTTAATGGGATTAACAAACTTAAAAGAACTTTTGCTAGGTAGTAATTTTTTAACAGGAACCATTCCAAATGGTATTTATGCTTTGTCTAAACTTGAAAAGTTAAGTTTGATGGATAATAAATTAGAAGGAGAAATCCCTGTTGAAATAGCTCAATTAACTAATTTAGAAGAGTTGATATTATCAACTAACCAGCTTTCAGGCGATCTACCAATGGCGTTTATGAATTTAAAAAAATTAAACACTATTATGGTTAGTGACAATAATTTAAATGAAGAGTACATAAGTGTGTCTGGTAAAACCCCACCTAATGTATTGCAAATGGAAATGCAAAACTCTACAGCAATTTTAGATATTGAAAAAGATTAAATATATTTCTAGTTGAAAACAAAAACAGCCAACATTTATGTTGGCTGTTTTTGTTTTATCTTTAAGGGGTTATGTTAGAACATTATTTTACATGTCCGTATTGTTGGGAAACTATTTCAATGATGTTAGATATTTCGGTTTCTAAACAGGTATATATAGAAGATTGCGAGGTTTGTTGCCATCCAATTCAACTTTCTGTTAAATTTATTAATTCTGAATTAGTAGATTTTCAGGTAGATAACATAGAACAATAATATTTTCTAATTTTATACTTGCAGAAATTAAAAAGGGTTGTATATTTGCATTCCGAAACAATTTGGTCGGCATTATGAACCGAAAGTTAAAAGCTAAGTAAATTGTTTTAAGTATTAACATCGCGGGATAGAGCAGTAGGTAGCTCGTCGGGCTCATAACCCGAAGGTCACTGGTTCGAGTCCAGTTCCCGCTACTAGGAATAACAAGGGTTTCAAGAAATTGAGACCTTTTTTTTATTTCATATAGTACAGAATAAGTTATTTAAACTATTAAAGCCATTAAAAGTTCAGCCTTAAATATTTAATAATAAATAATATATTTATATATAAATCGTATTCTTGTGTTTAAGTCAGGTCAATGCTTAAAAATATTGCTTTTTTATAAAATTAATCAAGTTCAATTTTGAAATCTATACTAATACAGACAGTAATTATTTTTTTTACAATTATTGGTTGTAGTAAAAAGCATGAGCAAACCTTATTAAATATCCCATCTAAAAATATAATTGAGTTAGACTCTTTTTATAAAAGTAATATTAATAATTCAAATATTTTAGATGTTAAATATTCTACCGAACAATTAGATAATACAAATGGACTTTCCAACAGTTCTGTAAATACCATTTTTCAAGATTCTGAGAATTTATTATGGATCGGTACTTGGGATGGATTAAACAGATATGATGGTAATAATTTTAAGATTTTTAGACCTGAATTGAATACTGAAAACAGTCTTACCAACCAAGTAATTCTTAAAATAGACGAAGATAATACTGGACATATTTGGGTGTTGACTGTTCACGGTTTAAATAGATATAACAAAAAATCAAATACGTTTAAAAGATATTATTTTTATAGAAAGGACAAACCTCCTTTTTCTGAATCAGAATTCAATATGGCTCTTGATAGTTCTAAAATGGTCTTTTGTGCTGTTAAAGACTGGGGAATTGGATACTTTAATGGTGACGTTTTTAAATTATTTGAAATTAAAAACCTACCTAGTAATGCTGTTAATAAGATGGTATTCAACCAAAACGGCGACTTACTTTTACTATTAGATAACAATGAACTTTATTCCTTAAAACTAAAAACTAATAAGGAAGGTGCAAAAATAGTTTCTCAAGTAAAGCGGATTTTAACTAATGTAAAAGATTTTGAAATTTTGTCTCAAAACCAAATGTGTTTTATTACAGTTTCTGGTAATCCTGTGTTATATTCTTTTAAAGATAAAATTGAGAAGAGAATTAATAAAATCAACATTCAAAATGTGATATCTAGAACTAAAGAGGGGGTTTTATTATATAATGATTCAGGATATTTTATCCTTGATAGTTTAGGAAGTACAATAAATAATGCATGGACTAAAAAACTTAAGAACCAAAAAATAACCACATTATTAGAAGGAACTGAAAATGTTATTTGGACGGGAACTGATGGGGATGGACTTTTTAAATTGTATCCACAAAAAAAAGTATTTAATTTAGTTTCTAAAACACAAGTGCCTGAAATAGATGGCGGTATTGTAAGAGCATTTTTAGAAGTTGAAGGACATTCGTTTTGGGTAGGAACAAAAGGAAAAGGTTTATTCCGATTTCCATCTAAGTTTTACCTTAATTCAAATGAACAAATAAAATATCAAAATTTTAATGAAAGTAATAGCTCCATCAACAATGCGGTATTCTCCCTTTGTAAGGGGAAAAACAATCTTATTTTTATTGGTACAGATGGAGAAGGAATTAATGTTTTTGACTTAAAAAGTTCAAAACTTATTAATTGGACTGAAATTGCAGGCAGTGAATTATGCAAATATTTTAAATCTACTTACACAATTTATCAAGATGCAAGTGGATTTATTTGGCTTGGAACGAATGGATATGGAATGATTCGTTTTAAAATTTCGCGTTTCGGAGAGCTTTTAAAAGTAAGTGAGTTTAAGCAATACTTAGCCCAGAATGAGGTAAAGGGAGCTTTAAGCAGTAATATTGTTTTTTCAATAGTTCCAAAAAGCGATACAGAGCTTTGGGTCGGAACGAGATTGGGTGGATTAAATCTTTTCAATAAGGAGATAAATAGATTCAAAACCTTTAAAAACAGAAAAAATGATTCACAAAGTTTATCAAATAATGATATTTTATGCCTTCATACTGACATTCAAAAAAGACTTTGGATCGGGACAAGTTTTGGCTTGAATTTACTGGAGGAATTTAATAATGATGATGCACCAACATTTAAAAACTTTACTGTAAAAGAAGGTCTGCCAAACAATACAGTCCACGGTATTATTTCGGATAAAAACTCTAACCTTTGGATAAGTACAAACTTTGGGTTGTCCAATTTTGTATTCAATGATTCAAAATTTATTAATTATACAAAAAATGAAGGTTTGCAAAATAATGAGTTTGCAGATGGGGCTTTTTATCAAAATGATAGTGCAAATTTAATTTTTATGGGAGGTATCAAAGGATTTAATTATTTTTCACCTTCTAAAAAAGAAGAGTCTCAAGTTATTCCAGATATTCTAATTGATAAAATAAGTGGTCAAAATCAAGAAGTTCCGTATTATCAGAGCCTTGTTGTTTCTCCAAATTCAAAAACATATCCATCTATAGTTTTGGAACATAATCAAAATTTTTTTGATATTAAATTGGCTGCATTAACCTTTATTAATAACGAAAAATGTCAATATGCCTATAAGTTAAATAATTTTGATCAAGATTGGAATACTATCAATAGTAGAAGAACGATTTCCTTTACTAATGTACCTAAAGGGGCATATTCTTTATGGATTAAATGGTCTAATAGCGATGGTGTTTGGTGTAAAGCCGTTCATGCTATCGATATTAAAATCAAACCTGTTTTTTGGCAATCGAATGCGGCTATATTCGTTTATTTTACCTTATTACTTCTTTTTCTTCTTTTTGTGTGGAGCTATTTTAACAAACAATATAAATTAAGGCAGAATATAATTTTTCAAAAACGAGAGGAAGAAATCCACCAAAACAGACTTACGTTTTTTACAAACATTGCCCACGAATTTCAAACACCCTTAACCTTAATAGTAGGGCCGGTGCAAAAGCTTGCCGAATCTGAAAACATGGGAGAGCGAAGTAAGAAGTTCATTAATATGATCCAGAGAAACTCTTCTAGACTACTTTTTTTAACACAACAATTACTTGAATTTAGAAAGGCTGAATATGATTATTTAGAAGTTACTGTAAAGCAGTTTGATTTGGTCAATTTGGTTGAGCAAATAGCGGAGTTATTTGATGAATGGGCTTTAGATAAGAATATTGAGTTTGATTTAGAATTGCCAACCGAATTAGTAGGTTGGTTTGATAAGGATAAAATTGAAAAAATAATTTTTAATTTGTTGTCTAATGCATTTAAATACACACCGCAAAATGGTAGTATTAAATTAGAGTTCAATATTCAGGGTGATGAAATAAAATCACTTTCTATTAAAGTATCCAATACCGGAAAAGGAATTTCCAAAGAAAAAATAGACTCTTTATTTGATAGGTTTTTTTTAACGGATACAGCAGATAAATCAGATACAGACTTGTTTAGAACAGGGATTGGTTTGGCCTACATTAAAAAATTAGTTACGGTGCTAAGAGGTGGTATTGATGTGTCGAGCAAGCCAAACAAATTAACTGTTTTTTTAATTACGATTCCTTGTAGTAAAGAATCATTTAAAAGTAAAGAAATTGATACAGAGGAAAGTCAAATTTTGATTTCAGATTACCTTAAAAATATACTTGATGAAAGTCCAAATGATTCTGATGGTGTATTAAATAAAATGTCATCGCTGGAAGCTTTTTTAGAAAAACGAAAAGTGGTATTGATAGTTGAAGACGAACGAGAAATTCAATTATTTTTGAATGAATTGTTAAAAGAAAAATATAAAATCATAATTGCTAGTAATGGATTGGAAGCCATGACAATAATGAAAAAGGAACTTCCCGATATCATCATTACTGATATTATGATGCCTGAAATGGATGGTATAGAGCTTTGTAAAAATATTAAAAGCAATGATTTAACTTGTCATATTCCTATTATAATGCTTACCGCAAAGAGCTCTATTTTACACCGGATTGAAGGGTTGGAAAGTGGTGCTAATTCATATATTCCTAAGCCATTTCACCCAGATCATATTCTTATTAGAGTACAAAAACTACTTGAAGAAAGAGAACTCATATTAAAACATCTTTCCAAAGATACTTTTGTAGAAGACATTAAAAATCTTCCAGTTGAAGATGATGAAAAAGAATTATTAAGAAAAGTTATTGAATTAATTCGTAATAATATTGATAATGAAAACTTGCAAAGTTTATTTATTGAAGAAAAGTTAGGAATTAGTAGTTCCCAATTATATCGAAAAATTAAACATGTCTTTGGTTTTTCTCCAGGAGATTTAATACGCACAATTAGATTGAAATATGCCGCCGAACTTTTGCGAAAAAGTAATCTTACAGTTTCAGAAGTATGTTATAAATCAGGATTTAATAACAGATCTTATTTTTACAGAGAGTTTAAAAAAATGTATAGTATTACTCCAAAAAATTATCAACTTAAAAATAATCTTCCAGTATCTTAAGAATAAATCATTAACCACCAGTGTTAATTGGTAAATAATCAAGTCTTTAGCTTCCTGTGTACACTTTTGATGAAATAGTGTACATCTTTTAATATCTCGCTTATATACCTTTATAAAGTGATTTTATAGTCATAAATATATACCAACCATTAACTAAATCAATCAACAAAATTTTTTAGAATTATGAAAAGAACTATTCAATTTATGAATCAATTAAATACACTATTATGAAGAAAAATATTATTTATAATCTATTCTTAGTGGGTACATTATTATTTGGGGGCACATTGTTTGCCCAAACCATTAAAGGTACAGTTTCCGATATTAATGGTCCATTACCAGGAGTAAACGTCATAATAAAAGGAACTTCTCGAGGCACAGCAACCGATTTTGATGGTAATTATACCATTAAGAGTGTGGATTCTGATGTTATTTTAGTTTTTAGTATGATAGGCTATATTAATAAGGAGGTATCTATTAATGGACAAAGTCAAATTAATGTTGTATTGACAGAAGACTTAAAAACATTGGATGAAATAGTACTTGTTGGTTATTCATCAAGGAAAAAATCCACATTAACAGGTGCTGTTTCAGTTGTGGATATGGGCGATCTTGAAAAAACTAGGGTGGTCAATGTAACTCAAGCTTTGCAAGGACAAATTGCAGGCGTACAGGTAACCTCTAGTACGGGGGCTCCTGGTGATGCTATTGAAGTTCGCATCCGTGGATTAGGGACTATTGGTGACAACAATCCATTATATGTAATAGACGGTATCCCCACAAGAGATATTGGTTTTTTAAATCAAGCTGATATAAAATCAATGACTGTTTTAAAAGATGCTTCTGCAGCTGCTATATACGGTTCAAGAGCTTCCGGTGGTGTCGTGTTAATTACTACAAAAAGTGGAAAAGAAGGAAAAATAAGTTTTGATATGAGCTATTATACCGGGCTTCATTTTGCATCTAACCTTTCAGACATGCTGAATGCCGAGCAGTATATGAATACGGTTGAAAAAGCTTGGAATAATTCTGATAGAACAGGAATTAATCCATACACAGCAGACAAAGGTAGAGCTGATTTTTCTGATACTGATTGGTTGGATGAATTATTTGAAACAGGAAAATCTCAAAACTTACAATTTACTGCAAGCGGAGGAAGTGATAAAGTTCAATTTTTAATGTCGTTGGGTTATTATGGCCAAGATGGTATTGTAATATTTGATAATGATAAGTATAAAAGATTAAGTTATAGAACCAATCTGAATGTTAATTTAACGGATCGTTTTAAAATTGGAACCAATCTTCAGTTAACATATGCCACACAAGATGCAATATCTTCAAAAGGAGATGAACCTGGGATAATAAGACATGCCTTATTAAGAGCACCTGTTATTGGGGTGTATAAAGATGTTAACGATCCTACTTATTCTCAAAGAGATCCTTTTACAGATTTACCTTTTTACCTTCATAATGATAGAGATAGTGGTGGATGGGAAAGTGATAAGTATGAATGGTCATCAAATCCTATTGCATTGGCTTATTTTACTGATGATGTAAGAAAGGATTTTAGAACATTTGGGAATATATATACTGAGTATTCTTTTTTAAAAGATAAAGAATTAACGTTTAGAACCAATGTTGGAGTCGATTTATCATTTATTCATAATAAAACATTTGGAGAAAATTTTGGTGATGATGATGGAGGTGGAAATGCTACCGACCAAGGTTTAGGAAGACAAAATCGACCAAATAATTTAAGTGAAGAGCGAGGTGAAGTACGTACCATTACATTTAATAATACGCTAAACTATGCTAAAACTTTTAATGAGAAGCATGATATCAGCGCATTATTAGGAATGGAATATATTGATAATTATAGCTCCTCCATTGGAGCAAGTAGAGCGCGATTTGATAATACAGATAGTACTTTTAGATATATTGATTATGGTGCTACAGAAACCGATTTATGGAATGGCGGTAGTGCTTCAGAATGGGCCTTGTTCTCTTACTTTGGATCAGCGTCTTATATGTTTGATAGTAAATATATGGTTACAGCCAATATGAGAGCCGATGCATCTTCAAGATTTTCAGAAAATAATAGATGGGGTTATTTCCCTTCAATTTCTGCTGGATGGAAAATTTCTGATGAAGATTTTTTAAAAGATGTTAAATGGTTATCAAATTTTAAGCTAAGAGCGGGTTGGGGTAAATTAGGAAACCAAGAGATAGACAATTATGCTTTTTTAACTTTAATTAGTCAAATAGATGGGAAAGTGGTTGTTAATCGCTATGGAAATGAAGATTTAAAATGGGAAAGTTCAGAATCTACAAACATAGGTTTTGATGCCGGTTTCTTAAACAATAAATTAACTTTTTCTGCAGAATACTATGTGAAAAACACATCAGATATTTTATTACCAATAGGTTTGCCTAGTATTGTGGGAGATGTTGCGCCAACCATTGTAAATGCTGGAGAAGTAAGCAACAAAGGATTTGAGTTTTCATTAAACTACAGAGAGTCCAGTAATGAATTCAAATATAGCTTAAATGCAAACATAGGAACGGTGGTAAATAGTGTTGAAAAATTACATCCTAATGTGCCAAATCTTGTTGGACAAGTTACAAGAACACAAGTTGGACAGCCTCTAAATGCTTATTACGGTTATAAAATGGTTGGGATTTATCAAAATCAGGCAGAAATAAACACTCATTTAAGCGGAACTTTAAATCCTAGTGTTAAACCAGGGGATATTAAATTTGAGGATATTAATGATGATGGAATTATCAATTCTGATGATAGGAAATTCCTTGGAAGCTCAATACCAGATTTAACGTATGGTATTTCGTTTTCATCATCGTATAAAAACTTTGATTTTTCATTCCTTTTTCAAGGTGTTGAAGGTGTTGACAGATATAATGACTCTAAGAAAATATTGGATTATGATACACGTCCTTTTAATTATACTACCAATATTTTAGGTGCATGGGATGGAGAAGGGACTAGTAATACAATTCCAAGAGTTGCCTTTGAGGATAATGGAAGTAGTAAAGTGTCAAGTATTTTTGTGGAAGATGCATCTTACTTACGTCTTAAAAATGTTGAGTTGGGGTATACCTTAAATGGTGTAAAAGGAGTTCAAGATATCCGTCTGTATGTATCTGGTCAAAATTTATTTACAGCAACAAAATATACAGGAATGGATCCTGAGTCAACGGATTTAATAGACAAAGGAACGTATCCATCCTCATCATCGATTTTGTTTGGTTTAAATGTTAAATTTTAAAAGCATTAATTATGAAAAATATATATAATAGTTTAATCGCAATATGTATCATTACATCCTTTGTAAGCTGTAATGATGAACTAACACAAGAGCCCATAGGACTTCTTACTTTGGATCAAATCGATACAACACCAACAATAACAACGCTGGAGTCGTCTGTAAGCTCTTCGTATCAACTTCTTGCAAGCACCTTAAATCTTATAGGTGAATGGGGTTGGGATGATGGAACAGTACTAAGAAATGATTTTATTTTGCAAGATATAGCATCCAATGACATGATTAAAAAATGGAATCCAGATGGTGATCAAGCGTGGATGGATGAGTTTAGTGCTTTTAGTTTTACTGCAGACAATGGTGGGTTTAATGGATTATGGCTTTATGATTATGAGGGCATTAATAGAATAAACCTTGCGATAAGTTATTTAACGAATGCAGAAATAACCCAAGAAGTTGGTATTGCAGATGCCCGTAAAAATCAATTATTAGGTGAAGCTTATTTTTTAAGAGCTTTTTATTATTTTGATTTAGTAAATAATTTTGGTGATGTACCACTTTTAACAACTCCATTAAAATCGTTTGAAGAAGCTTTTGATGTAGCTGTACGAGTACCTTCAACAGAAATTTGGAAACAAATAAACTCTGATTTATCAGAGGCAAAATTACTATTACCAAATTTAAAATACCCATCTCCATCTGAACCGTGGAGAGTTTCAAAAGGTGCTGTTATTGCATTGCAAGCTAAAGTGGCCTTATATAATGAAGATTGGGCAACAGTAATTAGTCTTGTTAATGAATTAGATACCCTTGGTTTTTATAGCTTAAATGCTAATTATTTCGATAGTTTTGATGTAAATAAAGAGTTTTCTGAAAACGAGGTCATTTTTGCTTACGACCATGTGTCAGATCAAAACCCAAGAAAGGGTAATGGGTTGTGTGCTTTAATAGGCTGGGGCTTTATAGCACCAAGTGCGGACTTTATAAATGCTTTTGAACCCAACGATCCAAGATTGTTATATACCGTAGATGTAACCAATCAAAATGTTTCAAAATTATTGGGTAATACAGTTGGTGACTTCAAAGGAAATGATGATGCTCCTAGTAACAAAATTTATATTCGTTATGCTGATGTTCTCCTTTGGAAAGCTGAAGCATTAAATGAAACTGAAGATTATTCCGGAGCTATTGCCATTATAAATCAAGTAAGAACAAGAGCGAGAACTACTGCAACTGCAGACGGCTCCGTGATTCCGTTAGGAACTTTAACAGACAGACCAAGTTCAACTGATCCAGCTCAAATTAAAGGTTGGTTGATGTCTGAAAGAAGAGTTGAATTAGGGTTTGAGTCTCAAAGATTTAATGATTTAAAAAGATGGGGAACTGCAAAATCTGTTTTAACAGGTCTAGGAAAGAATTTTCAAGATAAAAATTATTTATATCCAATTCCTCAAGGAGACGTTGATAAATCTGGAGGTACAATCACACAAAATCTGGGTTATTAATTAATCTTTCAAAATAGTTAATTTCTAAGTTTAGTTTTTTTTAAAGAGAAGTAGTTTTAGTTTACTACTTCTCCTTTAATCACAAATGATGTGGTTTTCTAAACACCGTTATAACTATTTGATTAGGCAATAACTACTAAAAACACAAATTTGAAAACATGATATGTATGTTTAGAATAAATCCCTATCTTTTAATGATATTGCTTATGGGATTTGCTTCATGCAATGATAGCAATACATCTTTTCCTGATAAGGAACCTAAAGAAAGTATTCCAAATCCTGATATAGAAATTACTATCTCTGATCCACTGCCTAATGGAGCTTTAAATTTTAACCATTTTAACCATCTTTATAATGAGATTAATTTTAATGGGAAAAAAGTTGGGATTATTAATATTTACAGTGAATATCCAAATTATACGTATGCCATTGAACCAAATGAGGGGTTTACCTGTGTAGATGATGTGTCAAGAGGTATTGTAATGTTGACAAAATATTTAGAATTATACGGTAATCAGGAATTAGCATTGGAAAAACTTAAAAACCTTACCGAGTTTGTTTTACAAATGCAAAACCAAAATGGGTATTTTAATAATTTTATTTGGAATGATCTTACTATAAATACTGAATACAGAACATCCCTTGCAACGCTTAATTGGTGGTCATTTAGAGCGTTATGGGCCATAGAGACAGCATATCCCTTTTTGAAATCTGATGAGGATATGGCAAATAGGATAGCAATGGCCTCAGAAAAATTGACAACAAATATTAAAAGAGACCTTCCAACATCTTATTTAACTACAGAAGTTATTAATACCATTGAATTGCCAACATGGCTGCCTGGAAAATCAGCTGCTGATCAGTCAGCTATATTAATTTTAGGATTGTTGAAAAATTATACGAGAACGGGAGATAACGATTCACAAGCATTAATTGATCATCTAGCCAAAGGTATTATTCTTATGCAAAAAGGGGATGCTGACAATTACCCCTATGGGGCTTTTTTAAGTTCTGAAAATTTATGGCATGCTTGGGGAAATAATCAGGCTTATGCACTATTAAAAGTAGGTCAAGTTTTTAATAATCAAGAATATATAGATAGTGCCTTATTGGAAATAGAAAATTTTTATCCTTGGATGTTGCAAAATGGATTTGCTGAAGCTTTTTGGATAAATAAAGTAGCTAATAAATTTATAGAGGTTAATAGGAATAAGTATCCTCAAATTGCCTACGGAGTTAGACCCATGCTTTGGGCAGCGGCCGAAGCATATCATTATTCAAATGATGCTAAATATTTGGATATAGTTAATGAGTTGGGGTTGTGGCTATCAGGGAAAAATGATGCTAATAAAACCATTTACAATCCAAGTAATGGAGTTTGTTTTGATGGAATTACGGGTCCAAACGAAGTGAATAAGAACTCTGGGGCAGAATCAACGCTAGAAACGTTGCTCATGCTTTTGGAAATTGAAAAAGCAAAATAACAACCTGACCATTTTAAGCATAGTATTTTTGAAAATATAACACCAAATTTATATGAAAGACATATCACAAAGAAGCAATCAAAACCCACTTTTATCTCCAAAAGATTTAAATCCTAGTAATAAAAACATGATTATTGAATGCCTGCTTAATCCAGGCGTGTTTGAATTTAAAGATAAAATTGGACTTTTAGTGCGTGTGGCAGAACGTACGGTTCAAAAAGAAGGATTGTTATCTGTGCCCATATATAATTCTGTTGGCAAAGTTGAAATATTAGATTTTAACCTTAAAGACTCAAAATTGGATGCGTCTGATGCCAGAGTAATCACCTACGATGGAACCGATCATTTAACAACGATATCGCATTTGAGATTACTTTTTAGTGATGATGGTGTAACCTTTAAAGAAGACATGGCGTACCCTTCTCTTTTTGGAGAAGGTGACTATGAATCTTATGGCATAGAAGACTGTAGAGTTTCAAAAATAGACAATATCTATCATCTAACGTATACTATGGTATCAGCCAATGGGGTAGGAGTGGGATTAAGAACTACAAAAGACTGGAAAACATTTGAAAAGAAAGGAATGATTTTCAGCCCTCACAATAAAGACTGTGCCATTTTTGAAGAGAAAATAAATGACAAATATTTCGCTCTTCATAGACCAAGCAGTCCAGAATTAGGTGGGAATTATATATGGCTAGCTGAATCACCTGATGCTGTTCATTGGGGAAATCATAAGTGTATTGCAAAAACACGACAAGGGAAGTTTGACAGTAAACGTTTAGGTGCTGGAGCAGCCCCAATCAAAACCGAAAAAGGCTGGCTAGAAATTTATCACGGTGCTACAGAAGCTAATCGATATTGTTTAGGAGCATTGTTGTTGGATTTAAAAGACCCATCAAAAGTTATTGCACGTTCAGAGGAACCCATTATGGAACCCCTTGCACTCTATGAACAAACTGGTTTTTTTGGAAATGTAGTGTTTACAAATGGTCATATCGTTGAGGGAGATACCATTAAAATGTATTATGGCGCATCAGATGAACATGTTTGTTCTGCAAATTTTTCAATTAACAAAATATTAAAAACACTAGGACAATCATGATAGATTTAGCAAAAGTAGGATTGAAAGATTTTACAAGAAGTGCAAAAATATTAATTATTACAAATACCATTTATGCCTTTGTATTACCCGTAATCGATATTTTTGTAGCATCATATATCATGAGGAATTCTAATGATCCATCCAAAGTTATCTTATATCAATTAGCCATTTATATAGGTATTCCAATTACTTTTTTTATAAATGGATATTTATTAAATAATATTAATATCAAAAGATTGTTCTCATTAGGAATGATATTAAGTGGCGTTTCCATGGTGTTTATGATGTCTTTAGATGAAATTAATTAT
This sequence comes from Mariniflexile litorale, assembly GCF_031128465.2. Lineage (GTDB taxonomy): Bacteria > Bacteroidota > Bacteroidia > Flavobacteriales > Flavobacteriaceae > Mariniflexile > Mariniflexile litorale. The sequence goes on along the minus strand of NZ_CP155618.1, from coordinate 1,007,887 downwards.
ATAGGGATAGCCGTAGCCGGTTTAATTATGGGGATGTCTTTTGGATTATATTGGGCAAATAGAGATTATTTGGTACTTGCAACTACGAAAGATAAGACACGAAATTTTTACTATGGTTTAGAAACATTTCTTTATACAATTATTGCTTCTATTGTTCCAGTAATGATTGGCTGGTTTTTAATGAGCGGTAATGAAGGTGAAGGTAAAGTTGGCAATGATGGTGTTAATTCAGCATATAGAGTAATCACAATGATTGTTTTTGGAATCACCGTTTTAGCTTCTATTGTATTTCATTTTGGGAAGTATGAAAAACCAAAGAGTGAAAAGTTTTTATATTTTAAATTTCATAAACTCTGGAAAAAAATGCTACAATTGGCTGTTTTAAAAGGATTGGCACAAGGTTTTATTGTTACGGCGCCTGCCATGTTAATGATGAAATTCTTTAATTCCGAAGGCGCATTGGGTTCAGCTATATCAATAGGTGCTGTAATAGCAGCTATAATTATGCTTATTCTAGGGAAATATTCTAAACCTAAACACCGATTAGTTATTTTTTCTGTTGGTTTAATTTGTTTTTTCTTAGCATCATTTTTTAATGGTTTGCTCTTTAATACAACTGGAGTTATCATATTCATGTTTTTATTATTGATAGCAAGACCAGTTCTTGATATTGCTTATTTTCCTATTCAATTAAGAGTAATCGATTTACTGTCATCAATAGAAAATAGAAATGAGTTTTCTTATATCCTAAATCATGAATTTGGTTTATTTATTGGTCGTTTTTTAGGAGCTGGAACCTTTTTAGTGATTGCTTTCTATATAAATACAGACATCGCCTTAAGATATGCTTTATTGATTATAGGAGTACTTCAATTACTTTCAATAATTATAGCTAAACAACTTTTAAAACAACAAGAAACATTGGAAAATGAAACATTAACTACTAAAAATGTAATCAAATATGAAAATGCATAAATTAAATTATATAGTAGTCCTTTTTATTAGTTTGGTTTTTTATTCATGTAAAACGGAACCTTCTAAATTTAGTATAGAAAAACCAATAAATCAGATTCAATTGAGTCGTATTGATTCAATGCCTCATTTGCCGAAACCTTTTAAAATAATAGATTTCAAAAATTTAGCAAGAGGATTTGATTCTTTGGTTTTTGATGACACACAAACAGGTGATTATTGGCCATTAATTTGGGTTGATAATTCTCGTAAAAATTTCGACCAAGAAACTTTTGGAATTTATACAGCGATGGGAGACTTAAGGCAAGGGGCTGAACATAACAATGGTATTTTTCATGAGTCACTGGCCACTATAGGCTCTGTGTTTGGAGCAACTCTTGTGGGGATTGATAAATCAAACCAACACGGAAAAAATTATGTCTCTATGTTGAAAAATTATTTTAATTCGGATACTAACTGGAATATTGTGATGAATAATACATGCCCCGAAGTCGCATTGTTGGGAGGTGGCTATGCAAGAGATTGGTGGTATGATGTGTATCCAAATGTATTGTTTTATGGACTTGCAAATTTCTACCCAGAAGAAAAAGATTATTCAAATATCATGCGCTCAGTTGCGGATAAATTTTATGAGGCCGATTCTATAATGTCAGGTAACTATGCACATTCCTTTTTTGATTACGCCACTTTAGAACCCAAAGATAACTGGATTTGCAAACAAGAAGACGTAGCTGCAGGTCATGCGTATGTGCTATATTCAGCTTATCAAAAATTTCATGATCCTAAATATTTAAAAGGAGCAAAATCTTCTTTAGAAGCCCTTTTGTCACAAACAGATAATAGATTTTACGAAATATTAATGCCCTTTGGAGCTTATGTAGCTGCACGTTTAAATGCAGAAGAAGAAACAGATTATGATTATTCTAAAATTCTTGATTGGACATTTAATGGTACACCCGATTGTAGAGAAGGATGGGGCGTTTTAGTCGATAATTGGAATGGATATGATGTCTCTGGAATCGTAGGTAGTACTGTAGATCATGGAGGTTTTGGGTTTTTAATGAATACCTATGATACTATGTGGCCCTTAGTGCCAATGGTAAGATACGACCAGCGTTATGCAAATATGATTGGAAAATGGATGCTGAACGCCAGCAATGCTTTAAAACTGTTCTATCCTTATGAAATGCCAGATGCGCATCAAAGTATACCAGAACTAAAACAACATACCAAAGGTGTTATAGCTTATGAGGGTTTAATTAAAGAATCACATTTTGAACAATATGAACATATAGAAGCTCCTATTGCGATAGGAGATGGACCACATTGGGTAAAGGGTAATCCTGATGTGTCACAATTTAGTGTTTATGGAAGCGGGCACGTAGGTATTGCAGGATCTATCATTTCAAAAACAAATGTTGAAAACATTCTTCAATTAAATTTATTGGCAACAGATTTTTATCGAGGAGATGCCTTTCCTTCTTTTTTATTTTATAACCCTAATCCAGAAATAAAAGAAATTACCATTTCTGTAGGTGAAAATAAATTAAAAATATATGATGCCATAAAAAGGGCATTTATTGCTGAGAATGTAAAAAATAATTTCACGTTTACCATAGCTAAAGAACAGGCCTCTCTGTTAGTATTGGTTCCGAACGATGCAGTTATGTCTGTAAAAAATGACAAATTATATGCGAATGATGTTATAATAGATTACAGATATTCTACTTCAAACTAATACATATAAAAATGACTGAATTATATAAAAAAATGAGAATCATAATTATGATTCAACTGTTTTGTTTCACTGGTGTTGGTGTAAAAGGATGGAGTCAAAACATTAACATAAAAGTAGTTGGAAGCACAGAACAAGGTTTTAGTGTAGATATTTACAATGGAAACCAATTATTAATTCATAATACGGAAGAATTTAAACTAAAAGTAGCCAATTTAGATTTAAGCGAAATAACCGAAATTAATAATTGGAAAGGTTCAGAATGGACAGGAGATGAAACCATTGTAAAACTATCAAAAGAGACTTACTTACCAGATTTTGATTTGAATTTGTCTATTACCGTAACCTATGAAGTCGTAAACTCCAATGTGGTTAAAAAGCGTGTTGATTTATTTCAATCGGGTATGCCGTCGCTTTATTATACTATTGAAGAAAATTTTAAGCCCTCAGAAACGCCTTCAAAATATATCACTTTTGAACATGATAATTTTCCAGGAGGTTTTGTTCACGAAATGTTTCCATCTGCTGGATTTGTAACACCCCATAATCAATTGGTAGGATTTTTAATGGATGCTGGATACAAGAACCATTATACAAGAACTACCCGTAGAAGGTTTAACGGTCATGGGGGTGGTTTTGTTGGAATGAGAAAATTACCCGATGCAGAATTAGTTTCTGTTGCTACCATAGAAGAAAGAGTAAAAGGGCAGCATTATATCCAACAAAAATTTGGAGAAAACTACAATCTAGATGCAGGAAAAGATGTGGCATTAAAAATTAGTGACAATTTTATAAAAGTTGGTGCTGTTGAAATTAAAGAACAACCTAGACTCATTACATTAAACTGTAAACCTTCAAACCGTTCAGGGCTTGAAATAATAGCACCTTTTAAAAATCAAAAAGTATATACTATTTCATTTCTTTTAAAAGGAAATTCTCCAATGGCGTTAAAGCTTTTCAGAATTAAAAATGGAAAGAAAACAATAGAATTAGAACATGGCATAAAATACATTGATCAATTCCCTATATCAGAAAATGAATGGACTTTATTTAAGGGAAGTATTTTAATTCCTTACATAGAAAAAGACAGCGTTTCCATGTTTATTGGTACCCAATCAGGAAATGAGGCTAAAATAGAAATTAAAGATTTGAAAATTATAGAACACCAACCCCAAAGAGAACCTTATAACAGAATGAATATGGGTGAAATGGTTACCAAAACAAGCTATGTGTTTGTTGAACCTTGGACCAACCACCATGATTTTGTAATTTCTTCTCAATCACGTTTTGCCGAAGGGAAAGGGTTTAAAGGATCTTTGATAGAAAAAATGTTATATGCAAACTTCAACATGTTGACCTGGATCACATCAATTAATGATTTTACGCCTTTGAATGTTCCCAACATGAATTATGCGCCAGATATGTACAATAGGGATTCGTTTTTTTCTATAGTCTCAAGTTATAATGAGGAATTAAATTTAAAAATTTGGGAACAATGGTCTAAAACTCAAAACTCCAAAGGAGCTGTAGCTACCATTATAACGCCTTATATGGGCACAATAGAGGCTAAAGACAATGAAGCGACTATTCAGTTTTTAATTTGGGCTATGATGAATAAAAGGCGTTTTGGTGTTACGCTGCCTAAAGAGAAAATAGATAAAGCCGTTGAATATGTTTTAAATGAATTTGATGAGGATAGAAACGGTATATGTGAATCGCATTTTACGTTAAGTCAAGTCGATATTAATGTGTATGAGCCTAAGACAGATAAGTTGGCAGTAAACCAAGGTATGTTTGCAATTGCGTTAAAAACAATTAAAGAACTAGGTTATAATATATCCGACTCATATATTAAAAAAGCAGAATTAGGTTATCTTGATTTTTACGATTTACAAAGAAAGCACTTGTTGTTCGATCGTGATTTTCCTGATGTCATTACAATGACCGATTTAGAACCTGAATTTTTCTCATTATGGTTGTTCAATAAACCTATGCTAACTGATGACATGGTTATCAATCATTTAAATCAAATACCGATACTAAATAAAGTCCCAAATTCACCGCATCCAGAATATGGCACTACCGCACCTGTTTGTGTCCGATTGGATAAGAGCGAAAAGGGTTATTCCTATTTAACTTCAGACTATCAGCCTTTTAGAGAGTTTGGAGAAGTTAACTATAAAGATGGTGCAAGGGATGGTTTTTATTACAATGGAGGAAGCTGGATGCGACCTGAATATTGTGGATATGTAGTTGGATTACGTCACGGGTGGCATAAAGCAAAAGCACTTATGGAGAATAGGGCATGGGCAGAGATTAATCTCAATCCAAAATGGCCTTACAGTAAAGAGTTTATTCCAACAAAATGGACGACAACAGATTCTTGGTGGGAATCAACAAGAGGTTTATGCTGGAACGTGTTTATACTCATGGCAAATGAAGTAGCTGGTATCCGTGAACCAGCTATGGATCCTGATTTTAAAAAATAAAATGCAACAACTAAACACAACCGTATTAATTTTTTTCCTTTTTACCCTTATTTCATGTAATACTCAAACAGTCAAAAACACAAAAGAAATTTGGTGGAAAGAAACCGTTTTCTATGAAATTTATATGCCTAGCTATAAAGATAGTGATGGTGACGGTTTTAGTGATTTCAAAGGGGTCGCATCAAAATTAGATTATATTCAAAGTTTAGGCGTTAAAGGTATTTGGTTAACACCTTTCTTGAAGTCACCAAAAGTAGATAATGGGTATGATGTGAGTAGTTATTACGAAGTTGATTCAACATATGGAACTTTAGAAGATTTTAATTTTTTTTTAGAAGAAGCACATGGTCGTGGAATAAAAGTTATTATGGATTTGGTAGTAAATCATACTTCTACAGAATCAAAATGGTTTCAAGAAGCAAAAAAATCCAAAAACAACCCTTATAGAAATTATTATATTTGGAAAGACACACCCAATAATTGGGAATCATTTTTTGGTGGAACAGCATGGGAATTTGACAGGGTATCAAATCAATATTATTATCATCAATTTGACCCAAAAATGGCAGACCTTAATTGGGGAAACCCAAAGGTTGTTCAAGAAATACAAGATGTGCTTCGTTTTTGGTTAGATACGGGAGTTGACGGTTTTAGGTTGGATGTTATTAATTTTTTAACTACTGAAGGAATTACTCTAGACAATCCAATAAATGAAGAGGGAGAGCAGGAACATTTAAATGACATCAATCAAAAAGGTGTTAAAAAGGCCATGAAAGCTATTCGAGCCACCGTTAATGAATACGATAATCGTTTTATAGTTGGTGAAATAGGAAGCGATAAAATTGAGACCTTAAAGCTATATCAAGCGCCAGAGTTATTGGATGTGGTTTTTAATTTTAATTTTGGAAGTATTTCTGAGTTTTCTGCGCAACGTATTTTTGATGAGTTGCAAAGTATGGAAAAAAACATGAGCAACTATCCAACATTGTTTTTTGGAAGTCATGACATGTCTCGCCTTGTAAGTCGTTTAGCAAAAAACAACCCAGGTAGGGCTGAAGCCCTAGCCGCTTTAATGCTAACAGCAAAAGGTGTTCCTTTTATATATTATGGTGAAGAAATTGGCATGGAGAATATTGAAGCTAATTTAATAGATGAAATGAGGGATATTCAAGGCCGAACACATTATAGTTTGGCTTTAAATAATGGAAAGTCTAAAGAAGAAGCCCTTATAATAGGAAATAAACATAATAGAGATAAATCTAGAAGTCCAATGCAATGGGATACTAGTGAATATGCTGGGTTTTCTAATAAAGAACCTTGGATAAAAGTGAATCAAAATTATAAATATTTGAATGTTGAAGAATTTGAAAAAGACAAAAACGCATTACTTAATAAATATAAAAAACTCATATTATTAAGAAACTCAGAACCAATTCTTCAATATGGTATATATAAAGAATTGTCCTTTTCAAAAGATTTAATTTCATTTTCAAGAACATTTCATGACGAATTTATTAAATGTTATTTTAATTTTAGTAATTCATTACATGAAATTATTTTAAAAGAAAATGAAAAAATTCTAACGGGTCAATTGAAATTAAATCCTAATAATTATACAATTATTAAAGGGGTTAATTAAGTCCTAAATGATATATAAAACATAGAGTTTTTTAAAAGGGTTGAGTTTTTTTGTTCCCGTTACAAAGGTTTTATGTATTTAATTTCCTTTACTTACTTTTGTTTAACGTATACAGTTTAAATCGAAAATAAATATAAAGTAGCGCTATTAAATTCATTTTTTACCCAAAGCTCTTCAATAATACTCGTGCTTGTAGATAGGAATACCCTGTTCTAAAATTGATTTTCTTTTCAAAATGTAGATTAGTAATCTCACCAAACTTGGTTTCCTGTTCTAGCTTGTAAATAAGCTTTAAAATGGCATTATAATTACCTTCTAAAGTAAATTGATAAGTACTAACTTTCAATTCATTTTGATAAATGATATGAGGTTCGATAAATTCGATGACTTTAAGATTTGTACTATCGGCATAAGAGTTGATGGTTTTTAAAAGATTGTTTTGAACCGAACTCCCATTAAGCTGGTATTTTGAAAGTAGCCCATCATAATAGCGCTGCTTTTGTTTTAATAGCTCGACCTGTTTGGGAGTGTTTTTAAATAAAGTTTCTTGTTGCTTTAAGGTGTTGTATTCTTTTTTTAAAGCCACCGTTTTTGATATTGCTATCTGATAACAGAGCAGTAGGGTTAATACAAAACCAACAAGGAGTAGGACGTTTTTGGTTTTTTTAGTCATGGGCTATAATAAGTTTTAAACTAAAGTTTGAAACCAATGTTGAAGTATCTTCATAGTGCAATATCTCAACTTTTTCTACCCAATCTATGACCTCTAAATCAGCGATCCATTTTGAAAAGGACTCACTATGGTTTGACTCTCCAGAAACCAACATCGTGTTGTGATCTGTTTCGATAGATTGTCCACTTTTAATACGTTTAAGCAGTGGTTGATAATTGACTTCGGTTAATAAAATGCTATTTGGCAATCCTTGAATAACAGCATTCACATAAAAGGAGCTTTTGGAAGAACTACTTTTTAACATATCATCTACCATTTTTTGTGATTTATTAACACTTCCATTAAGTTCTAATAGTTTTTGTTTGGTAGTTTGATTTATTTGAGAAGTTTGTTGTAAGGAGTGGACAGCTTCAAAATAATAGTTAAAAACAAAAAAATTAAAGAGTAGACCAATTAAAATAAAAACCAATCCAAATTTCATGAATATGGTATAGAACCGGGACTGTTTATAATTATTTTTAAGGCACCGAAATTGGTTATAGGATAAAAACTATCTAATAAAATATTCAAGGCTCCAGCCAGCGAGAGTAACTGCCAATTGGTTACTTGCAAACCATTAACATCATATGTGATAGTATCTTCAATGTTTTTTTTTTCAACAGAAGTAACTCTATCTGTGTCCATAGAAATACATGCGTTGGAAGTTATTATAGGCGTAGTGTTTAAAAAGCGTGAGATACTGGTTATTATCGCGTTCCCTAATGATATATCAATCAAGGAAACTCCATATGTTTTATAATTAAGAATCAACCCTTCAATATATTCTTTTCTGCAAATAGAGACGACATGATTATTATTTTCTTGAGAAATAACTTCATAAAAAAAATCATCGAGATCGACATTGGGGAAAGCATGATGTGCTAATTTTAATAATGCCGTTTGAGAGCTTTCAATGTGTTTTGTTAAAACATTATTGTTATTGATAATTAAAAAAACAGCTTGTTTTTTGTGAAGCTTTGAGATAACATTCTCAAGAGCCACATTTTTGAAAGTATGCTCAAGTATTACATTGTTTTTAGTTTTTTTTAAAACAGTGGCATAAATAATCTCTTGATCGTTTAGTAAACCATGTTCCACACCACAAAAACGGTTTCCAAATTCAAAATATGTTTTAAGATTCCTTAACATTAATAAATAACTGTTGGTTTTATGAGTACCGTTAACTTCGACTTGGAGTCCTCCCGTTTACGGCTACTAAAAAGCCATTTAATAACAGGAATTCGAGCTAGAAACGGAACGCCAGTACCTGAATCGTTTTTTACTTGCTCCTCCAAACCTCCCAAAACCACAATATCTTGATCATGAACCCTGATAATAGAACTGAATTCACGGGAGCTCAAATCGGGAGGTGCATCTTCAGCAATACGTAATCCAAAACTAGACTGTATCACAAAAATATCAAGCGTTACTTGACCGTCACCTGAAACCATAGGTTTAATGGTTAACCCAAGTTCGGCATCAATAGGTTCGTAGTTGGTGATTTCTGATGTTTGGGGGTTATCGGTACCATAAATATTTCGCTGAGTTACGGCATAGTAAGATGTTTGCCCGTTTGAAAAGGTGGCTCTATGCCCATTAAGAGTGGATAGTTTAGGCGTAGAACGAATTTTAATGTTCCCGTTAGATTCCATAGCCTTTATGGTTGCAAAAAAGTTAGGAACTACTTTTCCTAAATTAATATGTCCAAAACCATCAAAACCGTTAAGTACTTTATTTTTATGGTTTTAGCACCCCTGCTGCCGCTAGCATTTGCTAGTGGCGGTAAGAGTAAGAAAAATAAAAGAGAAGTTTTCACACTAATTTGTAAAGGCTTTTTTATTTTAAAGAATTCTAGCTAGTTAACGGCCACTAAGCACAGCTTAGCGGTAGCAAAAGATGTAATTAATTTATAACAAGTTTTTTCTATATTAGTTACATGAGCAGAAACTATAAATTCCATAACAAGTCAGGGTTATATTTTATAAGCTTTGCAACCATAAACTGGATAGACGTTTTTACAAGACAAGCTTACTTTAATGTATTAGCTGAAAGTGTGAATTATTGCAGAGCAGAAAAGGGTATGGAGTTGTATGCTTATTGTTTTATGCCAAGTCATGTACATTTTATATTCAGGTCAGCAAACGAGCAACCATCAGAATTACTAAGAGATTTTAAACGTCATACTTCAAAAAAAGTAATAGAAGCTATAGAAAATAATCCGCAAGAAAGTAGAAAAGAATGGTTGTTATGGATGTTTGAAAGAGCAGGGAAAAGGAATGCAACAACAAGTAAGTATCAGTTCTGGCAGCACCATAATAAACCTATAGAATTATGGAGCGATAAAGTTATCAAACAAAAAATAGATTATATACACAACAACCCAATAGAAAATGGTTTTGTAACCAATGCTATAGATTGGAAATACTCAAGTGCTAGAAACTTTCAAGACGATCATACTATTTTAAAAATAGATAGCGTTGGATTTTTTGAGTAACTTTTTTTGTAACATATGTAAAAAGTGCGAAGTTTTTCAAATTTCGCATAACAAATATTAAGGGGCAAGGACGGGTCTCCTTCATAGATGCTCCGTAGTTCCTCCGTAGTTCCTTCGTAGATACTCCGTAGATAAAGTGACTCCATGTTAAAAATGCAAAAACATTTAAAATATACCAAAAATAGCAAAACATACCAAAATTAACAGTTTGCTCAGGAACCAACTAATTTCTAAAACAGCTAGTTTTAAAACTAGGGGAGGTATGAATAAGCAAAAAAGGCAAAATCTCAACGCTTCCTAATTTTGCTAATTATAAGACTTGGAAGCAATATAAAAAGTAAATGTTTGGAAGAAATGCAAAGTACCAAATTCAGTAATTATTTGCTTTGAGATTATTTTTATTCAGTTTATTAAAGGAGACTTAAAAATTTTTTTGTGTTTGGGGCTTTTCTTTTTTAATGGTATAATTTGCTTTAAAGTGAATTTGCTGCTTTAAAATTAAGGATCATATAGTCAAGTTGCGTTTTAGTAAATATTGTCTTTAATTCTACATTCTTCACCGCTGTTAACTGAGTTCTAAAGAATTTTAATTTTAACATTGAATAAATAGGTATTACATTTTTTATTTCATTGTAACTTTTAAATTCTAAATAATTCAGTTTTCATATAAGCTTATATTGTTACGATACAATACATTTTCTAGTATTTTTAGCAAAAAGCAAAAGGCTCCCTTCTTTAGTAAAAACAACCATCTATTAATTGTACAAACAAAATTAAATTAAAGCGAAAACACGGTTATAATCTTTAAAACAAAACTTTAATTGGGATATACAAATTCTTTAAAATAAAAAGTAAGAAAAAACCTTTAATAATAAATATTAACGCATTTCATCGAAAAAATGATGCATTTCGTGGATTTTTTTATATTTTTGAATTTCAGGAAAAATGAAATATTACAGCCCATAAAAGGAAATAATGTTTTGTGAAAAAACTGTAGTAAAATATTAGGACAATTCTTTGAGGGTTTAGATAGAGATTTTATGAGGAAATAAAGAAAGGTTTAATTAGTATAACATATGTATATTATTAAGAATAGAATTTTAAAATTGCTTAAATAACTCTAATTTTTTGAAACTCTCTGAGGAATGAAATTCCAAAATATAATTTTCATGAAGAACTTTACTTTCTTTAAACAGGTAATTGCTGTTTTATTATTATTAATTAGTCTGCAAAGTATTTCCCAAACTTTCGTGTCTTCCCATTCTTATTTTAATCCAGCCGTTAAAGATGATGTTTCTTTAATTGGTAATAATATTAATGGGTCTATTAATAATCCTTTTAAGAACGTTGGAACCTGCAATACTGATTTTAATATCAGCTACGTTTATAATGTAGGTCATCTTTCTCTTAAAGACTGTTTTTCAAAAAAAGTTATCTCTGTTAAACTATCTGAAGTAAACTTCTTTTTTGATACAAATACGAGTAAGCATAATAAGCATTCAGAAAACATGATAATATATAGGACATGAATATTGTCTTAAAATAAAAGAACCAAGCCGTTTAATATTAGAATGGTAATTGTGTAAAATTGAAAATCAATAAGTATATAAAAATTAAAACAACATTTCTTTTCATTTCAAACTAGAGAGAAAAGAATTTAATTATAAAATATCATGGAGAACTCTACTTTTTTCGAATTAGTACTTTCGAAACTAATTATTTTGGCAAATTTCGCTAAAAAAATGATGTCTTTTTTCACAAGGATTGCTAAGAAATCAAGTGGGTTAAAATTTTCTGTTGCTTTTAGTTGGAGTCATTTGTTGCAGATGAAGAAGGGAACTTACCAATTGATGCTTTGCGTATTAATTTTATTTAGTAGTGCAACAGCTTTTTCACAACTTGCAGTACCGTTCTCTCCCAGATTGCCTGGAGGGAGTGTTAAAGTAAAAGGAGATATCGTTTTAATTGGGAATAGTGTAATTACAGGTAAAGGTTTATCTGTTCCATATAATGGAAATGGTAATAATAATAGTTATGACGGCGAATATATAAACGTAGCAAGTGGAGGAGACGCATCTATATTTAGTTCAAGTACTGCAGATTTATTATTAAATAATTCATGTAAAAGTATTGTGTATGCCGGATTGTATTGGGCATCTGTTTATCCAAATGAGGTTGGTACAAATTCAAGTCAAAGTTTTACTGGTACGGCTAGGTTAAATGATTGGAATCAGGTGAAATTTAAATTGCCTACTGGTGGATTTATTGATTTGGTAGCTGATAATAATCCAGATCTTGCAGGGGAAGAAGATGATATTATTTTTGATGGCTATAACTATACGAATATTAACAACTCTTTTAAAGATTCACCTATAATATGTTATAAAAATGTCACAAATTTATTACAAGGGTTAACAGAAGCAGAAGGGACTTATACTGTTGCCAACATAAGAGCAACTCGTGGAAAAAGGAATGGAGGATGTGCCGGAGGTTGGACCCTAGTAATAATATACGAAAGCCCAACATTGCCTAGTAAATTTATTTCAGTTTTTGATGGTTACGCAGGTGTTGGTGGAGGTACTTCTATTGATATTCCAGTTTCTGGTTTTCAAACCTTGCCCGCTCCATCTCCTGTTGTTGCTAGAATTGGAGTTTCTGCTTTAGAAGGAGATTACGGAATAACAGGTGATTCTTTTAGATTTAAGGCAAGTACATCAGCTGCATTTACAATTATAAGTGATGCATTAAGCCCTACTAACAATTTTTTTAACTCTAGGATAACTAATAATGGTGCTTATGTAAATAATAGGAACCCCAACAGTACTAATACATTAGGCTTTGATATTAAAAATGTAATTATACCAAACCCACTTAATAATGTATTACCTAATGATGCCACTGCGGGAGATTTAAAATTAACAACAAGTGGTGATGGATACGGTGCTTTTGTTACTTCTTTTGCTGTAGATATTATAGAACCAAATATTTTGCTTACCAAAACGGTCGAAGATGCTTTGGGTAATGATATAGGAGGAGCCAATGTAAACCTCGGAGATGAGTTAAATTATGTTATTGGATTTCAAAATATTGGTAATGATGATGCTACAAAGCTTACTATTAGAGATATACTACCAATAAATATTATTTTTAATTACCCTGATGATTTGGATATTTTGCCCACAGGAGTAACGGTTCAAAGTTTTAACGCAATAACAAGAGAAATTATTTTTGAAGTAGATGATGAGGTAGTTAAAGAAAAGACGCCCATTTTAGAGATTCGTTTTAAAGTTAAAGTTGTACCGTCCTGTAATTTGCTAAGTGATGCATGTTCTAATAGTGTAGATAATCAGGCATATGCAACTTATGAAGGTGTTTTTAATCCTAATTTCACTATTTCCGACGACCCGAGTATTAATAGTAATACAGGTTGTATATTAACCCCAAAGGCTACTAATTTCTTGGTAGGAGTTGATGATTGTTTATATACAGGAACTGAAGTACTGTGTGGGGCCAACGTAGTATTAACTGCTGCAAGCGGATACAGTTCATATTCATGGTCCACTAGTCCAACAGGATCTCCTGTAATAGGAACGAATCAATCTATAACAGTATCAAATGTTGGAACTTATTATGTTCATAATACAGCTGCCGCTCCTTGTTTGTCTATTAATCAAGAGATTACAGTTACTCGTTTTGGAGGGGTGGGAACAAATCCTGTAATTCCATATGCAGATGAGGTTGTTGAATGTCCTAATGATGGAAAACTATTGCCAAATATATTTTTATGTGGAGCCAATGCATCTAGAGAAATTAATACAGGTGTTTCAGATGGATCCACAATTATTTGGGAAAAACTAAATGAAGCTAGTTGTGCAGCGGTTTTTAGTGATGAATGTGCTAATGAAAACGAGACATGTTCTTGGACTCAGGTTGGAACCGGACCAGATTATACCGTTAACACTTCAGGTCAATTCCGATTAACATTAAATTATGCGGGAGGTTGTTTTAACCGATTTTATTTCAATTCATATCAAAATTTATTAAATCCAACCGTAACCACTCGAGATATTATTTGTACAACACCTGGTCAAATAACAGTTGGAGGAGTTCCTGGAGGGTATGAATATAGTTTAGATGGGACAACTTACCAATCGAGCAATATTTTTACTGTCAATTCGCCAAATATATATACAGTATACGTAAAACAAGTAGGTGTAACTAGTAATCCTTGTATTTTTACTGTACCAAATATTCAAATTAGACAAAGAAATTTTACAGTTTCTACAATTGTTACGCCTCCATTTTGTAATGGTGGAAAAGGAACTGTAAGATTGGCGGCTAATGATGTTAGACCTCAGTATTCTTATTCTATTTATGATGGCGCAACACTTATAAATAGTGTAGGTCCAATTATGCAAGGTAATTATACTTTTGCAAATTTAAACCCTGGAACATATAATACACTGGTAGAAACAGAAGATGGTTGTTCATATTCAGGAACAGTTACAGTTGTTAATCCACCACTATTAACTGCAACTTCAGCCCTTACAAAACCATTAACTTGTACCGATGCTGAAATTACGGTATACCCAACGGGAGGTACTGCACCTTATTTTTATTTTGTAAATAGCACTACCGATTTCCAAGATGTACCAGAAATTGTTGTTACAACTCCAGGAACATATAATATAACAGTAGTCGATTCTAATAATTGTACTACAAACACGTCGATAACTGTAGGTGATAATCCAGCTCCAGTTTTTACAATTAGTAAAAATGATATTTTATGTTACAATGATAATTCAGGAGAAATTGAATTTAATGTTACAAACGCCAATGGATATAGTTTGGAATATAGTATAGATAATGGAGTTACTTATGTTTCTAATCCCGTTTTCTCAAATCTTATTTCAGGCAATTATCAAGCTATTATAAAATATTCTCTTGGTGCATCAGAATGTTTTACAACTCCAGAAAATATTATTATAACCCAACCAGATACTGCTTTAACAGCTTCCTCGGGTATTTCGGAATTAGCAGGTTGTGGACCTTTAGGTCAAGAAGATCAAGGGAAAGTGCGTATTACCAATCCGCAAGGAGGAACACCTCCCTATGAATATAGTTTTGATAATCAGGCGAGTTGGGTAACTACAAATGAATCATTTGTTTTTCCAGGAAGTTATACATTATATATAAGAGATGGAAATGGTTGTATTTATTCTATGCCATCTATTACTTTAGATTCTGAACCAGTAGCGCCAACTATAGATGTTTCAGATCCCGATTTTAATTGTGATGGAACAGCGGATGCTACAGTAACCGTAACTAATTCTGGAAGTAGTTCTTATAGTTATAATTATTTATTAGATGGAGTAGCAAACACAAATACGGCTGATCCTACAGTATTTTTAAATGTGCCAAACGGATCGCATACAATAACTGTCGAGTATAAATTGCAAAGTGTAACAACCTATAGTAATTTATTATATGAGACGTTTGGTTATGGAGATGATACTACTTCTCCAGGTATAAATCCAACTTATTATTGTTTTGAAAGACAAACAGTAGCTACACAATGTAAAGGTAGTCCTGCTATAAATGATGGGGATTATTCAGTTACAGCTCGTATAGTTAGTCCTTTTGCTGCTTGGATACAACCAGGAGACCATACACCTGCTACTGTTCCAGCAACACCAAAAGGAAGATGTTTAGTTGTTAACATTGGAGCGAGCATCCCTAAAACAGAAATTTTATACGAAAAGCAGATTAATGATATTATTCCTAATCAGCCTATTAATGTTGAGTTTTTTGCAATGAATTTATTAAGAACAGGTAATACGCAGTTTGACCCCGATTTAGTTGTTGCCTTAGTGAATGCTTCAGGTGTTGAAATCTCCTCTTTCTCAACAGGTAATATTCCAAAAACTCAAGTATGGGAAAATTACCCTAAAACACCCATGACTTTAGATCCAGGATCAAATACTAGTTTAAAATTTATTGTTAGATCTAATGTTCAACAAACCAGTGGTAACGACGTTGCTATAGACGATATTAGTGTATATCAACTTCCAAAAAGTTGTACCACTACTATAACATTTCCTTTTGAAGTGGCTACAGGAAAAGCGTTTACAGCTCAAATCACAAATTTCTCAAATGTAACTTGTGATGGTTTGAGCAATGGATCTATTACAATGGCTGCTCAAAATTTTGATGCAGCTACTGGATTTCAATATTCTATAAATGGAGGAACTAGTTGGGTTACTCAGTTAACCTCTCCTGTTACTGTAACGGGATTATCGGCCGCTACTTATAATGTCAAAGTTCGTAAAGATGCAACCGATCCATCGAGTTGTGATGTTAATTTTACACAAACTATCAGTAAGCCAGATGCTATTATTCCTTCGGCTACAATAACACAACAACCTACCTGTACAACAGGAGCAACAATAACCGCTTCGGCTACAGGCGGAACTCCTGCTTATAGGTATGAGCTTCGGGATGCTTCAACAGGCACAGTAATTACGGCATATAAAACAGGTACTACTTTTACAAACCTGCCAACAGGTAGTTATCAGGTTTTTGTACAAGATGCCAATTTATGTGTATCCTCTGTAGGTAGTTCAATATTAACGGTTAATACTCCAATAGGACCTACTGCTACGTTGGATGCTGGTTCTGATTTATGTTACGATAGTATAAACCAGTCTACTCTTATCGTAAATTTGAGTGGTGGTACAGCTCCGTTCTCTTATAGTTTAAATGGACAGCCAGGACAAAACACAAATACTTTTAGTAATGTAGGGCCTGGTACTCATGAAATAATTGTTACAGATAGTAATAATTGTACTTCTACTATCTCAGGTATCGTTATAGCTCCACAGTTATTAGCCACAGCTGCTGTCACTAAGGAATTAGATTGTAGTGCATCTCCCAATGCTGTTATTACAGTTACCATAGGGGGAGGAACAGCCGATTACACATATACTATAACTAAAGATGCTGGTACACCAACTGCAGCCAGTGCCCCATTAACGGGCCCAACGTTTACACATTCAGTATCCTCTGCTAATTCTGGCACTTATGTATTTACCATAACCGATGCTACAGGCTGTACTGCAACGGCTACTGCAACAATAAATGCTATTGTAAACCCTACGGTAACCATTACTCCAACACAAGTAAGTTGTAATGGAGCTGCTGACGGACAGGTTATTTTAACAGGTTCAAGTGGTTCAGGCGGATATACTTATAGTTTTAACAGTTCTGCTTTTACAAACACGACCACTTATACAGGGTTAAGTGCTGGTATTGCATATCCTTATGAAGTGATGGATAGTAAAGGCTGTACCAGTTCGGGTACCATTACTTTAACCGAGCCTACAACCTTAGTTGGTAGTGCTACTATTCCTCCTAATACGAGTTGTGCTACAAGTACATTAATTACCGTTTCAGCTACTAATGGCTCGGGAGGCTATCGTTATGCATTTAATGGTAGTAGTACGTATACATCTACCAATACATTAACAGTAACCAATACCTCAAGTGTACAAACAATAACCTATTCGGTTCGAGATATTAATGGCTGTATTGACACCAAGACTATTAACATACCAGCGTTTAATCCGCCAACAATTGGAACGATTACAAATACGGCTATAACCTGTAATCCCACGGAATCAACGAGTACGGTTACAGTTCCAGTTGCTGCAGGAACAGGTATTGCGCCATTTACTTATGAAATTGTTTCTGGACCTGTAATCAACACTTCGGGTGGTACAACAGGTGTTTTTAATGGATTAACTGCGGGTACTTATCTTTTTAAAGTTACGGATGCTAATGGTTGCTCCACAACCAAATCCCACCCAGTATCAGATAAAGTAAATATTGATATTGTAGCAGGAAGTAAAAACAATGTTTTATGTAATGGAGAGAATACGGGGTTTGCTAGTTATACAGTTTCTGGTTTTACTGGTTCCTATTCATATTCTATTAATGGTACACCAACTGGTACAGGAGAAACTTCTGCAGTAATTAATGTGTCTAATTTAGCACAAGGTACTTATACTATTGTTGTAACAGATGAAATTACAGGTTGTACAGATACGGCAGACCAAGTTATTTCGCAACCATCAACGCCTTTACAACTTAATTTGACTTCAAATGTTAATGCCAATTGTAATAATTCTAATGCGGTTGTAACTGTAAATGTAGATGCCACAAACGTAGGTACACCAGGCGCTTACACGTTTGCCTTTGTACAAGATGGGGTAACACCGTCATCTACAAATTACACTTCTAATAATGTTGCAAACTTAAACCCAAGTACTAATGTACTTTGGGATGTGTATGTAAAAGATATCAATGGTTGTACAGCCCAATTGGATGTAACAATAAGTACAGATCCATCGCCTTTAATTGATAGTATCGTTGTTTCCAATCAATGTACTGGAACTACTGCAACAGGTTTCACTGTAAATGCAACAGCTAGTGGAGGTGTTGGTACTTTGGAATTTAGCATAGGAGGCGCTTATAATACGACAGGTGAGTTTACAGGCGTACCTGCGGGAACTTATACTTTGAGTGTGAAAGATGCTAACAATTGTATTGAAACACAGGTGTTTACTATTTATGCGCCGCTTACGGCACAGGCTGTTTTAACTAAAGATTTAACTTGTGCTCCAGCTCCTACGGATGCTACTATTAATATTAATGCTGCTAATGGTAATGGTCCTTATAGTTATACCGTTATAAGTGCACCTTCAGGTTTTATAGGTACCTTATCAGGGAATTTATTTACTACAAGTACGCCTGGAACATATCAATTCAATGTTACAGATGCCAATGGCTGTTCTAGAGATACCAATACGGTTACAATTACCCCAATTGTAAATCCAGATATTACAAGTGTAAGCATAACCACTCCCATACTTTGTAACGGTAATCTAGCAACGGTACAAGTAAATTACAATACAACACTGGGGGTAACACCTTTTGTTTTTAGTTATACTAATACTGCGGGAACTTTAACAGGTAATAACACAACGGGCATTTTTAATTTACCTGCGGATGATTATACATTTACAATTACCGATAATAAAGGTTGTACAGATACGCAAACACTTTCTATTACACAACCCAATGTTATTACAGCGGATGTAAAAGGGAACCCGATCACTTGTGGATCTGGAGGCACATCTCTTGGGTCTGTTGAAATCACCAGTGTTTCAGGTGGAACAGGACCTTATGATTATTATATTACAGGACCTAGCTATACTAATAATGAAATTGATCATGATGGTATATCTGCCTTTGTTTTTGATGTGATTAATTTTGGTATTTACCAAGTTAATATTATAGATGCCAATGGGTGTTCTGTTTTGGAAAGTGATGTTCTAGTAGCTTCGGCTCCCGACGATTTGGATATTGACGTTACAAGCATGCCTGTCGATTGCTCGTCGAGTTCAGGTAGTGCTGTTGTTTCTATCGGTACAGCAACAACAATAGTAGGTAATGGGCCATTCTATTTTGCTATTTATGATGGTTCGGTTCCTGATTATCCCAATGCACTTTCAACGGGCCCGTGGTTGTCTGAGGATACGCCATTAAGTAAATCAGCAACTTTTAATAGCTTAATACCAGGGGTAACTTATACTTTTATTGTGTATGATGCTGATGCTTTACACGGTGGTACAGGTACAGGTTGTTATTATTTTGAAACAGCAACTCAACCCGTTAATACAAGTTCAAGCCTTGATATTGCTTTAACACCTTCCAATAATTTTACCTGCTCAGGGAGCGCTTTTGGTGATGTGAGTTTTAATGTTACTAGTTTGTATCCTTCAGATACGAATGTCACTTATGAAATTCGCGATGCTTTAACCTTAGCTTTAGTAAGCACAGTTGAGCCTGATGTGGTGCCTGCAAACGGAACTTTACCTATTTCGAATTTTGGAGGCTTGCCTTTTGGAGATTATATTGTGTTAGTTAAAGAAACTTCAGGACCTAATTTAGGTTGTAGTGTTAGTTCTGCACGTTTTAATATTGCTGAATCTGCAGTACCAGTTGAAGTAGTAGCTAATTTTGTTAAAAACGAAACTTGTAATAATTTGGGTGTGGTTACTGCCACAGGTAGTAATGGTACCGCCCCTTATGAATTTATTATTTCTGCATCTGCCACCCAACCTGCAATTGGTGATGCCTGGGACGCTGCTTCTAATTTTAATGTAGCTGCAGGTACTTATTATGTACATATAAAAGATGCTTTTAATTGTATTGAAACATCTCTTTCAGTAGTTGTTGATAGAGATGATGAACCGGTTATTGCGGTATCTACACCCGATGCCTGTGCAGACGAGGGTAGTTTTGAAATAGAGGTTAATTTACCAACGGCAGGAATTGCTAATTATACTTTACAATTAGATTCCAATGCCGCAATAAGCGTAAGCAGTTTTCCTTATACTTTCAGTAATTTGAATTCGGGAACTTATACGGTTACTATAACAGACTCTAATGGCTGTATAGATACCGAAAACATTACTTTGGTTAAAAAACTAAGTTTGAACCCTGTTGTTACTAAAGAACTGGATTGTACGACGAATCCGGATGCTGAAATAACACTAAATCTTTCAGATGGCACCAGTGTATTTTCATATCTGGTTGAAATTGATGGTATTGGTGGTTTTAATCCCGCTACAGTTACTGGTGATGTTTATACGGCGTCAGCTGCAGGTTCTTATGTTTTTAGAGTTACAGATTCTAATTCATGTGAATTTACTTCATTACCAGTAGTTGTGGAACCAATTACCGACCCCACAGTGGTATCGAATCCAACAACACCTTCTTGTCCTTTAGGTACCGATGGAACCGTTACCTTTAATGCCAGTGGGGGCGAACCAGCACCTGTAGGCTATACTTACACGGTTACACAAACGCTACCTTCAGCGGGGCTGCCAATAGTACAAATTGGAGATAATTACTTTACAGGTCTTGGAGAGGGAACTTACTCTATTGAGGTTACAGATGCCAAAAATTGTTCGGTAACGGATACTTTTTCTATTATAGATCCAGTAGCTTTGGCTTTCGATGCCCCTATAGTTACTGCTTACTCTTGTAGTACTACCAATGTACCACAACCTGCCAAAGTAACTGTGAATGTTACTCCAGGAACTGGTACAGCGCCGTATAAATATAATTTTGATGGAGGAATTGTGTATTATGACACGAATGAATTTACAGTAATAGACAACGGTCTTGATCAAACGATTAATTACTATGTTCAGGATTCTAAAGGGTGTACCGCTAATGGCAGTATTATAGTGCCAGCTTTCCAGAAAATAACCGACATTAATTTTAATGTAGATAGAGATCCTACATGTCTTTTACCAACAACTGATGTTAGTTTAACAGTTATTGGAGGATATACTCCAATTGCTAAATATGAAATTATTTCCCCAACGTCAGCCATTCTCGATAATGGAACAAACAATACCTTTTTAAATTTAACGGCCGATACGTATATGTTTAGAATAACAGACGCCAACGGTTGTTCATTTGAAAAATCATTTGAGGTTATAGATGTACTACGTATAGATGTATCAGGACAATTAATTAGCGATGTTATTTGTAATTCTGATTCAAACGGTATTATTGAATTCACAGTATCTGATTTTAGTGCCACAGGCAATTACAGTGTAACTGTATCTTCTGTTCCTGCATTATTACCATATACTCAGTCTCAAACTGGCGATGTTATTACCTTAACAGATTTAGAAGAAGGTAGCTATCGTGTTACGGTTCTTGATAATACTACAAATTGTTCGGCTTTCGATACTGTCATAGTAAGTGAGCCAACAGCTTTAACTTTATCCATAACAAATATAGATGCTACATGTAATAAATTGGCAGAAGTAACAGCGGTAGTAGCTAATGGTACGCCTGGTTATACCTATGCTTTTGTGCAAGATGGTGTTGCACCAGTAGCTTCCGATTATACAACTTCATCCACAGCTTTACTTGATCCAGCAGTTGATACGGATTGGGATGTGTATGTATTAGACGCCAATAATTGTGCTATTAGTACGGATGTTACAATCACTACTGCTGTTTTACCATCAAGTATTACGGCGGCTGTATTAAGCCAATGTCCAGACACATCAGGAAATTATGAGTTTACCATTGCAGTAGGTAGTGGTATTGCACCCTATGAATACAATATTGGTTCAGGATTCCAAACAACACCAACATTCACGGTTTCAAACCCAGGTACTTATGATGTTGTTGTAAAAGATGCAAATGGTTGCGAAGTAACTCAAGTAGCTGTAGCAACTATTTTAAACCCATTGTCTTTAAATTATACTATTACACAATTACCAAGTTGTGCTACTAACGATGGGGCTATCAATTTAGTTGCATCAGGAGGTTCTAGTAATTACGAATTTAGTATAGATTCGGGTACTTATCAAGCATCAGCTAGTTTTACAGCTGTAGCAGCAGGCATTCATACCTTTACAGTACATGATACTACTACTAATTGTACATTTTCAATAGATGTTAATTTTGAATTTCCAACGGCAGTAACAGGATTAATATTAAATACTGAGGCTGTAAGTTGTCATGGAGGTAATAACGGAATGATTACTGCCACTATAGCTTCTAGCGCAGCGGGGGTAAATGACAATCCAATTTATCAATATGCATTAACAGGTACAACCGTTAATGCGGTTGCGGTAACTCGTCCTAATCAAGATTCCAATGTATTTGACAATCTGGAGGCGGGAGATTATGTGGTTACAGTTACTTCGGGCAGAGGTTGTACGGCTACAGAAATAATTAGGGTTAATGAACCAGATTTAATAATAGTAGGTGTTCCAACTGTTGTAGATTACGCTTGTAATGCTGGAACTAATACTAATAATTTTGCATCAGTTGCTACAACAACGGTTACAGGAGGTTCAGGAACGTATACCATTTATGAATTTATTCGTGATGCAATAAGAGTTCAATATGGACCAACGACTTCGTATACAGAGTCTGATGGTTTAGGTGGAAATTATGTTATTAATGTTTATGATGATAATAATTGCTTAGGGTCATCATCCGCAGTTACTATTGCGCCATATGTTGAGTTAGATGATAATTTGTCTATAAATAGAGATAATGCTATAACGTGTAACAATCTTGAAGACATAACTGTAACAGCTAGCGATACCTCTGGTGCTGCCATTGCCAATATGTCTTATACAGTTGAAGACGTATTTTATGACCCTGCAGGAACTACTTCATTCGTTGGAACCATTTATACTCAAACCAATACTACGGGAGTGTTTACAGGTTTAGATGTTTCAAGTTATTATATTACAGCTACAAATACAGATACAGGTTGTAGTACCAAAGAAGTCTTTTTCGTGAATGAGCCAAATACGTTTGAGCTTACTATAAATTCAGTTATTGATGTTACTTGTTTTAGTGACTCAAATGGTAGTGTTAATGTAACGTTTATTGATAGAGTGCCTACACCAACTAACGAAGCAGGTTCGTTCAGTTATACTGTTGTGAATTTTCCTTCGGGTACCGCCGTTACTTCGGGAACATCAGCAAGTGCAGGTCCAATGTCTATTACAAATTTAGCAGCAGGAACCTATACAATCTCAGCTACTTTAACAAGTTCACCGTATTGTACAGTAAGTAAAAACTTTACAATTACAGCACCAACAGCAGCTTTAACAGTTTCAGAAACACATACTGAAATCACTTGTGTAAGTGGAAATAATGATGGGTCTATTTCAGCAAGTGCAGTAGGAGGATGGCCAGGTGGTTACGAGTATCAATTGGAACTTACTTCGGGAACTATCATTACTCCGTTTAGTAGTGTATCTAATTTTAGTGGGTTAACAGCAGGTGATTATTTAGTTAGTGTAAGAGATTCTAAGAACTGTATAGATTCAGAGGTTGTTGTTTTAACAATTCCAACACCAATTTCGGCAACTGTAACGCCAAGTACAACTTCATTATCATGTTTTGGAGACACAAATGCTACCATAACAGTAAGTGGAGTTTCAGGCGGTCAAGGCAGTAATTTTAGTTATACTTTAAATATGACATCGCCAACAGTTACATCGTCTGGTCCTCAAGCATCCCCATCATTTAGTGGATTAGGTGTGGGAACTTACAATGTTACTATTACCGATGGTTATAATTGCCAATATATATCACCAAATATTGTGATAAGTCAACCCACTCAAGTACAGGCTACTTTAGTAAAAGAAACGTCTCAAACGTGTTTAACAGGTACTACGTTAAGATTAAGTGCTACAGGTGGTACAGGCGTGTATGAATATAGTGACTCTGCAAATTTTGCTACAATTTTAGGATCATTTACTTTATCTACACCTGCACTAATAACTGTTGCTCCTGGAACACATAGTTATTATGTGCGAGATACCAATAGTTGTGTTGCTAATGTGTCTAATGAAATCAAGATTGATCCATTACCGGTATTGCTACCAAACTTATCCTTAGCCAATGCCTTTATTAATTGCGCTGGAGATAATACAGGTGTTATTATAGCAACAGCTCAAGGAGGTTTAGGAAATTATATTTACACGTTACAAGATGGTACGGGGATTAACATACCAGGTGCCACCCAAAATAGTCCTGGTGTATTTACACAGCTTTATGCAGGGGATTACCAAGTGCGAGTTGATAGTGGCGATTGTACTGCAACATCTGGATTAGTAAGTATTACGGAGCCTACATCAGCATTAATAGCACCGTTTACACCCGCAGATGTGACTTGTAATGGGGCTAATAATGGATCTGTAGAAATAAATGCTTCTGGAGGAACAGGTCAAATTAAATATGCGATTTCTCCACAACTAAATCAGTTTTTTGAAACAAATACATTTGATAATCTGTCTCCAGGTAATTATGAAGTGATAGCACAGGATGAATTAGGTTGTTTTGAACTTATTAATTTTACGATAAGCGAACCAGACCAAGTAATATTGAATATTGTTCCTGGATCATTAGAGCCAGAGGTTTGTGCTGGAGATATGGATGGTGCATTTAGTATTGACATTACTGGAGGAAACATGCCTTATAGTGTGAGTTTAGATGATGTGAATGGTGTTTATACAACGGGAGCACCAGCTCAAACTCAGTTTGATTTTAATGGATTAATTGGAGGTGATCATATAGTTTATATCCGTGATAACTTTGGTTGTGAATCAGAATGGAATATTACGTTCCCAGGATCAGTAACTATTAATCCTGAAGTTTCGGTTGAATTTGGTTGTACTAATAATATATCTACTAACTTAGTAACAGTTAGAGTAGATGCAAGTAATACCAATCCTGCCGATTTAGATTATTCATTAAATGGAGGGACTTATCAAGCTAGTAATGAATTTGTAAGCGTACCAGCTGGTTTAGGGCATTATATAGATGTAAGACATACGAATGGCTGTATTCAAAGAACAGCATATTTTGATATTGAACAGTATGACTCATTAGCTCTGATATTAGAAAATGGTGAATTGAATGAAATTGTAACAGTAACTGCAGGTGGTTCTGGTAATTATGAATACAGCTTAAACGGTGAATCATACGGTAGCACCAATACATTTTATATTTACAAATCGGGTGATTATACGGTGACGGTAAATGATAGTTATGGTTGTATTGTATCTGCTACTAAGTATATGGAGTTTATCGATTTATGTATTCCTAATTATTTTACACCAAATAACGATGGTGTTTTGGATACTTGGGGGCCTGGATGTGCATCACAATACAAAGAAATGAGAGTGAGTGTTATAGATAGATATGGACGTAAAGTTACCAGCTTGAGCGTGAATCAAAAATGGGATGGAAAATACCAAGGAAAAGAACTGCCTTCGGGAGATTATTGGTATGTTATAAAATTAAATGATAAAAAGTATGAGCGTGATGTTGTTGGACATTTTACATTATACAGATAGATAAATGGTAATCAGTGTTTTAATCACTAAATAATAAAAACAATACAATGCGTAAATCAATCTTATATCTTCTTTTTGTAATCATGGCAAATAGTTATGGTCAAGAACTTAATTTACCCGTTTTTACACAATATTTGGCTGATAACAATTTTGTGGTATCACCCACCTATGCGGGTATTGGCGATAATTTAAAGATTAGAGTAAACGGACTAACACAATGGGTTGGTATAAAAGACGCCCCCGATAATCAATCGTTTTATGCCGATTTTAGAATTGCCGATCGCTCGGGTATAGGATTGTCATTATATAATGATAAAAATGGAAATACCATTCAAACAGGTCTTAAGGTTTCATTTGCTCACCATCTAACGTTAGATTATTATTCAAAGCAGTATTTGTCGTTGGGAATTTCATATAACAGAAATAATTTTAGAATTGATGTTAATAAGTTCCAAGGTTACAATGAAAATACAGGAGTGCCCATCCCTTCGGATATAACAGATGATAGGCGTACTTCAAACAACAATTTTGATGTAGGTGCTTTGTATAGAAATAAAGGCTTCTTTGTAAGTTTTAATGCGAATAACATTCTTGAAAAAAGTCTGGATGAAGATATTAGAGTTTCTGAACCTAATTTACTTTTAAACTATCAAATATATTCAGGGTATACATTTAAGGGTCCAAAAAAGAGCGGATTAGAATTTGAACCGTCACTTTATTATCAAATGTTTAGTAGTGATAAACGTTCTAGTACCGATGTGAATTTTAAGTTTAGAAAGTTTAATAAGTATGAAGATTATTACTGGGCAGGTATCTCGTATCGTTTTTTAAACGATCAGTTTTTTAAACCTTTAAACGTAGGTCCTATGGCTGGTTTTAAGAAGGATGTTTTTTATTTTGGTTATGCTTATCAAGTTACAATGAATGATTTGTCTGGGTTTAATTCTGGTACGCATGTCATTACTATTGGATTAGATTTTCTACAAGGGATTAGTAATTGTCCATGTACTCAGAGTCCTGTGCATTATTAGTTTATTGCCTATAGTCCTAGGTTATTTTGAAAGCAGGAGGAAGTCTTGTCAAGAATGTATTAAGAGCAAACAGCTTTTTTCTTAGTAGGGGGTATCAAAGAAAAGGTTCCTTCCTGTTAAACCTAAAAATAACCTCATTCTGTTTTACATGAAAAAAATTGCAATTTGAGTAGTGTACAAATTCAAAAGCTTCGTGGTAATTAAAGGTTTCGTTTTCAACTATAAAAATGGCGTTCACATCAATATGACCAATAGGGGATATTCTTCTAAAAAGATATTCTTTGTAGTTTTTAGTTTTATGTAATTCAAACCACGCACCTGCCGCAATACCTGATAGCCATTGCGCTTTTTCATGTAAACCATTAACTGGTTTGGGGTTTAAGGTGCCTTCAAAATTTGGTGTATGTTTTTTAAGCTGATCTAAAAAACAACGGATGTTTTCACTTTTTTGAGAACCTTTAAATTTAGAAATAACGCCTGTTTCGTTAACTTCAAAAACATGCATTTCGGTATTTGCTAATAACACATTACCAACGGTGCTAGGGGTAAACCACTTGGAGTTTTTAAGGCTCTTTTGAATGGTTTTATCTGTTGTTGAAGCAATCAAGGCATCGGTTACAAAACGTGCACAATTCGAGGCCTCTTTTATAAAAGCGGCATAACGAATAAAATGCTTTTCTTGTATGTTTGTTATATGAGTTCGTGCTTTTTTATAATCAATGGTATTACAAATTGATGCTAGCATTTTACCCTCGCCGTGGGTTAATTTTGGATGGGTTGCTAAAAACTCTAAAATAACGTTTAAATTGATGATTTTATCATTTTCTATTTCTGCAGTAAGTGGAATATGCAATTCGTTATCGGTATCGCTACCTCGTACGCGCCCTGTAGGTTGGGGTGTAATGTAGCGACCAAAATCGTGATATTCTAAAATGCCAGTTTTTTTATTTATAAGTACCAAAGCAGCATGACCTGCACGTAAATAGTTCTTTTTCCCCACGCCTAAAAACCTTAAAAACGGCGAAAACCATTCTTTAGATACCATCACAATAGTTTCTGGATAGGCTAAGGTTAAAATAATGCCTGTATTAGTCATTTACAGTTTCAGTAAGTTGGAACGTTTTACTTGAAATGGTTTTTTTCTGCAAGTTCTCATGATACATTTCAAGCGACTCACTAAATTTTTCAATTTGTGTGATGCTAGTCGTTTTTACAAAACCACGATTCATAATAACACCATAATCTTTATTATTAATACCTGCTGTTTTATGAAATTGCAATAAGGTTTGTGCATTCAAATTATTTTTAGCTTTGAAAGATTCGAACCATTGCAGGCGTTCTTGTTTCATTTCGGCCGTATATAGGGTTGAAGATGACCATATTTTAGGTTCTAACGGCAATTCTTTAAAGTGCTTTTCTGTGCCATCCCAAACCAATTCAAAAAATTTTAAAGTAGTATTCCAGTCTACCACTACCATTGTAAATGGTTCGATATTATTTAAATGATAGGTTTTTACGGTAGATAAAATGTTTTCAGATATCAAAAAATCTAATACAACGAGGCCTCTGCTTTTTTCGTAATTCTCTTTACGTTTATGAATAGTAAATGCACCATTCAGCAAACAAACGACTCTGTTTTTTTCACTTAAGCCAACCCAAGTACCGCCTGAGAGTTTATCCATTGGGAATAAAAGTCTGGTTTCCTTATTTCTATAAAAATCTGGAGGAAGGGAGATTCTGTTGGGTGCCTCGTCTCTATTCGTGGTTAACACGAAATCATGGACTCCTTTTGGAATAATAGTTACTGTACACATAAAACTCTAGTCTGAAAACAGATGAGCAACTTACAAAAAATAAACAAACTTTAACGTGCATTTAAGAAGGTTTCAAGCTATATAATCGTTTAAAAATTCTTAGATTTGTAGTCTATTTACTGATAATTCAATAACGAAAATAAACAAATCATGGGAAAAGGTTTTTTTAATGTACCAATTGCAGTTAACGAACCTGTTAAAAGCTATGCGCCAGGAACACCTGAACGCGATGCTGTTTTAAAGGCATACAAAGAGATGTATACTAGTACTATAGACGTGCCTTTATATATAAACGGTCAAGATGTAATTACGGGGAAGACCACAACCATGTCGCCTCCACACGACCATAAACACGTGCTAGGAACTTATCATTTAGCAGAAAAAACCCATGTAGAAGACGCTATTTCAACTGCTTTAGAAGCTAGAAAGGCTTGGTCGTTAATGCCGTGGGAACAGCGCGCCGCTATTTTTTTAAAAGCTGCCGAATTAGTTGCAGGTCCTTACCGTTATAAAATTAATGCCGCTACCATGTTAGCGCAATCAAAAAATATATTTCAAGCAGAAATTGATGCAGCTTGTGAATTAGTAGACTTTTTACGTTTTAATGTACAGTACATGACTGAAATCTACAGTGAGCAACCAAAAAGCACGAGTGACGCTTGGAATAGAGTTGAATACAGACCCTTAGAAGGGTTTACTTATGCAGTAACGCCTTTTAATTTTACTGCCATTGCTGGAAATTTACCTGCATGTATGGCACTAATGGGGAATGTGGTTGTTTGGAAACCAAGTGACAGCCAAGTGTATTCTGCGAAAGTAATTATGGATATTTTTGAAGAGGCGGGTGTGCCTCCAGGAGTTATTAATGTTGTTTTTGGAGATCCTGTTATGATTTCTAATACCGTACTATCTAGTCCTGATTTTTCTGGATTACACTTTACAGGTTCTACCTTTATTTTTAAAGAACTTTGGAAGCAAATAGGAAACAACATACACAACTATAAAACCTATCCAAGAATTGTTGGAGAAACTGGTGGGAAGGATTTTATAATGGCTCATAAAAGTGCCGATGCTAAACAAGTAGCTACCGCGATAGTAAGAGGTGCTTTTGAGTTTCAAGGACAAAAATGTAGTGCAGCTTCTAGAGCTTATGTACCAGAAAGTTTGTGGAACGACGTTAAAAAGTTTATTATAGAAGATGTAAAATCTTTTAAAATGGGTTCGCCAGAAGATATGAGTAATTTCATTACTGCTGTAATTCATGAAGGCTCTTTCGATAAATTAGCTAAGTATATTGATGCAGCAAAAGTGGATAGCGATGTAGAAATTATTGCTGGCGGTAACTATGATAAAAGTAAAGGGTATTTTATAGAGCCTACAGTTATTGTTACATCAAACCCAAATTACACAACCATGCATACGGAGTTATTTGGTCCTGTAATTACTATTTATGTTTATGAAGATGATACCTATGCTGAAACTTTAAAATTAGTAGATAGTACGAGTGAGTATGCGTTAACGGGTGCTATCCTCTCAAAAGACAGATATGCCATTACCCAAGCAACCACAGCATTGCAAAATTGTGCGGGGAACTTTTATATTAATGATAAATGTACAGGAGCAGTTGTTGGTCAACAACCGTTTGGTGGTGCTCGAGCCTCTGGAACTAACGATAAAGCAGGAAGTCCTCAAAACTTGCTGCGTTGGGTGTCTACAAGATTAATAAAAGAAACTTTTGTAACACCAACAGATTATCGTTACCCATTTTTAGGAGAATAAACGAATATATATTTAACTATAAGAGGCTGTCTAAAATGTGTTGTTCTGTGTCATATCGAGCCTGTCGAAATATTTAAACTTATTGATAATCCATATCCGTTTCGACAAGCACAACCCGACAAAGTAAATAAAATACACTTTTCAGACAGCCTCTTATTTTTTATAAAAAATTTAATTATCTTTCATTAGTCTTAAAACCATAAAAAGGCATATTATTTGATGACTAGTTATTTATGAAAAAACAGATATTTATAATTGTATTATCACTTTTAAACTTTACAGTTTTTGCGCAAGCCAATAAACTTTTTAGACAAGCTAATAAAGCTACTGATTTAAATGAAAAAATAGAACTTTATACACAAGTTATAGAGCTAGAGCCTAAAAACCTTGATGCCTATTTTTATAGAGGTCTTGCAAAAAATGATTTAGGTGATTATTCTGGTGCTATTGTAGATTATTCTAAAATAATTGTATTGCAACCAGACGCTGATACTTATTATAATAGAGGGAATTCGCGGTATAATTTAAAAAATTATATTGGTGCCCAAGAAGATTATCAAAACGCTTATAAACTGGACCCTAATTTTATAGATGCTCTTTATAGTTTGGGATGTGTGAAATACGATTTAGGTGATTACGAAGGAGCTATAAAAGATTTTACCTCGGTAATAAACGCTGTGCCTTCAGACCCTAAAACATATGCGCTTCGAGCAGCTGCTTATAGTGCTTTAGAAAAATATCCTTTGGCTTTGAATGATTACTCGCTTGCTATTTTAGCCGACCCTAATTCAGATTCTTACTATAATAGAGGTGTTTTTTATTTGAGTATTAATTATTACGAAAAGGCAAACTTAGATTTTTCAATAGCTTTAAAACTGAATGAAAACAATAGCTATGCCTATTTCTATAGAGCTACCTCTTTTTTATTATTAGGAAAATATAATGAAGCTATCTTAGATTTTAATAATGCTTTGCGCTTTGATTCTCTAGATTTTGATGCACTTATTGGATTAGCATTAACCTATCATAAAATGAATGATTTGAGTAATTGTAAATTATATTTTCAGAAAGCAAAAGTTATTGTAACACCAGAAGAAAATACCACATCCATCGACCAATTTAAAAACACCTATTGGTTTCAAAATCAATATTTTTTATTCAATGATAATTTCAATGAATTGTCTAAATTATAATTAAAGATTATCCTTTATACTTTAGAGGTAAGTGAACTACTTTTTTAGTTTCGTAAAAATCTTCAGTGTAAAAATCACTTAAATTATAAATGGTAGCCGTTTTATAATCTTGAAGTTCTTCAGTTAAATCGCCGCCTTTTAAATATAGAATACCGTTTTTGAGTTCATGTTTTTGTTCTTTAGCGATCTTTCCTTTAACCCAATGTGTGAAAGTTGGCATAATAGCAACGGCACGACTTACAATAAAATCATAAGTATCGTTTATGTCTTCAACACGACTATGGGTTGTTTTTACATTAGTTAAACCTAAACCTTCAACCACTTCATTAACCACTTTTAACTTTTTAGCAATACTATCAACTAAATGAAACGAACAGTTCGGAAACAAAATTGCTAATGGAATCCCTGGAAATCCGCCACCTGTACCAACATCTAAAATTTTACTACCATCTTTAAATTGTAT
The DNA here is from genome assembly GCF_031128465.2 of Mariniflexile litorale. Taxonomy (GTDB): domain Bacteria; phylum Bacteroidota; class Bacteroidia; order Flavobacteriales; family Flavobacteriaceae; genus Mariniflexile; species Mariniflexile litorale. The sequence continues at coordinate 975,589 of NZ_CP155618.1, read as the reverse complement.
GATCTTAGCAATAGCCAAGGAATGTAGAACATGGCGTAAATAAAGTTCATCTATATCCTTACGAGAAACCACATTAATTTTTAAATTCCAATCTTGATAAAGTGCTTCTAATTTTTTGAATTTACTTGTTTGATCGTCGGTAAGATTAGTAAAGTATTTTAATATCAGATCCATTCTTGTTAAATTTTCAACAAAAATATACTTTTTAAGTACATATTTTTACAAAAAAACGTTATAACTTAAGTTGGTTTATACCTATCTTTGCCTCAGGTATGATCAAGAATTTTTATTATTAATCATATTAAAATTAATAGCATGACAAAACAAACCCTATCATTTTCAAGAACAGACTCTGCAAAGTTTTTTAGGACGCTTAATAAACGTGTTAATGATTACTTTAAAGACAATGACATTAAGCGTACAGGAAACTGGAAATTATGGGCCAAAACCTTTGTTATGTTTTCTCTTTTCTTAGCACCTTATTTTTTATTATTAACATTAAATATTCCTGGTTGGGCACAATTATTACTTACTATTGTGATGGGAATAGGTATGGCTGGCGTAGGCATGAATGTAATGCACGATGGTAACCATGGATCATTTTCTAATAAAGAATGGATTAATCGTTTAATGGGAAGTAGTATTTATATTCTTGCGGGGAATGTTTACAATTGGAAAGTACAGCACAATGTGTTGCATCATACTTATACAAATATTCATGGCCATGATGAAGATTTAGAAGCGGGACGTATTTTGCGTTTTACAGAACATTCTGAATGGAAATGGTATCATAAATTTCAACATTTTTATTCGGTTTTACTTTACGGATTATTAACTATCAATTGGGCGATAACGACCGATTTTCAGCAGATGCGTCGCTATATGAAACGTAAATTATCATATGGTAAGTTTCCAAATCCTGTTTGGAATTGGAGTAAACTGGTAATTTCTAAAGTTATTTATATTGCTGTTTGGATTCTGCTTCCTATGTTAATTTTAGATATTGCATGGTGGAAAATTTTAATAGGGTTTTTTCTAATGCATTATACTGCAGGTTTGATTTTAAGCGTGGTGTTTCAATTAGCACACGTTATGGAAGATGCTGAAATGCCATTACCTGAAAAAGATGGTACCATGAAAAACACATGGGCAGTGCATCAACTAAAAACAACTATAAACTTTAGTACCAAAAACAGAATAGTAAATTGGTTTACTGGTGGATTAAACCATCAGGTTGAACACCATATTTTCCCACATATTAGTCATGTTCATTATACTAAAATATCAAAAATAGTTAAAGAAACAGCTAAAGAGTTTAACTTACCGTACAACGAATATAAAACTACTCGTAAAGCTATTATTGCGCATTTCAAGCATTTAAAAGAAATGGGAATGAAACCAGCTTTACACGTCTAACCATTATTATTTATTTTTAAATGCAATTACTATCCGATAGAATTTTAAATATGGCTCAGTCTGCTACGTTGGCTATGGCTGCAAAAGCAAGAGAGTTAAAAGAAGAAGGCAAAGATATTATTGGGTTAAGTTTGGGTGAACCAGATTTTAATACTCCAGATTTTATTAAAGATGCCGCTATTCAAGCAATTAATGACAATTACAATTCGTACTCACCGGTTGATGGGTATGGTGATTTAAAACAAGCCATCATCACGAAATTTAAACGTGATAATGATTTAACTTATACACCAAGCCAAATTGTAGTTTCTACAGGTGCAAAACAATCGTTAGCTAACATTGCTGCGGTTATGACTAATAAAGGTGACGAAGTTATAATGCCTTGTCCTTATTGGGTGAGTTATGCCGACTTAGTAAAATTAAATGATGGTGTACCAGTAGAAGTTAAAACAACTATCGCTACCGATTTTAAAATGACACCTGCACAGTTAGAAGCGGCTATTACACCAAAAACTAAAATGATTTGGTTTAGCTCGCCTTGTAATCCAAGTGGTTCTATTTATAGTAAAGAGGAATTAAGAGGATTGGCCGACGTATTAGTGAAATATCCAGATGTTTATATTGTTTCAGATGAAATATATGAACATATAAATTATGTGGGAGGACATGCTAGTATGGCTCAATTTGAAGATATGTACGACCGTACTATTACTGTAAACGGCGTGTCGAAAGCATTTGCGATGACGGGATGGCGTATTGGTTACATTGGTGCTCCTGAAAAAATTGCGCGTGCATGTAATAAAATGCAAGGTCAAATTACAAGTGGCGCTAACTGTATTGCACAACGAGCTACTATTACAGCCCTTAACGAATCGCCAACTCGTGTTCAATACATGATTGATGAGTTTAAAGTGCGTCGTGATTTAATTTTAGATTTATTAAGCGAAGTTGAAGGTTTTGTAACAAACGTTCCTGAAGGTGCTTTTTACGTATTTCCAAACATTTCTTTTTTCTTTGGAAAAACGCTACGCGGAAAAACTATAAACAATGCTTCAGATTTTTCTTTGTTTTTATTAGAAGAAGCTTTAGTAGCTACTGTGGATGGCGAATCGTTCGGAAATCCTGATTGTATTCGTATTTCATATGCAGCTTCACAAGAACAAATTATTGAAGCTATAAAGCGTATTAAAGCCGTTGTGAGTTAAAACATTTTTTGATTTCATATATAAAAAAAGACTGCTTGAAAAGCAGTCTTTTTTTATATAAACTATTTTTTAATTGCTTAATCAACAGCATCCTCAACATCATCTGCTGCATCTTCAATGCCATCTCCTACTTCTTCAACACCATCTTCAATTTTTTCGCCAGTCGTTTTTTTCTCTCTACAGCTAGTAAACATGGTTCCTACTGTAGCTAATAATAAAAATGTATATGCTATTTTTTTCATCTTGTTTGTTTTTTTAAGTTATTAATGGTTTAATTTAAATTTTACTTGATACTAATTTGCAATATCTTCAAGTCGCTTTACAGTATTTAAAGCTGTTTTAATATCAACTAATTGTTTGTATATTACATTATTAATGTCTGAGTAATTACTAACTTTTTCAAGTTGATTTTCATACTCATCAACGCTTGCTTTTTCACCTCTAATACATTCTTCTAGAATAGCTTCGTCTGTATTAGAACTTAAAGTGGTTTTTAAATCAATCCAGGCTCTATGTGCAGATCCTAAAAGAGAACCATCAGCTACTGGTGTTGCGTTTAGATCTCTTATTAAGCTATCTAATTCATTAGCAAACTGACTTCTTTGTTTCGCTTTTATTTGTAACCAATTCTTTAAAAGGTTATTCTCCGCTTTTTGCATGATTTGCTTATAACCAGCTTCCGCATCGTAATTTTTTTGAAGCAATTCTTGTAATATATTTACTGTTTCTTTATTTGCTTTTGTAATTTCCATAATCTTAAATTTTAAAATTCACTCAATTTAAAACTGATATCTTATACCTAAGGCAATATCAAAATCTAGGTCGTTGTTATCATATGTTTCGTCACCAAAACCTATTTCGGGTCTAAAGTCTAATGAAAGCAATAGTGGAATGTTAAAGTTGTATTCTATACCAATATCTCCTGCCACGAATGCAAACGTATCCGTATAATCATTGCCATTATTGTTATTAAAACTATAAGAACCTAAACCGCCACCAACACCAGCATACCAATTAAAGCCATCTTCAATGTTCCAAACCCATTGGTGCAATGCCGCTAGTTTAAAACCATCATAGTATTTACTATCTCTCCAACCTAAGTCAAACTCTAATCTTTTATTATCATTTAAGGCTCTTTGGTATGAAACTTCAGCTCCAAATCCATCACTGTCACCTAATCGTAATCCTAATGCATTTTTAGATATGTCTTGAGCATTTATTGATACACTTGTTAGTAAAGCTAGAATACCAGTTATTAAGTATGTTTTCATTCTTTTGTTTTAAGTAATAATATTATTTTTTTGCTTCTGCGTTTTCATCCGATTTAGCACCCATTCTATTAACAGTGTACATAGGAGCAAATTTTAGTTTTAATCCAGCAATTTTCATATTATCAGCACTTGACAAACCTTCTTTTTCAACGGTATTTTTTCTGGTATCAATAGCTTCATAAAGCAATTTGATTTCATCCCAGTCCTCACGAGAATATGAATCTTTATTTTTATCAACAGTATCAACAAAGTTTTGGTAAACACTTAAAATGTTATCTTTATTAATCCATGTGAATTTCATGTCACCACCTTCATACTGGTTTCCTAATAACGATTGACGCATCATCATTTTAGAATTTTCTGTTTCCATTCTATTATGTTCTGCTATTACTTCTGCTTTAAATTTTTCGTATTTTAAAGTAGCTTGGTCTATGTCTTTTTGTAATTCTGAATTATCTGTAACAGATGCGATTGCATTATTAGTTTCTGATTTTATTTGTTCAAAATCTCTTTCAATGGTTTCCCAGTTTTCTCCAGCCTTATCGGTGGCTACGTTGCTTATAGAATCTATATAAGACTCGTAATTATCTACTTTTTGTTGAGCCATGTCTTTTTGGCTATCATTACATGCTACAAACATTACTGATGCAGCTACTATTCCTAATGTTAATTTCAATGTTTTCATTTTTTCATTTTTTAATTAATTGTTTATCTACTCCTCACTATTTGTATCTGTATGAACCTTTTTCGAAATAAAATTGGTTACAGCATACTGTAAAACATATCCTAAAAGACTTTTAACTATAGAATTTGATTTACCTACTATTATTTTTTTTGAAAAATAACCTCCTGCAACACTTAATATGGTTTCAAGAAGATTTGTTTTTACTTCTGTAGATTCTCTAAAATCTTTTACAGTTTGGTTCCATATGTTAATAGGTCTAAAACTTTCGGAAGTCTCATGAAACTGAATTTTTAAATCTTCATATTCCTTTTTTCTTCTTATTTCAAGAAGCAGCATAGCATCATTTAATAATTCTATTTGATTTTTAGGCTTCTTCATGATTGCTTTGGTTAATTATCTCTGATTTTTTAGACTTCAATAATTTTGCTATAATTAAATTTGCTACTGGTGTTTTTATTAACTTATCTTTAAATTTGTAAAGCACGAAAGCCAATACCAAATAGAACCCAGATACTATAAAAAAACCTAGATAATAGGCGTTTAAAAGGCTGCCTATAAATAGACTTAACCCTACATTAATAAACAGTGTAAACAAGGTAACAACTATAATAATAAGCATGATGGATGTTAAAGACGAAAGTACATCGGCTGTTTTGTCAACAGCATGTAGTGCTACTAGTTCGGCACTAGTTTCAGTATACTTTTTAGCCTTTTCATAAAGTATATCTATACTTTTTACCATGTTTGTACTGTTCATTTTTTAAGCTTTAGAATTCACTGCTTTTTTTACTTCTTCTTTTCCTTTTTCAAGAATTTCTTCCCCATTTTTAACTACCGACTCGTATTTTTTTGATACAGTATCTAAAAAATTATCGAACTCTTCTTTTAAATTTTCTTTTGCTTCAAGAGATTTGTTTTTAATTTTTTTTCTTGTTTTAGATCCTTTGTCTGGTGCAAATAATACTCCTAATATGGCTCCTGTAGCAATTCCTGCTAATATGCCTAATGCATTTGATTTCATGATTTGTTTTTTTTTTGATTTATAATTTGCCATCATTTCATAAGTGATGGTGTTTGCGTTATTTATGGTATATAACTATTTAAGGAAATGCAAAAACTACACGCCTTTACCGCCAATTAATCTTAATAGTATAGCTATAACGGCAATTACCAATAAGATATGAATTAATCCGCCAGCACTGTAAACAAAGAACCCTAAGGCCCAGCCTATAATAAGTACTACGGCTACTAGATATAATAAACTTCTCATAATGTTTAATTTTAATTGTTAATAATTTGGTTTAAAGTTTTATGTATTTGAATTAAATTATAATTTAATTTCACTAATATTTTTATTGTCAATACCTTAAAATCTACATCATTTGTTATCATAGATAAATACTCGGTTTGTTCAATTTCATTCTCTAATAGTTTTTTAACTTCATCTAGATAGTCCTTAGGAAAACGGGCTTCATCAATTTTAGATATTTCATTAATTTCATTTTTATCTAAAGTAGTAGGTAAGAGAACTAACTTTTTTTTAGCTAAATCATTTATGTTTTTTCTAATTTGTATATGATCTTTGTTTAATTTATGAGATATATTTTTTAAAGGATAAATGCTGTTTTTTTCTAACAATGAGTTGCTTAAAACAATTATATTTTCGTTTAATATTGACACATCTGATAATATTTTAGCTTCCTCTATATTGGTTTGAACTCTTTCATTTATAGCCTCATTTTCATTTACGGCGTTGTTATTATATAAATCATTATTATATAAATAGTTTTCATTGTCGCATGAAATAATACTAACACATATAGTTATAACTAGTGAGAGTGCTTTAAACTTTTTAATATTTTTGTTAATTATCACCTCTTTTTATTTTCTAATAACAAAGATGCAACCCATTAAGAAGATTTACGTTACAGCATTTTTAACGATTGTTATAGAATTTCAATACAGCATAAAAAAAGCCCTAAAGTTTTTAACCTCAGGGCTTTTAAAAATTTTGGATATATACTATTTATTCTGGAAGGTAAATAGTAAAAGTAGCACCTATTTCAGGTTCGCCATGAGCTATAATAACACCACTGTGATTATCTACAATTTTTTTACAAATTGAAAGTCCAACACCTGTGCCAGAATAGTTTTGTTTGTTATGAAGCCTATTGAATAATTCAAATATTTGATCGGCATACTTTTGCTCGAAGCCTATGCCATTATCTGAAAAGGTAATGGTATGATAAGTATCTTTTATTAGTTTATTTAGTTTAGCTTCTTCTTTTGAATATGTTATCTCAATCACTGGAGGTGTATTCTTTTTGCAATATTTTAAAGAATTGCTAAGCAAGTTTAAAAACAATTGTTGTATTTGAAATGGTATAACAGGTAGGGTTGGCAGTTTTTCACTTGTTATGATGGCTTCTTTTTCTAAAATGGTTTCTCCTACGTCTTGTTTTGCATTCTCAAGAAGTTCATTCAAGTTAGTGAAAACAAATTCTTTATCGGGTTTGTTGGTTCGAGAAAACTGAAGCAAATCGTCTATTAACAAACGCATTCTGGTAGCCGCTACATTAATACGGTCTAGATATTGAAGGCCAGAACTAGAAAAGTTTTTGGCTTCTTTATCTTCTAATCTGGATATGAAGGTTTGAATTTTTCTTAAAGGTTCTTGTAAATCGTGACTAGCTACATAATTAAATTCTGAAAGTTCTAGATTATTTTTTTCAAGTTCTAAATTACGTTCTTCGAGTTCTAAATAGTTTTCAATTTCGTCTGAAATATCGGTGATATTTCCAATAACTTGTTTGTCTCCATCAGGATCTATAAGCAGTTTGCCATAACCTTTTATATGTCTTATTGTACCATCTTTTTTTATAATTCGGTAGTATGTAAAAGGTAAATCTTTATTTTTCATCATTTTATCCACATCGGAAGCAAGCTTTTCCTTATCGTCTGGATGAACGTATCCCATAAAAACCTCGAGAGTAGGTTTAAAAGCCCCTGGTTTTTCGCCTAATACACGGTATAAATTATCAGAAAAAGAAAAGGTGTCTGTATCTACATGCCACACCCAATTTCCATGTTTACCAATAGTTTCTAATTGAATAGTAGCTTCTTTAAATATGGATAATTGATTATTAAATAACTTAATATTTTTAAAATCGTTATTAATTCTATTGTATGAAATTATAATTAAAAGGAGTGTAAACAATAGCAACAAGTACAAAAATAGGGGTGTAAATTGCAAGTTGTTTTGATATTGTTTCTGGTGTTCATGAAGTTGTTTGTTTTCAAGCTCAATCATCTCATTGATTTTCTGCCTGATGGAATCCATAATAATCTTTTCTTCAAAAAAATTAGATTTAAACTCTTCGGTTAATGTTAGTTTGTTTTCAACAAACGCATTGGTATTTGTAAAATTATTAAATAGTGCATCAATATATTTACTTAAGGTATTTAAATTTTCTTTTTGTTTTTCATTATGAGATGCTATTTCTTTTAATTCGGCAAACGACTCATTAACCTTTTCTCTAGCTGTTAAATAAGGTTCTAGGTGAGTTGTATCTTTTGTTAAAATGTAATTCCTATGTCCGTTTTCCGCATCTTTTAAGTAAGAAATAACTTTCTCTAACTCAACATTAACTTTATAAGTGCTAACAACTTGTTTGGTAGAGTCGGTTAAGTTCGAAATATGCTGGTAGGTGAAACCGCCGATTACAAGAATAAGAAACACACTAACCAAAAATACAATTCTTAAAAATAAAGCCGATTTAGAAAATACTTGTTTCGTCATTACAGTCTCATTAAAAAATTGTCTTTATTTAAACCGTTGGTGTGGTATTGCCAATTAATTGATACAACTTCTGAAAGTACTTTTTTAAGTTGTTTAAAACTACTTGGTTTTTTAATATAAATATTAGCACCCAATACGAAGGTTTCTTCTATATCTTCTTCTGATGCTGATGTTGAATAAATAGCAATAGCGATTTCAGACATTTTGCTATGGGTCTTAATTTCATTTAAACATTCTATGCCGTTTTTTTTTGGCATATTTAAATCTAAAAAAAGCACATGAGGTAAAATAGTTTCGTCACACTTTAAATAGTCCATAAGTTCTACTCCATCATTAAAGGTATTTACTTTCGTATTCATGTTTAGTTCATCAAAAGCATCGGTAAAAAAAAGTCTGTCGTCTTCATCATCGTCAGCAAGAATAATATGTATGTAATCGCTTGGCATATTTAAATTTATATACTAGTTAGTTTTTTTGTTGGGCAATACTTCTTCTCTTTGAAATAATACGCTGGAAGGCAGAAGGTGTAATGCCTGTACTGTTTTTAAATTGAGTACTTAAGTGTGCTACACTGGAATAGTTAAGTTTGAAGGCTATTTCGGTTAGGCTTAAATCGGTAGATAATAACAATTGTTTGGTATATTCTATTTTTTGGATGATGATGAAATTCTCAATGGAGGTATAAGTAACCTCAGAAAATAAATTGGAAAGGTAGCCGTAACTGTGGCCTAGTTTTTCCGATAAATACACCGAACTTTTAACGTTTACAGGTGTATCTTCATTGAAAACCATATCTATAATAACATCTTTAATTTTTTGAACTAGAATACTTTTTTGGTTTTCAACTATTTCAATACCATAGTCGTTCAACACCTTATTTAAAACTTCATAGGTTTCTGAAGGTACTTTTTCTAACAACTCAACTTCTCCAAAAGCTAGAATTCTATATTTTATGTTGAGTTCATTAAGTTTTGTTTCTAAAACTTTTTTGCAAATAGTATTAAAGTCGAACTTTATAAATAATTTCATGTAATTTAAATTATTGTAAAGTTAAGAAAGGATTTTGTTTTTACCTTAATTTATTTTACACAAAATTGTTTGCTTTTCTAATACGTTTCCATTTTTTTAAACGAATTCTAGCCCTACTTTGAAGATGCTTGTCTACAGGTTCACCAATAAGAAAACCATAAGCTTCATATCCGGGGGTATTATCAAATAATATTTTTAATGTGGCAGTAATAGGCAATGCTAAAATCATACCTGTTATTCCCCAAAGCATTGAAAACAAGACTAATGATGTAATAGCAACAAAAGCATTAACGCTTACTTTAGAACCTGTAATTTTTGGCGTAATAAAATTTCCTTCTAAAAATTGGATAAATCCAAAAACAGCAATAACGCCAAATGCATACCAAGCGGAGTCTTTAGTAGCTAAAGCAATAATAGCGGGTAATAACGATCCAATAATAACACCTATGTATGGAATTAATAATAAAAATGCGGCTAAAAATCCAAAGAAAAACGGATTGCCTACACCTAAAATCAATAAGCCTAAACTGTTTAAACAGCCAACAATAATGATTACCTTAATTAAACCCAATAAATAATTTTGTTGAATGGCATAAATCTTTTTCAAGACATTATTTATAAATGATTTTGATTTTGATTTAAAAGCTTTGTAAATAAATGTTCTAAAAAAGGCTCTATAATATAAGAAGAAAAAAATGTAAATGGGTATTAAAACCAAATCGCTTAAAAGACTACTGGATTCAAATAAAACAAGACCTATTTTGTCTAAATTGTCTTTAATAATATTTTCTGCTTTGAATTCCCCTTGAGAAAAAAGCCGGTTGTTCCCTATGTTAAATGTCTGTTCTAAACTGTTTATAGATTTGTGAAATAGTTCTCCTAATTTTTGAGAATACACTTCACTATTATCCATAAAATACATTAATCGACTACTAACTAAAAAGAAGAGTAAAGCGGTTAAGAGAAATAAAGTTGTTAAAGAAGTAAGTGTTGCAAATAGCCTATTACAGCGCCATCTTTTTTCAAGAAACCGTTGGATGGGAAATATCATTACACTAAGTATAATAGCGAATAGTATAGGTACTATAAAAGGTTTTAATATATATAAAATAAAAACCACAGCAATAAGCCACAATAAACTTAAACCACGGTTATTGAAGTAGTTTTTTGTATTCATACAGGTATTTAAAATTTAAAAAAACTGTCTAGATATTACAAATCAGGATTTCACTAACCAACCAAACAACCATGACTTGTAACCATTCTAGACAGTATATTTATGCTTTCTTATAAATCAGAAATAATTTTGTGAATTTCTTCTTTAGATTTTCCAAGTTTTTCCTGTAATCTGCCAACTAACTCATCTTGTTTGCCTTCTGCGAAAAGTAAGTCATCATCTGTTAAGGTAGCATATTTTTGTTTTAATTTACCTTTTAACTCGTTCCAATTTCCTTTTATTTCTGTAGTATTCATGTATTTTAATATTTTACTATAAATTTATTTAGTGTATTTTCTCAATACCCAAGCTTTTGATTCGTGCGATAATAGTAAAGCTGTTAAAAAATCGGAGGTACCCATATCATCTGTATCCTCTTCAATAGAGTTTATTATGTCTCTTAATTCTTTTATTACTGCTTCATGATCGCTTAATAATTCTTCAATCATTACTTTTTGAGATGGATCTGTTTCACTTTCTTTTAGGCTACCATGTTTTATAAATTCTTTCATGGTGCCAATAGATTTTCCTCCTAATTTGCTAATACGTTCCGCAATTTCATCAATATCTTTCTCTAAATCATTGTATTGGTTTTCGAATAATTTATGGAGTTCCATAAAACTAGGGCCTGTAACATTCCAATGAAACTTTCTTGTTTTTACGTAAAGTATCATAGCGTTGGATAATACAACTGTTAAATGTTCTATGTTTGATTTTAAGTTTTTTTCTGTTATTCCAATATCTGTTTTCATATGTATTATTTTATGATTTTTTTCCTCCTAAAAAACTAATAATAAGTGCTACAAGCCCTAAACCAATAGTTATGTATGCATTGGTATTGTCTTGCGCTTCAATGATATCTAAATCTCCAATACTTAATTGCGTTTCTGGAATTATTAAGGTATAAATACCATAAGCCAACAATACGATACCTGCTATTATTAAAATTGATTTTACGCTCTTATTCATAGCTTAATATTAATGATGTAAAAGTGTTTTACTCTTGATACAAAGGTAGATGTGCAACCAGCCCTAGCTGTTACACAATTATCATATATTATTATAGAATTTTAATGAATTCGTTTTAAAAAATAAAAACCGAATGGAATTAGATAGCCTCTAGTGGTTGTACCTATAATGATTTTTTATTCTCTTTTGAGCTTGATACGTCGAGATTTGTCACATTGATTATTTATTATATATAGCAATAGGCTTTATTCTCGTTTAAGTTCAGTCTTTTAAATTAAAGAGATACTATTCAAAACGTCTTATTGAAGATATTGGTGTTATTATAAAAAACCTCTAAAAGTAGTTGGCTCTTTAAGTATTAGAATTCCAACCCGTACAAGTATCTGGAGCTCCAATATGTTAGTTCAATTTTTAGCTATTAAGATTTTGCAATACAGACGGGTAATAAACGACAATCAATTAATTTATAGCAAATGGAGCGCTTAACTTAAAGGTAGGTATAATAACTTTAAAGTTTTTTGTAGTAGTAAAGTTTACCATGCTGTAGTGTCCTTGCATAGCACCAAAAGGAGAGGTTAGTAAACAGCCCGAGGTGTAGGTGTGCGATTCTCCTGGTTTTAAAACGGGTTTTTTGCCGATTACGCCTTCTCCAGAAACAATTTCAACATTGTTTAAGGCATCCAGAATTTCCCAGTGACGTGCATTCAGTTGTACAGAGTCTTTACTTTGGTTTTCAATAGTTACGGTGTAACCAAAGGCATACTGTATTTTATAATTCTTATAAAATGAGCCTTCATAGGTGGTTTCTACCGAAATTTTTATCCCTCTTGTAACTTGTTGAACCATGTTAAGTATTGGTATTCAATGTATTTATGCTGCTAAAATACTAAATTTTAAGCGGTAATTGTTTAATTTTAACGGGTTAGGTTGAAATATTAGTTAAACGGTATATTTAGTTCGAGATATTAATTGAACTACCTTCACCAATACCTATTATTTTATCGTAGCGTGTGCCTAGATCTCTATAATACACGATTACTTTATAATTGTTTTCGGTTTGATAAAAATTACCGCTTATAGCACCTTCGTCTAAGCTCCCATTATTATTTGCTATCACATATTTGTAATTGTAAAAACCTTGTTTTAAAAGTAAAGAGTTTCTCAAAATATCATAGTCTTCATCATATATTAATCTGGTGCTTTCATCTATAACATAATTATTAAAATTTCCGAATACGTGAATGTTTTTGTTTTTAAACGCTTCGGTTGGCACTAATGAAAAATGTATCCAAACATAATCGGCTTCAATATTAGGGTTTTCGCCATCTAAAACGGTTATTACATAATTGCCATTAATGTCGGGGTTGTAGGTATAAGGTTTACTGGACCGCTCTTCATTTGTAAATAAATAGTTATGATATAGTTCTTGTAAATCAATGGCTCGAATGCCTGTATTTGCTGCGCGAACATCTTTATTCTCAAAAAACAAATATTCGTTGCCACCCCAAAAACTGGTTTCACTGTCATATTTATACATAAGTTGATTGCCCAGGGTATATTGAGGTTTTAAATTTGAAATAGCAGTATTTAAATTGTTATTTTGAATAATAACTGTTTTTATCGTTTGTGCGGGATTATTCAGCTGCATGCTGTTGGAAGTAACAATAATTTCGACGCGCTGTTTTTCTTCTATAAACTGAATATCTCGTGCTCGTTTTATGCTTACACCTACAGCAACTTGGTCTTCATAAATCATAAATTTTCTTGAAAAGACCACCGTATCATTACTATCAAAAACGCTCAATAAATAATTTCCAGATACTTTTAAGCGTTTGGTTTGTTCATTAGGAATGGTAAGTTGGTAATGCGAATAAATTTGATAGGTGTTGAATGAGTTCTCGTAATTTCGAATGCGTTGGTTATCAAACCCATCCATGAATTCCGATTTCATTAAAACTGATGGGGTCCAGTCGTAGTTGTAATGTTCAATTTTATAATAGTAATCAGCTTCATTTCCATTTAGGGCATCAAATTCTAAAACCAGATAAGATCCTAATTTTAAAATAGGCAATTGTGTTTCTGGTGTATTGCTTTTGAAATTAATGGTTTTTATATAACTGGGTGGATTTACTTCTTTAACTTGAGAAAAGGTCATTAACGGAACAATAAAATAAAGAAGAAAATATTTATACTTTAATAAAGGCATTTTAATAGTAGTTTTGTTGTAAATATAAACAAATTTTATGCCTAACTTATATATTCTGTTTGGTACATAAAATTTCTAAGTATTTATTATGAAAACTGTATTTTTAATTTGTATTTTTGCACCGATTTTTAGACAAATAATTTCAATATAAAAAAATATGTCAAACGACATTCGCATTAAAAAAGGTCTAGACATTAAACTTAAAGGTGAAGCTGAAAAAACCTTGGAAAAGGCGATTTTAAGCAACTTTTATACTTTAAGGCCTGAAGATTTCCATGGCGTTATACCTAAATTAATTTCTAAAGTTGGAGCTAAAGTAAAAGCAGGTGAGCCTGTTTTTTTCGATAAATCTAATGAAAACATCAAGTTTGTTTCTCCTGTTTCTGGCGAAATTATTGAAATTGCTCGTGGCGAAAAACGCAAAATACTATCAATTAAATTACAAGCAGACAAAGAGCAAATATACCAAGATTATGGTGTGTTTAATGTAGATGCGGCTGAACCGAACGAGGTGAAAGCGCATTTATTAGCTTCTGGATGTTGGCCTTTTGTAAAGCAACGACCGTATGATGTGATTGCAAACCCAGATAAATCGCCGAAAGCTATTTTTATTTCTGGTTATGCAAGTGCGCCTTTAGCTGCCGATTTAGACTTTACACTAAAAGGAAAAGAGGCTGCATTGCAAGCGGCAGTAACAGCATTAGGGAAACTTACTAAAGGTAAAGTTCATGTGTCGGTTGGAGCAAATTCAACGTCGCCACTATCTGGTTTGGCAGGTATTACGCTACATAAAGTATCGGGTCCACATCCTTCAGGAAATGTGGGTACCTTAATTAATAGAGTAGATCCCGTAAATAAAGGAGAGGTTGTTTGGACGATTGCTGCTCAAGATTTAGTTATTATAGGTGAATTACTTTTAACAGGTAAATTCAATGCAGAACGTATTGTAGCTTTGGCTGGTTCATCAGTTGATAAACCAAGATATTTTGTTACCAAAATAGGTAGTGAAGTTGCTACAATAATTTATGATAAAGGGGTCTCTCAAAAATCTCATGACCGTGTTATTTCTGGAAATGTATTAAGCGGAAAACAAATTAAACCAGATGGTTATTTAGATTATTACAGCAATGTAATTACCATAATACCAGAGGGGGACGATTATGAACTTTTCGGTTGGAATAAACCAGTATTTAATAAGGTTTCTACATCACGAGCGTTAACATTTTCATGGTTAAACCCAAATAAAAAGTATGATTTAAACACCAATACAAATGGTGAACATCGTGCTTTTGTGATTACTGGCGTTTACGAAGAAGTATTTCCTTTAGATATTTTTCCAATGCAAATTCTAAAAGCGTGTATGTATAAAGATTTAGACGAAATGGAAGCTTTAGGTATGTATGAAGTGGCGCCTGAAGATTTTGCGTTAACTGAATTTGTATGCGTGTCAAAACAACCGCACCAAGAGATTATTAGAAAAGGATTAGATGTAATGCTTAAAGAAATAGGGTAATGAATTTAAAAACACGATTACATATTTTAAAAAGAAAGTATAGAGGGTCTAAAATGGCTCCAGCGTTTAATGCGCTTCATACTTTTTTATATTTACCAGATGATACCACGCATAATGGAACTCATATAAAAGCAGCCGATGATTTAAAACGTACCATGAATACCGTTATTATGGCGATGGTACCATGTTTAATATTTGGAATGTTTAACGCAGGTTACCAACATAATTTAGCGGTTGGAGAAATTCAAGCAGTAGCTGGAAGTTTCTTTAGTGCTGAATTTTGGAGTTTAGACAATTTCTTAATCGGTTTCTGGAAAATACTACCACTAGTTATTGTTTCTTACGGTGTAGGTTTAGGAATTGAATTTTTATTCGCTATCATTAAAAAACATGAAGTAGAAGAAGGGTATCTTGTAACGGGTATGTTAGTGCCACTTATAGTTCCTATTGATATCCCTCTTTGGATGTTGGCCGTTGCTGTAGTGTTTGGTGTAGTTATAGGAAAAGAGGTTTTTGGAGGCACAGGAATGAATATTTTAAACCCAGCACTTACTATTAGAGCCTTTTTGTTTTTCGCATATCCAACATGGATGTCTGGAGATAAAGTTTGGGTGGAAGGTGCTGTAGAAAGAACAAAAGAAATTGCTGCTGGTGCAAACCTCGATGCTATTTCTGGTGAAACTATTTTAGGTAGTTTGGCTCAAGGGAAAGATATTGCTTTTTCAACTTGGGATATGTTTTTAGGATTTATACCCGGTTCGGTAGGAGAAACATCTACGATTTTAATTATATTAGGAGGTTTATTCTTGATATTTACTAAAATTGGTAGTTGGAGAATCATGCTGTCATCAGCTCTTGGAGCCATTGTAATGGGACTTATCTTTAATCAAATTGTCGATGCAGGAGTTATTACAGAATCAAGCAAGTTTTACGGCTTAATGAGTACGCCATTTTGGGAACATTTAATTATTGGAGGATTTGCTTTTGGTACCGTATTTATGGCGACCGATCCAGTAACAGCGTCCCAAACCAATAAAGGGAAATGGTACTACGGATTTTTTGTTGGATTTATTTCTATTTTAATTCGTGTATTCAATCCTGCTTACCCAGAAGGAGTTATGTTAGCTATCTTATTAATGAATGTTTTTGCACCCACAATCGATCATTATGTGGTTCAAGGCAATGTGAAGAAAAGAATGAAACGTCTAAAAGTAAAAACGGCTTAACGATGGAAAGTAGAACAGATAAAAATTCATATACAATTCTATTTGCAGTAGCAATGGTATTAATTGTAGGTGCTTTGTTAGCATTTACAGCTTCTTCATTGAAACCGAAAATTTCTGAAAATCAACGTATAGAAAAGCAACAAAATATTCTATATGCCATGGGTGTTAATAATAATGATGAAAGTAGTGCGTCATTTGTATCCACAGAGGAAGCGGCTGATTTGTTTTCAAAATATATAACAAAACAAGTTGTTATAAAAAACGGTAATGCTACTGAGGATGAAAAGGCTTATTTAATAGATCTTAAAAAAGATAAAGCAGCTGCAGCTGGAGATGCTTCTAAAAGAAACTTGCCAGTTTTTGTAGGAGAGAAGGATGGTAAAACATTTTATGTTATTCCTATTTATGGCAAAGGTTTATGGGATGCTATTTGGGCTTATGTTTCTTTAGATGAAAACATGGTTATTCAAGGTGCTTATTTCGATCATAAAGGGGAAACACCAGGTTTAGGAGCCAATATTAAAGAACGTTTCTTTATGGACGATTTTATAGGTGAACATTTATTGGATGAAAATGGAAACTTTAAAGGTGTTACAGTTTCTAAAAGTAATGGAGACCCGAAAAACATCGATAAAACAGATAATGAGGTGGATGCTATTGCTGGAGCTACTATTACAGGTGATGGTGTTACAGCCATGATTAAAAGTGATTTGAAGCTTTACAAACCTTATTTTGATAATTTAAAAAATAATTAATTATGGGACTTTTATCAAAAAAAGACACAAAGTTAATCACAGACCCGTTAGCAGATAACAACCCTATTACTATTCAAGTATTAGGTATTTGTTCAGCCTTAGCTATTACAGCGCAATTAAAAGCGTCTATTGTTATGGCTGTATCGGTAATGGCGGTGTTAGCAATCGGAAACGTTGTTATTTCTTTAATGAGAAATATCATTCCTTCAAAAATCAGGATTATTGTTCAATTAGTGGTAGTTGCTGCTTTAGTAATTATTGTAGACCAAGTGCTTAAAGCTTACTCTTATGAGTTGAGTAAAACATTATCCGTATTCGTTGGGTTAATTATTACCAACTGTATTATTATGGGACGTTTTGAGGCATTTGCCTTGGCAAATGGCCCATGGCGTTCATTTTTAGATGGCATTGGTAATGCTGCGGGTTATGGTTTAATTCTTATAATTGTTGGTTTCTTTAGAGAATTATTAGGGTCTGGTACTTTACTAGGTTTTAAAGTTTTAGGAGATCCTATCGAGAAAACGGGTTTATATGCTATTGGATATGAAAATAATGGTTTTATGTTATTGTCGCCTATGGCATTAATAGTTGTTGGAATTATCATCTGGGTTCAACGTAGTAGAAATAACGCATTAATAGAAGATCATTAATTAAGTATGCAGTTTGGTGACAGTAAACAGTATTTTAACTGTAAACTGATACTGAGATTGAAAACTCAAAATATATGGAACATTTAGAATTATTTTTAAAATCGATATTTATAGATAACATGGTATTTGCTACATTCTTAGGAATGTGTTCTTACCTTGCTGTCTCTAAAAAAGTAAATACAGCTGTTGGTTTAGGTGCAGCAGTTATTTTTGTATTGGCCATTACAGTTCCTTTAAACTGGTTATTGGATCAATATTTATTACAACCAGGTGCTTTAGCATGGTTAGGTGCAGAATATGCCGATTACGATTTAAGTTTCCTTTCATTCATCATGTTTATTGCTACCATTGCAACTATGGTACAATTAGTAGAGATTGTAGTAGAGAAATTTTCACCATCATTATATAACTCTCTTGGTATCTTTTTACCACTTATTGCTGTAAACTGTGCTATTTTAGGAGGGTCTTTATTTATGCAATCTCGTGAAATTCCAAGTTTGGGGTTAGCTACTGTTTATGGTGTCGGTTCTGGTATTGGATGGTTTTTAGCCATTTTAGCCATTGCAGCTATTCGTGAAAAAATTAGATATTCTAATGTGCCACCTGCATTAAGAGGTTTGGGTATTACGTTCATCATTACAGGTTTAATGGCGATTGGTTTTATGAGCTTCGGAGGTATGTTAACTGGAGGTGATGAAGAAACACCTAAAGAAGAAAAAACTGTAAAAGTGGATTCTAAAGTTAAAAAGGAAGATAAAGTGTTAGCTAACAATATAAAAAATAATGAGTAATATAATTTTAGCCGCAAGTACATTAGGAACAGTAATAGCTACAGTAACAGCTTTTTTAATTATTACTATTTTATTGGTAACGTTATTATTAGTTGTAAAACAAAAATTATCACCTTCAGGACCGGTAAAGATTACCATTAATGGCGAAAAGGAAATTGAAGTAGCGTCAGGTGGAAGTTTATTATCCACCTTAGGAAATCAAAAAATATTCTTACCATCGGCTTGTGGTGGTGGTGGAACTTGTATACAGTGCGAGTGTCATGTATTATCGGGTGGTGGTGAAGCATTACCAACTGAAACACCACATTTCACACGTAAAGAGTTACAGCATGGAGCACGTTTAGCTTGTCAAGTTAAAGTAAAACAAGACATGAATATCACCATTCCAGAAGAGGTTTTTGGTATTAAAAAATGGGAGGCAACTGTTGTGCGTAATTATAACGTTGCATCATTTATTAAAGAATTTGTTGTTGAAATCCCTGAAGATATGGGCTACAAAGCAGGAGGTTATATTCAAATTGAAATACCACCTTGTGAAGTGAAGTATTCAGATATGGATATTACAGCACATCCAGAAGAGCATGAAACTCCTGATAAGTTTCAAGCGGAATGGGATAAGTTTCAATTATGGCCATTAGTAATGAAAAACACTGAAACCATAGAAAGAGCTTACTCAATGGCTTCGTATCCTGCTGAAGGACGTGAGATCATGTTAAATGTTCGTGTAGCATGTCCACCATGGGATCGCGCTAAAAACGGATGGATGGATGTTAACCCTGGTATTGCATCATCATACATATTTAATCAAAAACCAGGAGATAAAGTAACTATCTCAGGACCTTACGGAGAGTTCTTTATTAACGAATCAGATTCTGAAATGCTTTACGTTGGTGGTGGAGCAGGTATGGCACCTATGCGTTCGCACTTATATCACCTTTTCAGAACATTGAAAACAGGTAGAAAAGTGACTTATTGGTATGGAGGTCGTTCTAAACGTGAATTATTCTATTTAGACCATTTTCTTAAATTAGAGAAAGATTTTCCTAATTTTAAATTCTATTTGGCACTATCTGAACCTTTACCAGAAGATAACTGGAAAGTAAAAGCGGATATTGATGCCCCAGGTGATGGTTTCGTTGGATTCATTCATAATTGTGTTATTGATAATTATTTAAGTACGCATGAATCGCCAGAAGATATTGAATTGTATTTCTGTGGACCACCATTAATGAACAAAGCAGTTCAAAAAATGGGTGAAGATTTTGGTATTCCAGATGAACATATTCGATTTGATGATTTTGGAGGATAAATTCTTTTACATAAAAAAAGCGCCTAACTTTTTAGTTAGGCGCTTTTTTTATGTGGTTAATTCATGGCCATTGGAGGAAGTGAAGCGGGCACAATATTTTCTACAGGATTTATACTTTTAAGATAAGCAAAAATCGACTTTAAATCATCGTCTGGTAAATTGCTATATGATTGCCAAGGCATTGGAGGTAATAATGTTCTGCCCGTATCCAAACCTTTATATTTCCCTTCTTTTATAGATTTTAAAAACTGAGATTCACTCCAAGATCCAATTCCAGATGCAGCGGGCGTTAAATTAGCAGCAAAGGATGTGCCCCATGGACCCGTAGCCGATGTAAGTCCCATATTTAATAGAACATATGATTGGGCTGTTTTTTGGTCGTATTCAGGTAATTTTTCATTGGCCGGATGTCCAGAAAGTAATCGGTCTATGTCTAGAGTTATCCCTTGTTCTGTAAACTTTTTTGGTGTATGGCAGTCATGACAACCAATTGCATTTACTAAGTTTTCTCCTCTTTTAATAGGGTCTAAGGTTACTGGTGAACTAGGTTCGTATTCAAATGTGGCTTTATCCTTTTTATTTGAATTACAGGAATACACTACAACACAAAGTGTTGCGATAATAAATAAAGAATTTGTTTTCATTTTTTGACTGGTTAGTGTTTGATAATTATTTGTTTGGAAAGAATAGTTAGTACGTATTAATTAAATTGTAGCTTTATACTAAATGTGTTGTAGGTTTTTTACTCTTGTAATTAGATAGTTGTTTATAATCCATGTGATTATCTATACCGTCAAATTCACAAAGTAGGCAGATAACAGCAGAAAGTCCGTTAAATAATAAATCTTTATCTGTAGGATTCTTAGGCTTTTTATGTTTATGATGAAGTGGAATTTGGTAACCACAAGCTTTTAAAAAGGTCGATTCAATGTGTAATAATTCTGAAGGAGTATAGCCATTAAATTTACGACCAAATGATTGGTGTACATTTCCAATATAATTTAATTCTAATGAACCATGATGGTCTGAAAGGAGTTTCCAACTATCTGTATTATCTAAAATATTCCCAACGGCACATTGTTTGCAACATTCTGGATGCAATTCGTTAGTAAGAAATGCTTTGTAAAGTTTTTTTATAGCTAAATCGAATCTTTTCATAGCTTAAAAATTTCATTTCTAAATTATTTAAAAATTTTCATATAACCTAAAAAAAGTTAGAACACTAAGCCTATAACAAATTGAAACATAAGGATTAACAAGGCAGCCGAAATTATATTGATAAAAATACCCACTCTAGCCATGTGTCCCACTTTAATATAACCACTGGCAAATACAATAGCGTTAGGAGGTGTAGCCATTGGTAACATAAAAGCGCAGCTACTGGCTATTGTAACAGGTATTAATAGATAAAGAATTGGAATATTTAGGCCCATAGCAATTCCTGCTACAACTGGAGCTAAAACAGCTGTTAGTGCTACATTGCTCATTAACTCAGTCATAAAAAGCATTAGGATTATTAAAAGAGATGCAGTTAGTAAAATACTAATATTACTACTAGAAATTATTGCTGTAATAATATCGACTATACCACTAGTAGACATCCCGTTTGCTAATGCTAAACCACCACCAAATAAAATTAAAATGCCCCAAGCCAATTTTTGGGTATCATTCCATTGTAAAATAAAGTCGCCCTTTTTTAAATTAAAAGGAATTACAAAAAGCGCCAATGCCCCAAAAAGACTAATCATAGTATCTGATAAATCAAGATTAGGAATAAGCGTATTTATAAGACTTCTAAAAATCCAAAGAAATACAACAACACAAAATACGATAAGAACTTGCTTTTCCTTTGAAGAAATTTTTCCTAGTTTTTTCAATTCTAAATCAATCACTTCTTTAGAAGCGTTAAACTTTAAACCCGTGTTCGGGAAAAAGCATTTTACGAGTATAAAGTAAATAATAGTAATTAATAACACCGAAAAAGGTAATCCTATAAGCATCCATTTAAAAAATGAAATTTCAATGTGGTATTCATTTTCAAGTAAGCCAATTAAAATGGAGTTTGGTGGCGTACCTATAACGGTTGCAATACCACCTGCATTGGCAGCAAACGCAATACCTAACATAACGCTTATAGCGAAATTTTGGTCGTTTTTTGTATAACCATCGGCATCATCAATAAGCAGTTGTATTACCGACATGGCAATGGGTAGCATAAAAACCGTGCAAGCAGTGTTGCTTATCCACATACTCATAAAGCCCGTAGCAATCATGAACCCTAGTACGACTTTGTTGGGTGTCGTCCCTGTTTTTTTTATAATACTTAAGGCAATTCGCTTATGAAGATTTACTTTTTCAAGCGCCAAAGCCAAAACAAAGCCACCAAAAAATAAAAAGATAATTGGGCTTCCATAGTTAGCTCCAACAATTTCAATAGGCATGACTTTAAAAAGCGGAAATAATAATAAAGGCAATAATGCAGTTACCGAAATAGAAACGGTTTCGGTAATCCACCAACAAACCATCCACATTGCCGTTGCTATAACAGTATCTGCATGGTTAGAAATAATATCAAAAGGTAAAAATTGGACAATAATGAATAAGATAGGACCTAAAAAAAGTCCTATTTTTTTTGAAGTTGGTTGGTTACTCATATTAATATTTAGCTGTTACTTAGAATTTTTAAAGTTAAACAATTTTAATATTGAATTTTTATTATAAATTTCATAGGCATAGATTGAATGACCTTCGTCTATAATATTCTTTTAAAAATTAAACATGATGATTTCGGTAAAATATTATGAGATTTAACAGTCTCATGTTTTAAATTTTTGGAATGTGGGGATTGACCAAAGCGAAAAGAGCTAAATAAAAAATATAAAACTTATTTTTTAAAGTTGCCTTTGGTTGTGTTAATCTAATTTTTTCATAACTTCTTTACTGGCATCTGTATTACTTAAAATAAGATATTTTTTGGCAAGGTTAAGATTGCCATTTTTTATATATGCTAAACCTAAATAGTAATAAGCATTCTGTAAAAATGAAAAATTAACATTTGGTATTTCTATTGTTTTTTCTAAAAAGGGGATGGCTCTATCTATATTTTTATTTGCTAAATATGCCACACCTAAAAAATAATTTAGTGTGTCATTATTTGGCTTTTTATTTCTTAAATCTTCCCATTTATTAATGGCTAAATCATAATTTTCATATTTGTAATGTGCCATGGCATCATAAAACTCATAATTGTTTTTGCTGTCTATAGGCATTGACAATGCAGGAAATGGTTTAAAATATGTAGCATAGATTTTTTTATTTGGTGATCTACTAAAAAACCAAATACTACTAATGGCGATAATTATGGCAGTAGTAATGGCTGTTTTACTAAAAAACAAATAGCGCAATTTTTTAGGGTTAAATGTGAGTGTTTCCGTATCAGCTTTTTTTTCATGAAAGGTATTTAATGGTTCTAACGATTGCGTTTTATTACCAAGAAGTATCATTTTAATATCTTCTACCTGTGTTTTAAATTCAGAATCAATTTTAAGATAGTCATTAAAATCTTTTAATTCATCAGGCTCCATAGTGCCATTAATATAACGCTCTATAGCTTCAAATAATTCTGGTGATATGTTGCTGTTATCTTTCAATATTTGGGATTTTATTGAAGGTAAAACCATAGTTCGAAATTTTTCCGTGTGTTTATTTATATAAAAAGTTTCATCTAATTATTTAATTCTGCAACATTTTTGCAACGATTAATAATGATGTTAGAGTTTTATAATTGTAATAAGTTGTAAATGAGTGTTTTTTATTGGTAGTTTTTCTAGATTAAAAATCTATAGGAAATATACGAATTTTAAGATAATTACACAATTCTGAAAATTATTTTAAAGGGTATAAAATTATTGATGTTTATAACAGTTCTAATGCAATAGCATGATGAATAATAAAATAATGATTTGTATGATGATTGATTTGTCTAACATCAAAACAATTAAAAAATGTTATTATCAATCAGAACATTTAATATATTTTTGTACTATGAGTAAAGCACTTACAGAGCAAGAATTACATAATTTAGCAATGAATCATGTTGGAAAAGATTTAGAACAGCGTGGTTTTGAGTTTATAGCTATCAATAGCAAATTAAAAAAGCATCCACAATTTGTGTGTATAGATAAAAACAAGCAATATTATTTTGTAATTGTGAGAGCAGTTATTTTACCAGATAACCCAAATAATTACGACATGGTTTGGATGGAAGCCTTTAAAAAGCATGCTAGGGAAAAAGAGGCTAAAGTACTTTATGCTGGTGTTGGTATTGGCAATATAGCTAGTGAAAAGGAACCTATTTATTTAAATCAAGATTATCTGCTAGAATATAACGGCATACAGGTTTTAGAAACTAATTTGAACTAGTGGTAAATATGAAAATAAGATACAACCTACTTTTATTCGTCCTTGTGTTTTCTTGCACTCAAGAGCCCATTAATACAAAGCTTTCAGGATCCGTTTTTGGGACTAGTTATTCTATAATTTATAATTCTGAAATTAATTATCAAATTCAGATTGATAGTCTGTTTTCTGTAATAAATAAATCGATGTCTACTTATCAAACAGATTCCGATATTTCTAAACTAAATAGAAATGAAGATAGTGTGGTAGATGTTCATTTTTTAAAAGTTTTTGAAGCTTCAAAAGAAATCTATAAACAAACTAACGGTGTTTTTGATCCCACAATTGGCGCTGTTGTAAATGCATGGGATTTTGGTCCTGAAGGTAAAATTGTAAATTTAGATAGTTTGAAAATTGATAGTTTGATGGTATCGGTTGGTTTAGATAAAGTAAAAAGGCATGATAATAAAATTATAAAACCAGTAGGAACTTTTATAGATTTTAATGCCATCGCAAAAGGCTATGGAGTAGATGTTATTGGTGAGTTTTTAGAAAGCAAGCATATTAAAAATTATTTGGTTGAAATAGGTGGTGAAATACGCGCAAGGGGAGAAAATGTTGAGAAAAAATCACTTTGGAAAATAGGAATTGAAATGCCACATTTTGATAACGAACAATCAATTTTAGAAGCTATCGAAATACATGATGAAGCCATGGCAACTTCTGGAACTTATAGAAAATTTAAAGTGGATAGTGATGGTAACCGTTACGCGCATATAATTGATACAAAAACAGGGTACCCAAGTAAAACCAATCTTTTAAGTATTTCAGTAATTGCCGAAAAATGTATGATAGCTGACGCTTATGCAACCGCTTTTAAAGCTATGGGAATAGAAAAAGTGAAAACCTTTCTACAAACACACCCTGAACTTAAAGTGTTTCTTATTTTTGAAAATGATAAAAAGGAATTGGAAACCATGTCTTTAAATGGGTTTCTAGAAGTTTAAATTATTTATAGACAATAGGGATGATTTCACCTTTAGCTAAACAGTATTTTACAATATCAGCTTCTGATAGTTTGGAAGTATAATTAACTTCTTCAACCTTAAAACCAATGCTTCTTAGCTTATCAAAATAGTCACGGCCATAAACCCGTACATGGTCGTATTGCCCAAATATTTTTGCCCGTTCTTTTTTGTCTGTTATCGAATTGTCTTCAAATGTTTTTTCTCTAGATAAATCTTGCGGAATTTGAAAAATACCCATGCCACCAACTTTCATCACTCTAAATAATTCTTGCATGGCTTTCGTATCGTTTGGAATATGTTCTAAAACATGGTTGCAAAGAATCACATCATAGGTGTTGTCATTAAAGGGTAGATTGCAAATGTCTGCTTTAACATCGGCAATAGGAGAAAGTAAATCGGTTGTTGTGTAATCTAAATTTTTCAGATTTCTAAAACGTTTTAAATAGCATTGTTCTGGAGCGAAATGAAGTACTTTTTTTTCTGCTGAAAAAAAGTTTGTTTCGTTTTTTAAATATAGCCAAAGTAACCGATGGCGTTCTAAACTTAAGGTAGATGGTGAAAGCACATTGTTTCGCTGTGTTCCATAGCCGTATGGTAAAAAGCTTTTGAAACTTTTACTATCAATAGGATCTGTAAAGTTGTTTCCTTTTAAAATGAAAGCTAAAACAGGACGAATAACATAGCTAAACCTAATAAGTAAGGGTCTAGGTATAGTGTTCAGAATTATTTTAAAAAGTTTTTTCAAATGTTTCTAGTCTTCAATTTTTGTAGGTGTATCAATTAAACTGGCAATGCTATCCCAAAGTGCTATGCGGTGTGATAAGGCCTCTCTCGCAATTTGTAATGTTTCTTGCCATTTGGTGTCATCATTACCACATAATTCTTCCATCATTTTTAAGGAAAGTGGGCCATGTTCATCACCATCTAATTCAATATGCCTATTTAAATAATAGGTCAATTTACTATAGGAATTATCCCTTACTTTTGATTGATTGATAATTTGAAAAAATATGTCTGGGATAACATCTTCTCGCCCAAAGGTAAATGCCGAAGCAATAAGATGAGGTTTATTCGTTTTAATAATATCAAAAGTAAATTGAATAAATATCAATGTTTCTGAATGTAATTTAACTTTTAAAGCAGCATCTCTTATCGTCACACCATCTTTAATGTAGTTAACAAAGTGTCTTATTTGTTTCGTATTTGCATCTATTTGCTGCATGGCATCTAAATACATTTCGTAATGG
This sequence comes from Mariniflexile litorale, assembly GCF_031128465.2. Taxonomy (GTDB): domain Bacteria; phylum Bacteroidota; class Bacteroidia; order Flavobacteriales; family Flavobacteriaceae; genus Mariniflexile; species Mariniflexile litorale. The sequence goes on along the minus strand of NZ_CP155618.1, from coordinate 948,876 downwards.
CTTTTTGGTTCACTTAATTCATTCACATCACTTTCTTCACCTAATACAATTTCATTAATAAATCGTGCGGTTGATGGATTTGCTACTGGTACCCAAGGTAAAGTTATAGTCGTTAAATGGTTTTGAAGCGCTTTTAAAAGCGACATAAAATCCCAAACAGCAAAAACATGCTGTTCCATAAAAGTTTTAATATCGTCTAAAGATTTTAAAGCACTATATAATTTATGATTGTTAAGCTGAACTCTTAAAGGTTCAAGTTCTTTTTCAATAAATGAGATTTGTTTCATGGAAAACTATAAAACCAAAGTTTTTTGTCTGAATTCATCTTCTTCGTTCGAGGTTATTCCCAGTGCTTCATATATATAGGCAAAGGTTGAAAGTAATTCTGGTTTTCCATCAACAATAGCAACATCATGCTCGAAATGCGCACTTGGTTTATTGTCTAAAGTGGTAATGGTCCAACCATCGTTATGCTGTTTAATGCGGTGTGTTCCCATATTTATCATAGGTTCGATGGCGACTACCATGCCTTCTATAAACTTCTTCCCTCGTCCACGTTTACCATAATTTGGCATTTCAGGATCTTCGTGCATTTTTTTACCTAAACCATGGCCAACCAGTTCCCTTACAACACCATAACCGTGATCTTCACAGTATTTTTGTATGGCATAGCCAACATCACCTACACGATTGTTTGCTTTAAATTCACGAATACCCACGTACAAAGATTCTTTAGTAACTTGAAGTAGTTTTTCTGTTTCTGAAGCAATTTCTCCAATAGCAAATGTATAGGCATGATCACCATAAAAACCATTTTTCAAAGCGCCACAGTCAATAGAAATAATATCACCCTCTACCAAAGGGGTGTTATTTGGAATACCGTGTACCACTTGTGTGTTTGGACTCATGCACAATGTATTAGGAAAATCATATAGCCCTAAAAATCCAGGAATAGCCCCATGGTCTCTAATACAAGTTTCGGCAATTTTATCAAGTTGTAAAGTAGTAACACCAGGTTTAATGGCTTTTGCAACTTCACCTAAAGTTTTCGATACTATTAAGGCACTTTCGCGCATTAATTCTATTTCTTCTTTTGTTTTTACTATAATCATACTTAAAAAATAATGGCAAAGTTACTTAAAATGTAAGTATTTGCTTTTTGGTTACGTGGAAGGGCTTTTTATAATTTATTTAAAGAGATTGAAAAAGCCTTTCTTTTTTTCTATTTGTGGAGGCGTGGTATTGGTAAGCATTTGGTAAATCTCACCCCAACCTAAAAGTCCACCAATATTTCTGTCATCTATAAATAAATCGGCATGAATTTTTCTACTTAATTCATTGCTAAAGGTTTCTTCAGGAAAACTTTTGTTTACTGCATAAAAGTGGATGCCGTTTTCTTCGCAAAAACGAACTGCTTCGTCTAATTTTATGCCACTTCTGTAAGTCCATAAAATAAGACGATGTCCTTTTTCTTGAAGTTTTTTTAACGTTTCGAAGGCAAACATCATTGGTTTTCCTATTTGAGGATAGGCATCTTCAACAATAGTACCATCAAAATCGACTGCAATAATTAAGTGTTCGGTGAATTTCATTTAAAATATAGACTTGAGGTTTGGGAAAAAGTACAATAATTTACTTTCTGTATACTTATACCAACGTGTGTCGTGTCATGGTTTTTGGTTGTTCAATTCCTATTAATTTTAAAATAGTTGGAGCGACATCCCCTAATACCCCATCTTTAATAGATTTTAAATCATTATCAATTAAAATTATAGGAACAGGGTTTGTGGTATGTGCTGTATTTGGTGATCCATCAGGGTTAATCATGGTTTCACAATTACCGTGGTCTGCTATAAGTAGCGTAGTATATCCGTTTTCGAGCGCAGCAGTTACTACGTCTTTTACACATACATCTACAGTTTCGCAAGCTTTAATAGCAGCTTCCATAACACCAGTATGTCCAACCATATCGCCATTTGCAAAGTTTAAACACACAAAGTCTACTTCACCTTTTTGTAATTCGGGTATTAAGGCATCTCGTAACTCGTAAGCACTCATTTCTGGTTTTAAATCGTAAGTAGCTACTTTTGGCGAGTTTCGTAAAATACGGGTTTCACCTTTAAAAGGTTCTTCACGTCCACCAGAGAAAAAGAAGGTCACGTGTGGGTACTTTTCGGTTTCTGCTATTCGAATTTGTTTTTTATTGTGCTTTTCTAAAACTTCTCCTAAGGTTTCAGTTAAATTGTCTTTATTAAAAATAACATTTACGTTTTTATAGGTGTCATCGTAGTTTGTAAACGTTACATAATATAAATTTAATTTATGCATGTTTTGTTCGTGAAAATCGGTTTGCGATAAAGCTTCGGTTAATTCACGTCCACGATCTGTTCTAAAATTAAAAAAGATAACAACATCACCATCTTTAATTTTGGCAACGGGTTCACCTGCTTTATCAACCATAATAATAGGTTTGATAAATTCATCGGTAACATCATTTTCATAATTATTTTGGACTGTTTTTGTGACGTTAGTCGATTTCTCTCCAACACTATTTACTAGCCCATCATAAGCTAGCTTAACACGTTCCCAACGATTATCCCTATCCATAGCATAATAACGTCCAGTCACGGTTGCTAATTTGCTATTTGTGTTTTCTAAATGATTTTCTAAGGCGGTTAAGAAACCAAATCCAGATTTTGGATCAACATCACGACCATCTGTAAAGGCATGTATATAGGTGTTTTTAAGACCAAAATCATTAGCAGCATCAATTAATCCAAATAGATGATTGATGTGGGAGTGTACACCACCATCACTTAACAAACCTAAAAAATGAACGTCTTTATTGTTTGTTTTGGCATAGTTAAAAGCATCAACCAAAACTTTTTCGGTGTTTAAAGTTTTGTTTTTAACAGCTAAATTAACTTTAACCAAATCTTGATACACAATTCTACCTGCGCCCAAATTCATGTGACCAACCTCGCTGTTTCCCATCTGTCCTTCAGGTAAACCAACGTGTAAACCATCGGTTCTTAATGTTGCAAAAGGGTATTTTTTATATAAAGAATTTATAAAAGGAATATTAGCATGATCGATAGCTGAAACTTTTGGATCTGGAGAATTTCCCCAACCATCAAGTATCATTAAGATGACTTTTTTGTTCATTTGTTTAAAAATTTAAATAGCATCCAAAGATACTGAAGTTTGACAGAATAAGATTAAAAACTATGCGAAAAACTATTGTGAATATTGATTTTTAAAAGAAACTTAATAAATATTGAATCTGTTAAAAATATGTGAATGAAACGTTAAAATCTTTTATAAATCATTTTTCGTGTAACAGAATACATTTTTGGTCGTCTCTTTAGTATATCATAAAACGAATCATTAATCAAATTAAAATCTTTCATCATGAAAAAAACAATCATTTTCTCTGCAATCGCATTATGTTTCTCTTTAGGAAGTGTATATGCAAAAACAACCAATCTAAACGTTGAAAATCAAAACGTAGCAACTGTTTTTAAAGTAAATTCATTTTGTGTTTCTATTGTTAAAGGCGATTTAGAAACGGTAAAAAAACTATTGTCGTTAGGTGAAGATGTGAATCAGAAATCTAATGGTATGACCCCAGTTATGTATGCTGCGAAGTACAACCGAACTGAAATTTTAAAACTTTTAATAGACAAAGGCGCTAATTTAAAAGCAAAATCTGATAAGAATAAAACAGCTGCCGATTATGCGAAATTACACGGAGCTACAGATGCTTATGCCATTATTGAAGAAGCATTATCAAAAAAATAATTAGAATTTATAAAATTATTCTGAGTTAGTCAATCTTAAAAACCCTGTATATCAGGGTTTTTGTATTTTAAAGTTTTGTGCATAACATAATGCAAGCCTATATTTTTTATATTGAAAGATTCTCCAATAATTTTATAATCCATTTTTTTGTAAAAACTCTCAGCATTTTCTCTGGCATTGCACCAAATGGTTTGAATGTTCTGTTCTTTTAATAAGTTCTCTCCATAGTTTAAAATCAATTTACCTAAACCAATATTTTGATATTCGTTTAAAATAGCCATGCCTCTTAATTGGTATTGAAATGCTTCGGGAAGTAATTGGTTCTTGTTTTTAAAAAAAGAACAAACCCCCACCAATCTATTTTCGGTATAAATGCCTAAGTGAAAAGTGGTATTCAAATCATCACCATCAAAAACACAAGATTCTATAGGTTTTCCACTTCGCAAAACAGGATGTCTAATTAAATAAGTGTCTCTTGTAGATATGTGTTTTATTATGTAATTCAAAATCTCGCTTATTGAAGAATATATTCAAACTTAAACAAATTATTTTTTTGATGAATTGAACATTCTTAAATTATTTATCTTCACATAAAAAAAGGGATGTCTTTTATGTTTAAAATTATTGAAAAGGAAGAGATACATACAATAATTCCTTTGGTTGAAAAATTGAATGATTATAAGATTTCTGTAAATGTTTTAAAAGGACGTTTTAATGAAATGGTGACTCAAAATTATGAATGTGCTGGTATTTATGATAATGACACATTAATAGGTGTTTGCGGCTTATGGTTTTGTACAAGGCATTATTCGGGTAAAAGTGTAGAAGTGGACCATGTATATATTGATGATAATTATAGAGGAAAAGGTCTAGGGAAAGATTTTTTCACATGGATTTATAATTATGTTATTCTAAAAGGTTATGAATCAGTTGAATTGAATACTTACGTTAACAACTATGCATCGCACAAATTTTATTATAATGAAGACTTTAAAATTTTAGGTTATCATTTTTTAAAAAAGTTGTGATTTTTGTTGAAAGTTAAGAAACTGTTTTTATATATTTGCGCCAGAAATGCGAGAGTAGCTCAGTTGGTAGAGCGTCAGCCTTCCAAGCTGAATGTCGCCGGTTCGAACCCGGTCTCTCGCTCTGAAAAGCTTCATAGAAATATGGAGCTTTTTTTATTTTAAATGGTTTAGCTCTGTACCCGTTTTAATTTCGTAAGGAGCTTTGTTATATTCAAAAACACGAGCCGTTAGAGTTCCTTTTAAAATGATAGAACTATCTTTCACCTGCAACCAACTGCCTTCACGTAAACCAATAACTGGAGGCGTGTTGTAATAATGAAACTCTTTTATTCTGGTTTCTCTGGTTTCTCCCATATGAGTGCTATTGAAATCGGGGTCTAAATAATGCGGGTTGATATTGAAAGGTACAAACGCCAAAGCATTAAAACTTGACGGATATACAATGGGCATATCGTTAGTAGTTTTTATGGTGAGTCCACAAATATTACTTCCTGCACTGGTTCCTAAATAGGGTGTGCCATTTTTTACTACAGTTTGCAACGTTTCAATTAGATTATTTTTATAAAGTTGGTTCGTTAGCACAAAAGTGTTGCCACCCCCAACAAAAATAGCTTGAGCATTTTTTATGGCTTCTTGTGGGTTGTCAAATTCGTGAATCCCTTTTACGGTTTTGTTGATTTTCGCAAAAGTTTCGCCTGCTTTTTGGGTGTAATCATTATATGATATTCCCCCCGGTCTTGCATAGGGAATAAATATAATAGTGTTTACGTTTTTAAATAAAACGCTTAGTTCTTCTAAAAGATATTCTAAATATCCGCTTCCATGAATGGTTGAAGTGCTAGCAATAATTAAATTTTTCATTCATTTAGTTTATTTGCTAAAAATAATCAATTGGGGGTTTTAACAAAAGTTTAAATCCGTTTTTCATTTTATTTAAGAGTTTGTATGCGTTCTTTATTGCGCTAAACCAAAAATATGTCAATCATTAAGGAGAGTCTTGTTGTTGTTTTTATTTGCTTTTGCCAATCGATACTTTCACAAACGGTAGAGATTTCGGGAAAAGTAGATAGTGAGATTGATTCAGAAAACATTCATGTTATTAATAAAACAGGACTAGTTTTTACTATAACGAATAGTAAAGGTGAATTCAAAATTTTGGTAAGTTTAAATGATACACTTAGTTTTTCGTCTATACAGCATCAGCCAAAAATAGTGGTTGTGGATAAAAATATGCTGCTGTTTAAAGCGATGAGAATCACTTTAGATGAGCAAATTAACGAGTTAGACGAAGTGTTGGTAGGTAAAGTGCTTACAGGAAATTTACTTTTAGATATTACCAATGTTAAAGGTGACGCACCCATTAATTTTTATGATGTTGGTATTCCAGGTTACACAGGTAAGCCAGCAACACAAAGCGAAAGACGTTTAAGTGAAGCTTCAAGTTTTAATCCAAAAGCAGGTGGCTCATTAGGAGGAGTGGGAGGCTCTGTATCGGCAACGGCTATTATAAATGCTATTTCAGGACGAACAAAAATGTTGAAAAACAGAGTAGAAATAGAAATGAAAGAAGAGTTAATGCAAAGTATAAAAGGACGTTTAGCCAAAGATTTTTTTGCATCAAACCCTATGGAAGACGATTTAAAAATGGACTTTTTTTATTTCTGTGCCGATGATGAAAACTTTATTAAGTACTGTAAAAATGAAACCGATTTTAAAATATTAATCTTCTTGAGGCATAAGTATAAACAGTATATGAGTAATTTCAAACCAAATGGACAATAATTTTTCGGAATACTTTTTGAAACAACTATTTAAAAATAATTACTTTAGCAAATAAATACTTAAATGACTTACATAAAATGGCTATTAATGCTCTTGGTATTGCCTCTTTTTGCATTCACTGTTATTCATAAGTATTATATAAGTGTAACTCAAATAGATTATTTACAAAATAAACAATCGGTTCAAGTAACAACAAGAATATTTATTGACGATTTTGAAAAATTACTAAGAGAACGTTATGACGAAACCATAACCTTGGCAGGTAAAAATGAACCCACTACTGCCGATTTATATATAGAGCGTTACTTAAAAGAAAAAATAAAAATAAAAATAAATAATAAAGAAGCGAATCTGTCTTTTATAGGTAAAGAATATGATGTAGATATTGTTAAATGTTATTTAGAAATTGAGGGTGTTAAAAAAATTGAGTCGTTCGAAATTAGTAATGAAGTGCTATTCGATTTGTATAGCGAACAACAAAACATCATTAAAACAAAAATTCATGCACAGCAAAAAAGTGTTATTCTTATTCCTCAAAATAAGAGTGCTTTGTTAAAATTCAATTAAAAAAAGTTAATTATTTTATTATTCTTTATGTTTTTCGGTTTTTTGTAACAATAAAATAATTATTATTGCAATAAGCTGTTGTTTTTTTAATACATAAAAATTTATAATGATAGAATTCAAGTTTTATTTTTTGTCAATATTTTTTATATCGACATCGTTGTTTTCTCAAAATCAAGAAAATCAAGAACGCAAACCAGGGCATACCAATACTAATAAATTTAGACAGTTGTATGACGAGTTTGCTACGCCAAACATGTATAGGTCGGCTTCTGGAGCTCCAGGTTCAGCATACTACCAACAGCAAGCAGATTATAAAATGGATATTGTTTTAGATGATAAAAACACAAAACTTTCTGGTTTTGAGGTTATTACATATTCTAATAATTCGCCAGACGATTTAAAATATCTATGGGTTCAGTTAGATCAAAATAAACGCGCTAAAGATTCTAAAAGTCCTTTAATAGAAGAGAGTAGTGTGTCTCAGGTAAAAAGACCAGAAGAGTTTGTCAAGGACTACTTAACGGATCCTTTTGATGGGGGTTTTAACATTCAAGAAGTAAAAGATACTAGTGGCAATGATCTTCAATACACTGTTAATAGAACAATGATGCGTGTAGAATTGCCCAAAATATTAAAATCTGGAGAAAAGGTGTCATTTTCAATTAAATGGTGGTACAATGTGAATAATCATCTAACCGATAGAGCACGTTCTGGGTACGAGTTTTTTGAAAAAGATGCTAACAGAGCTTATGTAATAGCACAATTTTTTCCAAGAATGGCAGTGTATAATGATGTAGAAGGATGGCAAAATTCACAATTTTGGGGACGCGACGAGTTTGCACTTCCATTTGGTAATTATGAAGTGAATATTACTGTGCCAGCAGATCATATTTTAGATGGGACAGGAGAATTAACCAATAGAAAAGACGTGTTTTCTAAAACGATGATGGATCGTTACGAATTAGCAAAGAAAACATACGATAAACCTGTTTTGATTGTTACACAAGCCGAAGCCGAAGCTGCCGAAAAAAACTTTTCAGATAAAACTAAAACGTGGAAGCTAAAAGCCGAAAACGTACGCGATTTCGCTTTCGCCACATCCAGAAAATTTATTTGGGATATGATGGCTGTTAAAATTGGTGGTAAAGATATCATGGCCGTTTCCATGTATCCAAAAGAAGGAAATCCGCTGTGGGAAGAGTGGTCAACTAGAGTTGTAGCCAGTACTTTAGAGTCGTATTCAAAAATGACTTTCGATTATCCATACCATAAAGCCATTTCGGTACATGCTAAAAATCAAGGGATGGAATACCCAATGATTTGCTGGAATTATGGGCGTCCAAATGAAGATGGTACTTATAGTGATCGTGTTAAGTATGGTATGATGGGGGTTATCGTACACGAAGTTGGGCATAACTTTTTTCCTATGATTGTAAATAGCGACGAGCGACAATGGACTTGGATGGATGAAGGTTTAAACACATTTACCCAATACGTAGCCGAACAAGAATTTGGAGAAAAATATCCTTCAGCATTATCCCCAGAAGATAAAACGTTTCCATCCGATCGTGGTCCTGCTCGTATGATAGTTCCTTATATGGGAGGCAATCAAGATTTTATAGCACCTATTATGAGTAAAGGTCTTAATGTATACCAATTTGGTAACAATGCTTATGGTAAACCTGCTACAGCACTAAATATTCTTAGAGAAACAATTATGGGACACGAGTTGTTTGATTATGCATTTAAAGAATATGCGCGTCGTTGGATGTTTAAACACCCAACACCAGAAGATTTTTTTAGAACGATGGAAGATGCTTCTGCCATTGATTTAGATTGGTTTTGGAGAGGTTGGTTCTATACCACCGATTGGGTAGATATAGGCATTAAAGAAGTTAAAAAATACTATGTATCATCAGAACCGAATCAATACATAAAAGATTATTTAGAAAAAAATAACCGAAAAATAAAAGACATTGTGCCTTTAGTTTATATGGTTGAAGAAGGAAGTGAAGATTTTAAAGAGAACATGAAAACGGGCTCTCTATTAGATAATTCTAAACCACTTAAAGAATATTTAATGGATAATTTTACAGAAGCTGAGCGTAAAAATATTAAAAAACCAAAATACTTCTACAACATCACATTTAATAAACCAGGAGGTCTTGTAATGCCAATTATAGTAAAGTATTCTTATGCAGATGGTACTTCAACAATGGAAACCTATCCAGCCGAAATATGGCGTTTAAATGATCATGAAGTTACTAAAGCAATTGCTTCAGAAAAAGAAATTACAGCTATTGAAATTGATCCTAATTTAGAAACGGCCGATATTGATACTTCTAATAATTCTTGGCCAAAAACAGATGTTACGACTGATTTTGATAAATTTAAAGAAAAAGTTAAGAATAAATAATTTTTAAAAAACCAACTCGTTAAGTTAGTTTTTTTTTATTTTTTTAACGCTGCAATTTTTAAAAGTAATCAAACAACTTACTATATTTGCATTGTGATACTACAAGCTACATTTTTATTTATTAGTGGTGCAGAAATAGCTTTTGTGCTATTTATTGTCGTTATGGTTTTTGGCGCCGATAAGGTGCCTGAAATAGCACGTAACTTAGGTAAAGGTATGCGCACGCTTAAAGATGCTACCAACGATATTAAGCACGAAATAACAAAAACTGCCGATAAAAATGGCATCGATACTAGTATTGTTTCCGATGTTCAAAAACAATTGGATAGTGTTAAAGATGATATAGGAGACTTCACTGGGTCTGTAAAGAGAAAACTTTAAAACACTTTCAATTTTTATTTGGGCGTACCACAAGGGGCGGGCTTTATACTATATCTTTTTTTTGTGCCTCAAAAAAAGATGTTTTTTCAAATGTGAAACATTCACGATTTCAAAAATTTAACAATAAAATAGATGAGTAGTCCCTAACGCAACTTAGCAGTAAACAACAATCTTCTCAAAAAAATAATCTATTCAGCTATAGTTTCCTGCTAATAGTCAAACCATCTCTAATCGGTAATAAAACCGTTTCAATTCTTGGGTCTTCTTTTAAGAGCGTATTATAATCTAAAACGGCTTTTGTTGAAGCATCTTTGGGGTCTAAAGGCTCAATCACTTTTCCATGCCACAATACATTATCTGATAAAATGATGCCTCCAGGATTTAACTTATCTATAATTAAATGAAAGTAATTAACGTAGTTCGGCTTATCAGCATCAATAAAAATTAAATCGAAGGTTTTGTCTAGCTTTGGAATAATATCTAAAGCATTACCCAAATGCTGAAAAATTTGATGCCCATACTTAGATTTGTCAAAATATTTTCTCTGAAAATCGATTAATTCTTCATTAATATCAATAGTATGCATTTCTCCATTGCTTTTTAAACCTTCGGCTAAACATAATGTAGCATAGCCTGTAAAGGTGCCTAGTTCTAAAATAGTTTTAGGTTGTATTAATTTAGAAATCATGCTTAGTACACGTCCTTGATAAGGGCCGCTTAGCATAATAGGTTGCAATATTTTTTGGTAAGTTTCACGGGTAAGTTGTTGTAATAATTTTGGTTCAGCTTCAGAGTGTGATACAACATAATCATCTAAATCTTCAGGTAAAAAATACATATTAAACGAGCCTTAAAATTAAAACTCGAAAGTATTACATTTTATTTATTCATTGTAACATCTGTCTTCTTTTTAATTAAAAGGACCTTTATTGCAATTTGTAAAGTGTATTAGCAGTTCGTCTGAAATTCATTTTAATTACAAAACCTATAAAGTTTATTTGTGGTATAAATACTTAAATTTACAATCATGAAAAAAATTATCTTATTACTTTTAATTGTTATTGCTATTCCAATTATAGTTATTGAAGACACTAGTAAAGATTATGATTATTACGGTTCCAATTATCCAGATTTACCAAAAGATGAAAATTGGGAGATTTTAAAGAATACCATTTTTAATAGCGGCTTCAATCAAAAAATGATACTACAAAGACATCATGGACCTGTTCTAATTTCTCTACACGATGCATCTCCTAAAGATAGTGCGCTTGTAAATAGAGCTATTTTAAAATTAAAAACACTTTTTCCCTACAAAAAGATCAATTATTTTGAAGATTTCACAGGAGTGGGTATTGGTGCCAATTACGATGAAAAAAACACTATAGTTAAAGGTTATAATTTAGGGGGGCTTGAATCATTCGCTATTAATCTCTATTTTAATGATTCTTTAAATATCAATAAAAACCTATCGAAAAAAAAAGAAATTGAGACTAGTATCGATAGAGAGTTTACTTATTTAGCAGGGTATAAAGGAGAACCTAATTTCTCAGGACTTTGGAAACCAAAAGTGTATTTTGATTTTAAAGAAAATACAGGTATAAATACTGAAACAAGAATCATCGAATTTGGTTTGATAAAAGTTTTAGCTTGTAAAAATGAATTTCTTGGAATGTTGGATATGTATGAAGTATATACCGCTAATGAAGAGCGAATGGATGAAATAAGATTCATCTTTAAAAAACTCTACACTCCAAATATTTTTACAGATTTTAAAACGTATTTATACAAAACGTATCCCTGGCGTTACGCAAGTAATTTTTTAAACAAGCAAAAAACAGCCGTTTTAGCAACTTGGTTGGGCACTTCATTAATTATTATTTTAGGCTTATTGGGTTTCGGGTTACTATATAAAAAGAGTTTTAAGTATAGCTATCTAAACTATTTTTTACCCATTCTGTTTTTTATGATAACTGTTTTGTATGGGTATAAATTGTATCATTTTATAACGGTGCCCACTAGTTTTGAACATTGGCGATCATATATTAGTATTCATGTTTTATTTGTAATTATAGGAGCTTTTGCAGCATTGTTTTTAATGTTATTTGATAAATATATTATTAAATGCGACATGGTTTTTACTACGCAGTTGATTTTAAAAACAGGGTTTACACTTTTAGTATGTCTATCGCCTTTAGTGGTTGTTTATTTGTTAGAAGGTCATCATAATTCAGAATGGCATCAAAAAATGTATCAAATAAATCCTATTTTACTGTTTATGTTTGCTTTTACTTTAGGAAGAAGTCTTTTATTGTATCTCGATCATTTCTCAGAAAACCTAGTGAAGCAAAAAGATGTTGAGTTAAGCAAGCTAAAAGAGTTAAATGCACAAGCAGAAGTTAATTTGTTACAATCTCAAATAAACCCACATTTTTTGTATAATGCTTTAAATTCTATAGCAAGTTTAGCACAAACCGATGGTGTTAAAACCGAAAAAATGGCATTATCTCTTTCAGATTTATTCAAATATACCATCAATAGAAAAGGAGAAAAGGAAAGTACATTAAAAGATGAAGTGGAGATGGTTAAAAACTATTTAGACGTAGAACAAATTCGTTTTGGTGATCGTTTAAATTTTAATATTGAAGTTGATAAAGCTATTGAAAACATGAAAATACCTATGTTTTTAATTCAGCCATTAATTGAAAATGCAATAAAGCATGGTATATCAAAAACCCAAAATTCAGGATGTATAAGCTTAATCATCAAAAAAGTTGAAGATAATATAGTCATTAAAGTGAAAGATAATGGCCCAGATTTTCCAGACGGATTAGTAAGTGGTTATGGTTTGCAAACCGTTTACGATTTATTACAATTAAGTTATGGGGGTCAAGCAGAACTCAGTTGGCAAAATACCCCCGAAAAACAAATAATGATTACTATTAACAAGATGACTTAAGCAGATGGATACAATATATTCTACTATAATAATTGACGACGAGCCGCCAGCGAGAATGCGGTTAAAAAAGCTGCTTGGTAATTTTTCTGAAAACATACATATTATTGGTGAAGCCCAAACAGGCGTTGAAGCGAGGGACATGATCAATACCTTAAAGCCAGACCTTATTTTTTTAGATATAGAAATGCCAGGATTAACAGGTTTTGAGTTGTTAGAAGCTATTGAACACATGCCAATGATTGTGTTTTGTACAGCATACGATCAATATTCATTAAAAGCTTTCGAGACTAATAGTATTGATTATTTGGTTAAACCAGTTCGTTTAGAGCGTTTAGAAAAAACCATTGAAAAGTTAAAAGGCTTTAAAAAACATGCAAACGAAACGAGCAATCTTTTAAAATTAGTAAAAACCTTAACGGCAGAAAAGGATAATAAACCTATGACGTCTATCACAGTAAGAAAAGGTGATAAGCTTATTTTTGTAAAACTGGGAGATATCACTTATTTTGAAGCTGAAGAAAAATATGTGACAATTTACACCTCAAAAGGACAATTTATTACAGAACATTCTTTAACCCAATTACAAACTAAGTTGCCCGATTATTTTTTGAGAATCCACAGAGCTATAGTTATTAATACTAATTATGTTGAAGAGGTTCAAAAGTATTTTAATAGCCGTTATTCTATCAAACTAAATAATAAAGGAATAAAAACGGTTGTTTCCGGCAGAAGTTATTTAAAAGAAATAAAAGATTGGTTAAAGTTCTGCTAGGCTAAAATTCTATTTATTAATTTTTGTTTAGCAGTTTGGTCGTCGCCACAAAGCCATTGTATCACGTTGTCTTGCCAAATAGCATCGCGTTCAATCTCAGTTACTATGTTTTGTTCGACGGCCAAATCTAATATTTTTCCAGGATAAGATGATTGTTCAGTACTTTCCATTTCCCCTAAAGGATAAGGATCATCTAGCCCCATCAGAACCTGTTTTGATCCTTGGTTTTTGATTAGTAATTGTAAGCCTCCCGTATCATGTACCAAGGTGTCAAAGAAAATATTTTTATGTCCAACAGCTTTTCTTGGGTGACTTTTACCTTCAAATAAATCGGGTCGGCCATCAAAACCTTGAATACGTCTTCCTAAATTAATTTGAGCTAATTGACCACCGTGAGCAAAACAAGTGCGCATATTCGGGTATTTTTCTTGATAGCCATTCAAAGTTAAAAAATGGTAAGCATCGGCACATTGTGCCAACATCCAAATAAGGTGAAATCGCCACGACGTATTTTCTAATTTAATGAACTTTTCACCATCGTATGGATGAATTTCAACGGCTAAATTATATGTGTTCGCCAATTCAAAAATAGGTTCATTTTCTTCATCAAAAATGCAGCGCCATGTACCTATAGTGTCCATGTAATGTGTGGGTAAACAAAGTAGTTGCATACCGTGTTCTTCTACACAACGTGTAATTTCCCAGCAAGCACCTTTAACAAATCCAGGATGTACCACAAAACCACAGGTAAACTTACTTGGGTTATTTTTTTGGATACGGGCATTAAAATCATTTTGAAAACGTAAAGCCTGTTTCATTTCTTCCACCCTTAGCCCATTACCATAGAGTTGTGAGAGGTTTAGAACCACAGCATGATCTATATTGAAGCGAGCCATCCATTCCAACTTTTCATCTAGAAAGAAACTAGAATGGGTTACAGGTCGACTCCAATCTTTCTGAAGCATGAATTTCCGATCTTTATCCACCCAAAAAATACCTTTTTCACGCATAAAATCGGGTATTTCTTCTGGATAAGGTAGTAAATGTGAGTGACCATTAATACGAAGTTTGCGTGTCATAAAGATTTAAACTTTTTTTGGTGGTTCCATAACGTAAGTACATTTGGTACAGGTGCGTTTTTCTTCATCGCTATAAAATTTATCAAAAATTTTGGGCATATCGGTTTCGATATTTTCTAATTTAAATTTCTTTCTGTATAGTAAATTATTGCATTTTTCGCAGTACCATTCTAAGGCATCTTTCATTTTTTTAGAACGCGGATATTCAATGACTAACCCGACCGTGTTAGCAACACGTTGTGGTGAATGTGGTACTTTTGCAGGTAACA
This sequence comes from Mariniflexile litorale, assembly GCF_031128465.2. Lineage (GTDB taxonomy): Bacteria > Bacteroidota > Bacteroidia > Flavobacteriales > Flavobacteriaceae > Mariniflexile > Mariniflexile litorale. The sequence goes on along the minus strand of NZ_CP155618.1, from coordinate 933,825 downwards.
AGTAAATGTCTCCCTCGTTTATATGAATGTCTTTTGGCGTGTTACCATCCATAATTTTAAGGATCATATCCCCTTCAATTTGATAAAAAAATTCGGGTGTTTTATTATAATGATAATCTTTTCTATTGTTGGGGCCACCAACCACCATTACAATAATTTCACCATCTTCCCATACCACTTTGTTTCCCACAGGTGGTTTTAAAAGATGACGATTTTCTTCAATCCAAGCTTTAAAATTTAAAGGCGAAATTAGGTTACTCATAATTTATTCCCCTCTTAATCTCCAAAAAAGGAGAAACTCAAAATGGGGTATTTGAGTTTTTTTGATTAAATAATTCTATATGTATAAATATAACACAATTCAGTTGATTTTCCTTAGAGAAGGTTAGGATGGGCTTATAAACTTTTTGTGCGCCCACCATCAACAGGAACATTAATTCCGTTAACATAACTGGCACAATCACTTGCTAAAAATGTAATCACATTAGCAGTTTCTTCGGGTTGCGCAAAACGTTTTGCAGGACAGTAGTTTTTCATTATTTCGGTCATCTCTTCAACGGTAGTATTTTCGGCATTTGCTTTAATTTTAATAATTTCAGTTAAACGTTCGGTATCTGTAAATCCAGGTAATACATTATTTACTGTAATACCAAAAGCCCCCAATTCTATCGATAAAGTTTTACTCCAATTACCAACAGCTCCCCTAATCGTGTTGCTCACACCAAGTCCAGGAATAGGTTCTTTAACCGATGTAGAAATAACATTAATAATTCTGCCAAAGCCTTCTTCTTTCATAAAAGGTATTACAGCTTGAGCCAAAACATGGTTGCATTTTAAATGCATGGTGAAAGCATTATCGAATTCATCTAAACTAGCCGATAGAATTTCGCCACTTCTTGGGCCGCCTGTATTGTTTATTAAAATATGAAATCCATGATCTTTATCAATGTACTTGATAACTTGTTCCTGCAATTCTCTGGGGTTAGAAAAATCGGCCACTATAAAACTGTGGTTTTCGCTGTTTGGTAATTCTGCTAATACCTGTTTAAGTTTATCTCTGTTTCGGGCAACTAGTGTAACATTTACACCTTCGTTTGCTAAGGCAATAGCGGTTGCTTTTCCAATACCTTGTGTGCTTCCACAAACTAAGGCATTTTTGTTTTTTAGGTTTAAATTCATTTTTTGTTATTATTTCAATCCCGAAATTCTATCGTTTTCAAGAATGGTTTCGGTTGCTTTCTTTATTTTGTCTAAACTGATTTTTAAATCGTCTTTTACGTCTAATTGATTGTTGGTGAGCATATTTAAAATGGCTTTGTCTTGCGCACGACCACGTATCATGGCTTCTCGATATCCTATGTTGTCATTGAAAGTTACCAAAGAATATTTGGATGCATATTCATTCGGGAAATGTTTTTCTAAAGCCATTTCTAAGCTGCGTTTTTCTCTAAAAACGACTTGGTTTACATGGCCTTTCATTTCATGAAAATTATCGATAGCTAAATCAGCAATAGCGTCGGTGTCTTTTTTGCGAGAAGCTTCGTAGGTTTTAAAAACGGTTTCCCAATCGCCGTTATAGACCTCTAAAACTTTGTCGAATTCCACAACATCTTCAAAAGAGGCATTCATCCCTTGCCCATAAAATGGAACAATGGCATGGGCAGCATCTCCCATTAAAAGGGTGTTCCCTTTATAGTGCCATGGTGAGCATTTCACGGTGCCAAGAGGCGATGCAGGGTTTTTCAGAAAGTCATCTACCAAGTTTGGCATCAATTCTAAAGCATCTTTAAAGTATGTATTGAAGAATTCTAAAATACGTTCTTTGGTAGTAAGATTCGTGAAGTTGTATTCGCCATCGTCAAAACTTAAAAAAAGAGTTACGGTAAAACTGCCATCTAAATTGGGAAGTGCAATAAGCATGAAAGCGTCGCGACCCCAAATGTGTAAGGCATTTTTATAGGTTTTATAATTGCCATTACTATCTGGTAGAATGCATAATTCTTTATAACCATGGGTTAAATAATCTTGCGAAAAACTAAACAAGAACTTTTTGCCTAAATAGTAGCTTTTTCGCATTACAGAACCTGCACCATCTGTTGCGATGATAACATCGGCATCTTCTACGAATTCATGTTTAGTTTCGTAATCTTGAAACAGTGCAGTGGTTTTTTCGAAATCTACCGATTTACATTTTCTATTGAAATAGATGTTGACATTTTTGTGCTTTTCGGCCTCATTTAATAATAGAGCGTTGAGTTGATCGCGTGAAATAGAGTTGATGTATTCGTGTTCTCGACCGCTATAAGGGGCAAAAATGGTATTCCCTTCTGTATCGTGAAGCATTCTACCATTCATCGGAATGCATAAGATTTTTACTTTATCCTCTATACCAACCAGTTTCATGGCTTTATGACCTCTATTTGAAAATGCCAGATTTATAGAACGCCCAGAATCTGAATTTACTTTACGTAAATCGGGGCGTTTTTCATAAACTGATATGTTATAACCACGTTGCCCCAAACGTAAGGCTAGGAGTGAACCACACAGACCTGCACCTATAATGAGTATGTTTTGTTGATTATTCACTTAAAATATTTTTCAATCGTTCCACTAAATAATAAACATCTTGAAACGAATTATATAAAGGAACAGGTGCACAACGAATCACATTAGGTTCTCGCCAATCGGAAATAACGCCTGCTTCGGTTAATTTGTTGTGCAAAGATTTATCGGCATTATTTACAGCTATTGATAGTTGACAACCGCGTTCATCAGGGTTCTTAGGCGTAATAATTCGAATGATATCTTCGTCTAATTGCTTTAGCAAAAATTCAAAATAGCCTGTAAGTTTTTTAGATTTTTCAGTCAGTTTTTCCATACCAACTTCATTAAAAATATCCAACGATGCTCTAATAGCAGCCATAGCTAAAATAGGTGGATTGCTGAGTTGCCAACCTTCGGCGCCTGGTAACTGGTCGAATTCATCTCGCATTTTAAACCGGGTTTTTTTGTTGTGGCTCCACCAACCAGTAAAGCGGTTGAGGTTTTTAGTATATGCATGACGTTCGTGTACAAAACAGCCAGCAATACTTCCTGGTCCAGAATTTAAATATTTATAAGTACACCAAGCGGCAAAATCAGCTCCCGAATCATGCAAATTTAGTGAAACATTGCCAGCACCATGAGCACAATCAAAACCAACTATGCATCCGTGTTTATGTCCTAATTGTGTGATGCGTTTTAAATCGAAATACTGTCCTGTGTAATAGTTAACAGCTCCAATCAATATTAATGCAATGTTATTGCCTTGGGTCTCTAAAACAGCTTCTAAGTCTCTGTAATTAGCTAATTCTTCACCTTTGCGGGCTTTCCAAAGAACCAATCCTTCTTTGTCGTTAAATCCATGATGGCGTAATTGGGATTCTACGGCATATTTATCTGATGGAAACGCATCTGCTTCAATTAAAATTTTATAGCGTGTTTTTGTAGGTTTGTAAAAAGAAACCATCATAAAATGAAGATTGGCTGTTAAGGTATTCATTACAACTACTTCCACAGGTTTTGCCCCAACCACTTTTGCCATATGTTCACCTAAGGATTCATGGTAATTTAACCATGGGTTTTTAGCATTAAAATGACCTTCTACACCTAAGGTTGCCCAATCTTCCAGTTCTTGGTTAACGTAAGATTTTGTTTGTTTCGGTTGAAGCCCGAGTGAATTACCTGTCATGTAAATACAGTCGTTACCAAACGTGTCTTTTGGTATGTGAAAAAGATTTCTATATAACGCTAGTGTATCCTTTTTGTCTTGTTCTAAAGCAAAATCGAGTCCTAATTGATAGTTTAACAAGTTGAATAAATTTTCTAGTTTAAACAAAAATAAGCTATTTATCTTATTATGAATATTATGTAAAGAATAATATATCTGTTGTTTTGTATGTAGTAAAGTTTTGTATTTTTAGAGTGTAGTCAAAATGTAAAAAAAGATTTAATGTTGAAAAGATTATGGGAACGTTGCCAAGAATGGTATGTAAATTACAGTGAGTTTTCGAAGCGAAGTGAAGAAGAAGGCTTGCCTTACTTTAGAGATAAACTCTTTGGTTCTATACTGCTTTTAACTAATATTTTAGGTCTTGTGTCGTATGTGCCAAGTGCCGTGTTATCTATTTACACAGGAGAATTGTTTGTTTTATATATAGATACTTTTGCGGTTTTAGTATTGTTGTTTCTTGCTTTTTACAAAGGCATGAGTTTGGGATTAAGAAAAAAAATATTTTCAATAAATATTTTTATATTGTCTTTTGTTTTATTTCTATACCTAGGTTTTAGAGGCAATGGAGCTACTTTGTTGTTCATGTTAAATATTATGATAACCTTATATAGTGGTAGAGAAAAAGGTTTAAAAGCGGTTTTAATAAACGCCATATTTTATGCTCTTTTAATTATATGTATTTATTTTGAATTGGCAAATATACCTAGTTTTGGTATGTACCAAGTGGAAGTACTATTTGTTATTTTATTAAATAACATACTATTTAATTTACTAATTGTTTTTGCTGTATCCTTTTTAATAGATCATTTACACCGAGCCCTGTTAAAGGGAAATAAATTACAATTGGAACTTATTGAAAAGCATAAAAATGTACTAAAAGAGAAAGAAAGAGCTGAGTTGTCTGATAAATTGAAGGCAGCTTTTTTAGCTAATATAAGTCACGAAATAAGAACTCCCATGTATGGTATTTTAGGTTGTGCAGAATTTTTAAAATCATATAATACAGGCGAAAAAGATTATTTAGAATATGTTGAAATTATAGAGTCTAACGGTAAACTATTATTACAAGTCGTTTCAGATATTCTTGAAGTTTCAAAAATTGATGCAGGGCTAATAAGTGTTGATACTACGACTTTTAATATAAATGAAATTATAAACGAAATTTACATTTCTTTGCTTCCTTTGGCAAAAGAAAAAGGGCTGTTTTTTTTGAATAACAATAATTTTATGAATGAACATGATACTATAATAAATTCAGATAAAGATAAATTAACTTCAATTTTAAAACATTTATTAAAAAACGCTATTAAGTATACAAATAAGGGAGGTCATGTTGCTCTAAAATGTATAAGCCATAATAATGACTATTTAGAATTTTATATAGTAGATACAGGAATTGGCATACCTGAAGATTATTTCAAACATATTTTTGACCCATTTTATCAAGTTGATATTCAAAATAAAAAAGCGTTGCATGGTTCGGGAATAGGTTTAGCTATTGCCAAAGCATATACTGAATTACTTGGTGGTGAATTAAGTTTAGAAAGTAGAGAGGGTGTTGGTTCAACTTTTTGGTTTGCTATAAAAACAAATCTTAATGAAAATTAAAACAGTTATAGTTTATTAAAAACTTAAGGATAATTTAAACTTATTAAAACCTTAAAAGAATGAGTAAGATTAAAGAATATACAAATGGTAATGTTACCATAGTTTGGGAAGCAGAAAAATGCATTCATTCTGCTATTTGTGCTAAAGGGTTGCCCGAGGTATTTCAACCCAGGGAACGCCCTTGGATAAAAATTGATGAAGCAAAAACAGAAGCTTTGATAAAGCAAGTAAAAGCATGTCCATCGGGTGCTTTAAGTTTTTATATGAATAATGAAACTGATAAAAGTGCTGAGGTTTTAGAAACCAAAGTTGAAGTATTGGAAAATGGTCCTTTGTTGGTTTATGGAACTCTTCATGTAACTCATAAAGATGGTCGTAAAGAAATCAAAAATAAAACAACGGCCTTTTGCAGGTGTGGGGTTTCAAACAATAAACCTTTTTGTGACGGGACGCACATTAAAGAACAATTTGTTGGATAAAAATAAAGAGCTTCCACTTAATTAGTGGAAGCTCTTTGGATATATAGAGACGCATAATGCGGAATATTAAAACGATACCTTATATACGTTTTTTATGCAATGATTGGATTTTTTAATTTCTAAAAAAATTATTCTAAAGTTACTTTTACATCCGTAAATTTAAGATTCCAATCGCCTTCTGCTTTTTTATGATCTAAAGCTATTTTTATGCCATTAAAATCTTGATAGTTTTCAAAAGTATTTACAAGTCCTGCTTCGAGTTTATTACCTTTTCTAAAAGCCCATTCTTTAATAATGTAATCATCACTATAATATATATCATAAGCATCACCAGGTGTATAGCCTTCTTCATTAGAATATAGTAAAGTAATTTTATTCATTTCAATTTTACTAATAGGAGCTTCAGTTTTAACAGGTTCAGAAATTGTTTTACCTATATCCCAAACCAATTGAAACGGAATTAATAGCCAAAATTTATCATTTATAAAACCTTTGTCAGCATTTTCTGAAATACTATCAATAGATTTTCTGTTATAAACGATGGTGTCATTATCAGTGATTAAAGTAATAACGTTAGTTTTAGGGTTCCATTCCCAACTTCTTTTTTGGTTAAAATTAAAAGCTATTTTAGAAACATTTTTCCAGTTTTCAAAGCCATGAGCATTTGCTATTTTTTCTGCTGTTGAAAGTTCTGTTTCAATGCCTTTATTTTCTTCCTTTTTTTTACAAGAGATACTAATTATTAAAATAATAAATGAGATTATTAATTTCTTCATAACTAAGATTTTAGTAAAGATAGAAAACAAGTAACCTAAATGAAATTAACTTAATGTTTATCTTTTACTAATTCAGGGAATTTAGCTTTAAATCGATTAAATCTGGGAATAGATACATTTTGAATGTAGCTATTATTTGGGTGAAGACGTTCGTAATTTTGATGATAATCTTCTGCTATCCAAAATTCTTGGAAGGGATACACTTCGGCTGCTACTTTGGTGTTTAATTTTTTGCTAAGCGCCTCTTTCTTTTTTAAAATGATTTGTTTTTGGGACTCATTTTGATAGAAGATGATAGAACGGTATTGCGAACCTCTGTCGTTTCCTTGTCCATTTCCTTGTGTGGGATCCTGCGATCCAAAATACACATCCACTAATGTTGAAAAACTTACTACACTTGGGTCGTAAATAACTTCAACAGCTTCGGCGTGTCCTGTTTTTCCGGTATTACTAGCTTCGTAAGTGGGGTTTTTAGTATGACCGCCAGAATAACCGCTAATAACTTCATCTACACCTTTAACATGTTCATAAATAGCTTCAACACACCAAAAGCAGCCGCTTGCAAAATAAGCTTTGGCTTTTCCATTCTTTAAAGGAACCTCTACTGGGTCTGCATTAATCACCGCTTGTTGATTTTTATTTGCTTGTGCACTGTTTTGACAGCTAAACAACATAACAATGCATGCTGTAAAAATGATGTTTTTCATGTTTGTTTTTTCTATTAGACGAATAAATTTTAAAGACCTTAAAATAATCTACCAAAATTATAAAATGAAAAAAGCCTTCACGTTGATGAAGGCTTTAAATTATGTTGTTGGTAATTACTTAACTTAACTTAGTAAATAATTTTGCCATTTTTTCTTTTTGCTCTTCAGCTAATTGTGCATCCACTAAAATTCGACCACTATGCTCATCGGTAATAACTTTTTTACGAGCTGCAATTTCAACTTGAATTTGAGGAGGAATAGTGAAGAAAGATCCTCCAGAAGCACCTCTTTCAATAGCCACAACTGCTAAGCCGTTTTTTACATTTTTACGAATTCTGTTGTAAGCTGATACCAAACGCTCTTCAATTTGTTCTTGGTATTCTTGAGATTTTCCAATCAACGCTTGTTCTTCTTTTTCTGTTTCGGCTAAAATAGCATCCAATTCACTTTTTTTGTGTTTTAAGTGATTTTCACGCTCTTTTAAACGCTCTTTGGTTTCAGAAATAACAACTTTTTTCTGTTCGATTTGTACTTTAAATTCTTTAATGTGCTTTTCAGCTAATTCCATTTCTAACTCTTGAAATTCAACTTCCTTAGTTAAAGAATTGAATTCTCTGTTATTTCTAACATTTTTTTGTTGTTCGCTATACTTTTTAATCAAAGACTTAGACTCTTCAATTTGATTCTTTTTAGAAACGATGTCATTATCGATTACTTCTAAACTTGAAACTAATTTTTCTAATCTGATGTTTAGTCCAGCAACTTCATCTTCTAAATCGCGTACTTCTAATGGAAGTTCTCCACGAACATTTCTTATTTCGTCTATACGAGAATCGATAAGTTGTAAATCGTATAACGCTCTTAAACGCTCTTCAACAGTTAATTCTTTAGTTTTAGCCATATTTTAAAAATACTTAACAGGATTTGTATTTGTCTTCGATAAAATGATTGCAAAATTAGTAATTTTTTTAATAAGATATGCTACTAAAAGGTTTTTTGTGAATTGTTCGCTTTCATAATGTCCTATATCGGCTAAAAGAATGTTGTTTTCGGCGGTAAAAAAATCGTGATATTTTAAATCGGCAGTTATAAAAACATCAGCGCCAGCTGCTTTGGCAGCTTCTATACCAAAACTTCCCGAACCACCTAACACGGCTATTTTTTTTATTTTCTTATTTAAAAGTACCGAATGTCGAATGCATTTAGTGTTCATTTTATCTTTTAAAAAATTTAAGAAGTCCAATTCGCTCAAAGAATCGTCTAATTCGCCAACCATACCTATACCAATATGCTGATTTTTATTCTCTAAAGTAGTTATCTCATATGCCACTTCTTCATAAGAATGTGTTTTAAATAAAGTTTGAAGGATTTCTGTTTCTAAATGTTTTGGGAAGGTGATGGTAATTTTGGTTTCAGCTTCCGTATGCAAAACACCTTTGTTGCCTTTTGAGGGGGTGGCGTTTTCATTACCATTAAAAGTGCCGTAACCTTCTACATTAAAACTACAATTAGAATAATTACCAATAGAACCGGCGCCAGAGTTAAATAAAGCCGTTCTAAGTTGTTCGGCTTCATCTGTTGGAACAAAAGTGGTTAGTTTTTTTATAGTCCCGCTTTGCGGAATAAGGATGCGTTTCTTTGTTAATCCTAGGGTATTGCAAATCATGTCGTTTACACCTTGAATAGCATTATCTAACGCAGTGTGCATGCTGAAAATAGCAATGTCGTGCTTTATCGCTTTCATTACCACGCGCTCTACATAATTTTTACCTGTTAGTTTTTTTAAACCTTTAAAAATAATGGGGTGGAAGCTTACAATGAGGTTGCATTTTTCGTTGATGGCTTCATCTACAACGGCTTCAAGTGTATCTAAAGTAACTAGAATACCTGTTATTTTAGTGTTTTTATTGCCGACTAAAAGCCCTACGTTATCAAAATCTTCAGCATAAGCTAAAGGCGCTAATTTTTCTAAATGATTAATGACGTCTTGAACAATCATGAATAAATTTGTTTGTATCAAAGATAAAATATTATTTTCGCTAAGATGAAACATCTACAACTTAAAAATTCAATCTGCCAGAAGAATGATTATATGGATGTTGTATGTGATTATTGAAAAGGAATAAATAGAAACACATGAAATTAATTAGAAATATATCCTTTCCTTTTATGCCTGTATATTATGCGGTAACCAGTTTACGTAATAGCTTGTACGATTTGGGTCTAAAAAAATCGACATCGTATAATTTTCCCATTATTTGTGTTGGAAATTTAAGTGTTGGGGGAACAGGAAAAACGCCAATGATTGAGTATTTAATTGGTTTGTTGAAAAAGGATTATAAAGTGGCAACCTTAAGTCGTGGTTATAAACGAAAAACCAAAGGCTTTCAGTTAGCAAACAAATTTTCTACCGTAGAATCTATTGGTGATGAACCATTTCAATTTTATAACAAGTTTAAAAGTGAAATTTTGGTAGCAGTTGATGCTGACAGAACACATGGTATAAATCAATTAAGAGAACTTGATAATGCTCCAGATGTTGTTTTATTAGATGATGCTTTTCAACATAGAAAAGTAAAGGCTGGCATGAATATTTTACTTACCACTTATAATAATCCGTATTTTTTAGATTATGTTTTACCAACAGGCAATTTGCGAGAACCCAGAAAAGGTGCAAAACGTGCCGATATTATTGTAGTTACCAAATGTCCTATTAATTTAAGTGATGAAGAAAAAAGTAAATTTTTAATAAGCATTGCACCCGAAAGCTTTCAACATGTTTTTTTTAGTTCGATAAATTATTCAAATTATATTATTTCTTCAGAAAATAAAATAAGTTTAGATACCGTAACTAATTTCACTTTGGTGACAGGTATAGCGAATGCAAATCCTTTAGTTGAATTTTTAAATGAAAAAAGATTGCAATTTGAGCATTTAAACTTTAAAGACCATCATGAATTCACAGAAGAGGATATACTTGCGTTAGAAAAAAAAGAACTTATTATAACTACAGAAAAAGACTTTATGCGATTGAAACAATATGATAGTTTAAAGAATAAATTATTTTATTTACCTATTACTGTTACTATTAATAACGAGCAGGATATAAATAAACTTATCAAAGATTTTATAACCTCTTAAATTGTTGCAGAACTAATGTTTTTTGAAGCTAATGCATTGTAAAGTTTTTTCTCAAACTCTTCTTGTTTAAATGGTTTTGGGATAATATCCGTAAAACCAGCTTCTTCAAATTCATGCATTTTATCTTCAATTGTAACTGCTGTTAAGGCAAAAATAATTTGTTCAGTATCAAAGGATCTCACAATTTTAGTAGCTTCAATACCGCTAATACCTGGCATATGAATATCCATTAAAACAATATCGTACTTATCAGCTTTTATCATATCAACAGCATCTTCGCCATTATCTACAATATCACATTTAAGAGACATTTTAGTTAAAATCTTTTTAGTAATCATTTGATTAATTTTGTTGTCTTCAACAACCAGAATTTTAACATTTGTTAAATCTAAATCACTTGCATTACCACTAAAATATGTGGTTGTGATTTCTTTAGCTTCTTCGATGGAAGTATACTCTAAAGGGATTTCAAAATAGAAAGTGGTGCCCTTTTCAAGTGTGCTTTTTACGTAAATTTTTCCTTTTAATATATCAATTAAACCTTTTACGATAGAAAGGCCTAAACCTGTACCTCCATATTTTCGGTTAATTTGGATAGAGCCTTGGGAAAAGCTTTCAAACATATTGTCTTGCTTTTCTTGATTTATACCAATCCCATTATCTTCAACCTCAAAACGTAAAGTATATATTTTACCATGTTCCTCAATTTTATAAATTCGAATCCAGATATCACCATCATTAGTAAACTTGATGGAGTTTCCTATTAAGTTTATAAGTATTTGAGAGATTTTAAGTTGGTCGGCTATAAAGTTTTCAGGTAAATTTTTATCGAAATCTAAATGAATTTTAATATTATTATCTTGAGCCGAATTATTTAAAGCTAAAATAATATTGTTTATTTTCTTTTTTAGATTGAATGGTTCTGGTTCTATATCTACTTTGTTAGCTTCAATTTTGTTAATTTGAAGAATATCGTTAATAAAGGTCAATAAATAATCGCCCGAAAATTTCAACGATTTTAAATGCTGAATTTGCTCTGGTCTTGGGTTTTCTTCCAGTAACATATTGCTTAAACCAGTTACGGCATATAATGGAGTTCTTAACTCATGTGTTACCGTAGACAGGAAGTTTGCTTTGGTTTTTGATGCTAGTTCTGCTTTTTCTTTGGCAATAATAAGTTCTCCATTTTTTTTATGAAGCATATTATTCGTTTTAAGCCTGATGTTATTGTTTTTGTAAAGTGATAACGTTAATAAAGATAAAATGGTAATTAAGGCTACACTTAAAATAGAGATTAATGTGCTTAAACTATTATCGTCTTCCGCTTTCTCTAATTTTTCAAACATTTCATTGTTCTTCTCTAAAGCATCATTTAAAAGGTACTGTGTTTCTTGGTCTTTTGAAGAATTAGCACGCTTTAAATTAGCTAGAGAATCTGAAAGTTGAACATAAGCATTTAAATAATCTCTTGATGATTTATAGTCTTGGGTATTATTATAAATATTACTTAGAGCCAAATAACCATTGTTAAGAACACTTGTGTATTTATTATTACTTGCCAGTTTAACACCTTCAAGTGCATAGGCTAAGGCTTTTTCATTATTATTTAATTTAGTATGCACTAAACTATGCGCTATTAAAGCCTCGCTTTGTGTTTTTAATAAATCTTCTTTTTTTGCTAAGGCTAAAGATTGCTCTATAATATCTCTGGCGTTTTTATAGTTTTTTAACTTGAGGTATGTTTTACCTTCACACAAGAGAACATCTGCCAATTCAGCGGTTAACGATTCTTCTTCAAATTTAGACTTCGCAGACCGGTAATAATCCAGAGCTTGATTGTAATCTTTTTTGGCAACGTAAACATCACCAAATATTTTATAAGAACTTCCTAAGTTTTTGTTGTCATTAATTAAGCGTTGTACTTCTATAGCTTTTGTAAGCGATTTTATAGCTTTATCACTTTCATCTATACTAAGTTGGAGTCTACCTTTAATGGCATAAATAATGCCTATACTTTTTTTGTTGGTAGATTGTTCGGCTAAACCTAAGGCTTCATCTAGATTTTTTTGTGCTTTGAAGTAGTTGAAATTTTCCAACTCGGTTTGTGATTGCGAAATGTGATAGTCAATGCTATTTTGAAGCAATTCAGGGTCATCATCTATATTTTTTTGAGAGAAAACCGTCATGCTTAAGAGCATTAATGCAATATAAATATAGTTTCTGATTTTTGACATTTAAATAAATATTACAAGCAAATATAATTATTTTATCGACAAAACCTACTTTTTCTTCGATAAATTACACACTAAATCGATTATTCTTTTGGAATAGCCAGTTTCGTTATCGTACCAACCAATTATTTTAACCATAGTTCCTATAACCGATGTCATATCCGAATCGAAAATACAAGAATGCGTATTGCCCACTATGTCAATAGAAACGATAGGATCTTCAGTATATTCTATAATACCTTTATATTGATTGGTAGCAGCTTCTTTAAACGCATTATTTATGGTTTCTATAGATACATTTTTTTTTACATTAAAAGTGATATCGGTTAAAGAACCATTTATAACAGGAACTCTAATCCCACATCCGCCTATAACATTAGAAAGTTCAGGAAAAATTTTGGTTAACGCTTTTGCTGCTCCAGTAGTCGTAGGGACTATTGACTGACTTGCAGCACGCGATCTACGTAAATCTCTATGAGGTTGGTCATGTAAACTTTGGTCTGTGGTGTAGGAGTGAACCGTTGTAATGTATGCTTGGTTTATACCACAAAGTCTATTAATAACATCAATCATCGGAGCAGCATTGTTAGTAGTACACGAGGCGTTGGAAATAATGGTTTCTGTACCATCAACACTATCGTCGTTTACGCCCATTACAATGGTTTTTATATCGTCTTCAAGTGGAGGTACACTTAAAATAACACAATTTGCGCCATTAGTTATATGGTTTTGTAAATCGGATTTAGTTTTAAACTTACCAGTAGCTTCAATTACAAAATCAATTTCAAAAGGTTTCCAATTAATATCTTTTGGATGTTTGTGATTTAAAAGTGTCACCTTTTTATCATTAACAAATATGTTGATAGTGTCATGCGAAACAACGCCGTTGAAACCGCCATGAACACTATCATACTTGAGTAGGTGGCTTAAAGTTTTAGCATCGGCTAAATCATTTATAGCAACAACCTGAATGTCTTTGTAATCTTGTAGCAGTCTAAATACACGTCTACCTATTCTACCAAATCCATTGATAGCTATATTAATCATAACTAATTGATGTGTTTTTGAGCTTTGTATGAAGAACGTACTAAGGCACTACTTTCTACATGGCGAAAGCCTAATTCTAAACCAATTTCTTCATATTCTTTAAACTGGTCAGGATTTATAAATTGCTTAACGGGTAAGTGTTTTTTACTTGGTTGTAGGTATTGACCAATAGTTACAACATCTACATCGTTATCTTTTAAATCAAGAAGCGTTTGAATTACTTCTTCACGGGTTTCACCCAAACCAAGCATAATGCCCGATTTGGTACGTCGTTGTCCTTGTTGTTTTAAATATTTTAAAACACCCATGCTTCTGTCGTATTGTGCTTGAATGCGTACTTCACGCGTTAAACGTCTAACAGTTTCAATATTGTGAGATACTACCTCTGGAGCTACATCAATAATTCTATTAATATGTTGTTCAATACCTTGGAAGTCTGGAATAAGAGTTTCTAAAGTGGTCTCAGGGTTCATTCTTCTAACAGCTTTTACTGTTTCCTCCCACATAATACTTCCCATATCCTTTAAATCGTCTCTATCCACACTGGTTAAAACAGCGTGTTTAATATTCATGATTTTTATAGAACGGGCTACTTTTTCGGGTTCATCCCAATCTACAGTTTCTGGTCTGCCAGTTTTTACACCACAAAACCCACAAGAACGGGTACATACATTCCCTAAAATCATAAAGGTGGCGGTGCCTTCTCCCCAACATTCACCCATATTTGGGCAACTTCCAGAAGTACAAATAGTATTAAGTTTGTATTTATCAACCAATCCTCTAAGTTCAGTGTACTTTTTTCCTGTTGGAAGTTTTACACGCAACCATTTGGGTTTAGCTTGACGTTCTTCTGGTAAAATATTTGAAACGGTTTCTGAATCCATGTCTTTAAAAAATAAAGCACAAAGATACGAAGTATTCTTTTAAAAGTATCTTATAAAGAGATGAGATACCACACACTAAATCCTACTAAAAAAGCAATGCCTAATAAGCTTAATAGGTGTAACTTTTTTGAGGGATGCCATTCTTTTGGAGTGTGTTTACTTGAAATAAGGATATAATTTATAATGGCATAAAACGGAGCCGTAATAAAGGATAAAATGGTAGCTATCTTAATAAGCAAACCCATTTCGGATGCTAAAAATAGAAAGATGAATACCGTTCCAATGGATAATAAAGCAATCCAAAAAGTGTAATTAAATTTTGAAGACCTTTTAAATAATAAGCCAGTTGTTTTTGCCATGGCTCTTGGCGACGCATCTAAGGTTGTTAACGTAGTACTAAACATGGTTGTAAATGCTGCGATACCAATTATAATATATGCCCAATTGCCAAGATTTTTAGTGTACATATTTATTAATTGCCCAGAAAATACACTAGCCGAAGTGCTAAATGTTTCGCCGCTATGAAACATGACTAAAGTACCTAAAAGAAGAAAACCAATGCCTATAATTATAGTGCTTAAATAACCAATATTAAAATCAAATAAAGCTGATTTAGGTGAATATAGTTTAGTTTCATTATTTTTTTCTATAGCCCAAAGTGATTGCCATACCGAAACATCTAACGGAGCAGGCATCCAACCCATAAATGCTATTAGAAAACCTATTTCTAAACTGTTATTTGGGAGTATTTGTTTTAAAGTTACAGGTTCAGTCCTATTTAATAGAGCCACACATACGGCTAAAAGGGTACTAATAGTTAAAGTAATAATGATGATTTTCATTAACCTGTCTAAAAGTCTATACTTTCCTAAAGTTAAAATGATTAAACAGATGGCTATTATGATGATAGTCCAAATTTCCGTGCTGTTTATTGTTTTAGCTCCTATACTAAAAGATTTAAAATCACCGAACAAGCTTGCTGCTAAACCTGCAGTTACAATGGTTACTGCCGTTTGTATGGTAAACATGGTGGCTAAATTAAGAATATAATAGGTGGATAAAATCCCTTTACCTAACTTATTGTACCCATCTAATAAGCTTTCACCTGTAGCGGTTGCATAACGCGGTCCAAATTGAAAAAACGGATATTTACATAAGTTTACTAAAAGTAATGCCCATAAAAAACCTAAGCCAAAATCGGCACCAGCGCGTGTAGATTGTACTAAGTGAGAAACGCCAATAGCTGCACCAGCAAATAATAAACCAGGACCAAGGTTTCTAAGTTTAGTAATCATTTATTTTTCCTGAATAATTTCGGATAGTAATTTTTTAGCACGTAATAACTTAACTTTCACATTATTGATAGGTTCTTTAAGCTGAATTGAAATTTCTTTATAACTTAACTCTTGAAAGTAGCGTAAATTTATAATTTCTTGATAATGCGGTTTTAGGTTTTTAATATCGCGAAGTAATTTGGCTAAGTGTTGTTTGGTAATAAGTTCGTCTTCGGGAGATGGTGATTCATCTAAAATTTGATAAATAGATTTGTCATCATTAGAAATAATTTGAGAAATAGAGTTTTTCTTCTTCCGTAATAAATCTATGTGAATATTTTTCGAAATGGTTATTAGCCAGGTTTTAAATTTGTAATTACTGTCGAAAGTTTCAATTTTATCAAAGGCTTTAGAAAATGTTTGAATGGTTATGTCTTCAGCATCATTTTCATTTTGAACTCGCTTTAATTGAAAACCGTATACATCGTCCCAGAAGGTATCTAACAAAAAATTAAATGCTTTTTGGTCGTTTTCCTTGGCACGTTTAATAGCTTCATTTACTTCCAATAATTGGGTTTTGAGATAAGATTATTTATAAAGATAGTTAATTGTGTTATAATTAAAAAAACTTCTAAAAAGGGAAGCATTATAATCAGATCCTGTTCTCCTAATTTTTTTGATGATAAACCAAAAATAGTGTATTGTAATATGAGTCTTATTAAAACTAAGATAACAACAATAGGCCATTTATAGGTAGCTATAATAAGTATGGGAGCCAAAAACCAAAACAGTAATTGAGTGCTATAAAATAATACTAATAAAATTTTGTGTTTTAATTTATAGTATTTGGCTGTTGAAATATGTCGTCTTTTTTGTTTGATCCAGTCTTTAAAGCTTGTTTTTGGTATAGATTGGGTAAAGCTATTTTTAGAAAAACAGATGGCTGTATTGTTTTTTGTTGCCACTTGGTTTATAAATAAGTCATCATCACCAGAACGTACTTTTAGGTGATTAATAAAACCATTGGCCTTAAAAAAATCTTTTTTTGTATAAGCTAAATTTCGTCCTACTCCCATGTACGGAATGCCTACTTTGGCATATGAAAAATATTGAACCGCTGTGACTAAAGTTTCAAAACGAATAAGTTTGTTTAAAAATGATTTTTCAATTTTTGAATAAGCTCCATATCCTAAAACAATGGTTTGTTCATCATTAAAATGAGAACTCATGTTGTGTATCCAATATTTTGAAACAGGTTTACAATCGGCATCGGTAAATAAAAGGTGATCATTTTTTGAAGCTTTAATGCCTAGAGTTAAAGCATATTTTTTATTTCCCCAAAAGGCTTCAATATTTTTAACATCTACAATTTTAATGTTGTTGTTTTCTGCAGCAAAAGCTTCTATAACATCGAGTGTGTCATCAGTAGAAGCATCGTTAATTAAAACAATTTCAAAATCGGGATAACTTTGAGAAATAATTGAAGGCAAAAATTTCTTAAGGTTTTGAGCTTCGTTTTTGGCACAAATAATTATGGATACAGGGATTTTTTTTGTTCGTTCTTTTTTCTGTTTTATGAATGCAAACTTAGAGAACAAAAAAACATAATAAATAACTTGAATAAAAACTACAGTAATAAAACTATAATAAACAAAATCAAGTAAACTCATAAAAAATTAAGAGTGTTGAGGTTCGTTACAATCATTAAATTGGTCAGGCGTTTTCCCGCAAAAGCCGCAGCTTTCACCATTTTTGTTAAGCATGGGGTTTTGGCTAGCGCAAGTGCCTGCAAATTTACCGTCTTTTTTAGCCCAAATTTTTATGGCAATTCCTGCAATTCCCAATCCTAATAAAACGATTGTTATTAAAAGAAGTTTCATTTTTTTTTATTTTATGCAAAGATAATGCTTTTAAGTATAAATTGATAATGTGTTTAAAAAGATACTTATGTAATTAATTTCTTATTTATGTCTCTTAAAATTAAAATGAATTCGTACATTTAAACATCTAATATTTAAACTATTAACTTATGAAAAAATTATTTGCAGAATTTTTTGGAACCTTTTGGCTGGTTTTTGGAGGCTGTGGAAGTGCCATTTTTGCAGCAGGATTTCCTGAATTAGGAATTGGTTTTGCTGGCGTAGCTTTAGCCTTCGGTTTAACCGTATTAACTATGGCGTATGCAGTAGGGCATATTTCTGGTGGTCATTTTAATCCCGCGGTATCTTTAGGGTTGTGGGCAGGAGGCAAGTTTGAAGCTAAAGATTTATTAGGCTATATTATTTCTCAACTAATTGGTGCTATAGCAGCAGCTGGAGCCTTGTATTTAATTGTATCTGGAAAGTCAGATTTTGTGGACATTGGTGGTTTTGCAGCTAATGGTTATGACAATTTATCACCAGGTGGTTATTCTATGACGTCTGCATTAGTAGCTGAATTTATATTAACAGCTTTTTTCTTATTAGTAATTTTAGGTAGTACGAACGAAAGAGCAGCAAAAGGTTTTGCACCCATTGCTATTGGTTTAGCTTTAACTTTAATACACTTAATTAGTATTCCCATAACAAATACTTCAGTTAATCCTGCGCGTTCTACAAGTCAGGCATTATTTGCAGGAGGCGAATTTACCGCTCAGCTATGGCTGTTTTGGGTTGCTCCAATTGCTGGTGCCATTGTGGCGGGTTTAATTCATAAAAATTTATTTGACAAATAATAGATCTAAATTAATTTTAGGCACTAAAAAATCCTCATTTGAAAATGACAAATGAGGATTTTTTTGAGGTATTATTTTGTTATTAATCTATTGCAAATCAATTTCAGCTACCATATTATCTAGAGATGCAGTGGTATTACCGCCTTTTGGTTCTATAGTAATGTTTAATCCTAAGGCGTTTTCGGTATAAGGAATGGCTCTTAATTGTCTGTCAGCATCTGTTAAAATGCCTAAACTTACCATTTTACCTTGCAACTCTGCCCAAATTTGGTAGCATTGTTCTTTTGGTAATTGTGGCAAAGAAACAACATCTATCATCGATGTTTTTTCTTTAGAATTTATATAGGCAACAGTTTTTAAGTTTTTTGCCCGACTATTGCCTTGCATAATGTATTTATAAGTATTAGGATCATTAAGCTCCATAAATTGGTTCATAATGGCGTCTAACTTTTTATTGTTGGCATCAATATCACTTCGTAAATCAAAAATTTCATCAACTACCACTTGGTTTTCTTCGGCTAGTTTTTGATTCTTTAAGTGTAAGAAATAAGAGTTTCCTGCAAATATTAAAGCAGCTACACTAGCAGCTACACTAAATTTGTACCATAATTTTTGTCTTGTTGTAGGATTCATTTTTACAACAGGTGCTTCATCAAGATCATCTAAAATCTTATTTAAGATGCTTGTTGGGGCTTCAATAGCATTACTTTTAGAAACTATTTCTAGATTATATTGTAATGTATTGTAAGTATTCTGTACTTCTGGATATTTTGAAATAAAAGATTCAACCATTTCTGTTTCCACAGAAGTAGTATCACCTAATAGATATTTTTCTAGTAGGCCAGAATTTAAAAAAGTAGTTATTTTCGCATTCATGACTGTTTTAATTAAGGATTATAAATTTTTTTTAATTCACGCAATCCAATTTTTAATCTCGATTTTATAGTACCTAGCGGAATATTGAGTTCATCGCTAGCTTCTTGTTGGGTCATGCCCTCAAAAAAGAGTGCATTTATTACTATTTGATATTTCTCGTCCAAAGTACTCAGGTGTTTTTGCATATCCATAACATCCTGATTTAATTCGTCCGCTGATATTTTATATACGCTAGATTTATCTATCTGGACTTCCTTACTATCTTTGTTTTTTTGAGACCTAACCTTATCTATAGCGGTATTATAAGCAATTCTATAAAGCCAAGTAAATAGTTTTGCTTTGCTAGAATCGTATTTTTTTGAGTAAC
Source organism: Mariniflexile litorale (assembly GCF_031128465.2). Taxonomy (GTDB): domain Bacteria; phylum Bacteroidota; class Bacteroidia; order Flavobacteriales; family Flavobacteriaceae; genus Mariniflexile; species Mariniflexile litorale. Next base: position 913,950 of record NZ_CP155618.1, on the reverse strand, counting down.
GCCATATTTTTACAAAACTCTCTTGAAGTACATCTTGAGCCGTATCATCGTCTATTATTATTTTTTTTATAACACCATATAAGGCATCGGCATAGTTTTCATACAGTATGGTAATGGCTTTTTTGTCGCCACGTTCCAATAAGCTAACTATTTCTTTTTCTATAGATGAAATCAAGATTAATAGGGTTTAAAAGTGAAAACTTGAATTTAAAATTATTACCAAAGTTAGAAATTTCTTTGGTATTATAAGATATTTACTTCGGCTTCTATATAAATACCAAAAAGGCGTTTAATGGTTTCTTGTATTAAAAGGGAAAGATTATAAATATCAACACCCTTGGCATTACCATAATTTACTAACACCAAAGCTTGATTTTTATGAACACCATAATCTCCAAAACGTTTGCCTTTAAAACCTGCTTTTTCAATAAGCCAACCTGCTGGGACTTTAACTTCATTGTCTGAAACTGAATAGCTAGGCATATCTTCAAAATTTTTAAGCAGCTTATTATAATCTGTTTTCGAAATAACTGGGTTTTTAAAGAAACTGCCGCTATTGCCTATAATTTTAGGGTTTGGTAATTTGCTTTCACGAATAAAAATTACAGCCTTTGAAATATCTTGAATGGTAGGTTCTGTAATTTTCATTACCTCTAATTGAGATGTAATGGTACCGTAATTTATATGAAGTTTATGGTTTTGCTTAGTAAGTTTGAACGTCACACTAGTGACTATATACTTACCTTTTGCTTCATTTTTGAAAATAGAATTTCTATAATCGAAATGACAGTCTTGTTTATTGAAAGTTTCTGTGTGTAAATTTTCTATAGAAATAGCGTCACAACATACAAAAGTATCTTTAACTTCAACACCATACGCACCAATGTTTTGTATAGGTGTGGTGCCAACATTACCTGGAATTAATGATAAATTTTCAATACCACCAAAATCATTATTAATACACCAAAGTACAAACTCGTGCCAATTTTCACCTGCATTTGCTTTTACAAGTACAAAATCTGTTTGTTCAGAAATTATTTCAATCCCTTTTAGATTGACGTGAATAACAAGTCCTTCAAAATCTTTTGTAAGTAGCATATTACTACCTCCACCTAAAATAAGTTTGTTTGGGTATTCCTTTAAAGATAGAATTTGTTTTAATTCTTCCATAGTGGAAACCGAAATAAAATGATGAGCCATTACATCAATACCAAAGGTATTAAAAGGTTTAAGAGATATGTTTTGTTGTATTTGCACTAGTCTTTGTAAACTTTAAGAGCTTCTTTTAAAATATGTACGGCTTTAATGAGGCTTTCTTTGTTAAGCACATAAGCAATTCTTACTTGGTTTAATCCCAAGCCAGGTGTGGAGTAAAATCCACCAGCTGGAGCTACCATAACCGTTTCTCCATTAATATCAAAATCTTCTAAAAGCCACTGAGCAAAATTGTCTGAGTTTTTTATAGGTAATTCAACAATACAATAAAAGGCCCCTTTTGGTTTTGCTACTTTAACACCATCAATTTTTTGTAATTCACTAATAAGTGTGTTGCGTCTCTCAACATATTCGGCAATCACATCATCAAAATAACTTTGCGGGGTGTCTAAAGCAGCTTCGCTTGCAATTTGTGCATAAGTTGGAGGGCTTAAACGTGCTTGTGCAAATTTTAATACGGTTTGTAAAACAGTTTTGTTTTTAGAAACCAAACACCCTACACGTGCGCCACACATGCTATATCGTTTTGATACCGAATCAATTATTACGGCATGTTCTTCCAATCCATCTACTTGCATAATGGAGTAGTGAGTGTTGCCATCGTAAACAAACTCACGATACACTTCATCGGCAACTAAAAATAAGTCATGTTTAATAGCCAAAGCAGCTAGTTTTTCTATTTCTTCTTTTGAATATAAATAACCTGTGGGATTGCCTGGGTTACAAATTAGAATAGCTTTAGTTTTTGGTGTAATTAGTTTTTCGAAAGTTTCTATAGATGGCAAAGCAAAATTATCTTCAATGCTACAAACAGCAGGGACAACGTTAACGCCTGATGAGGTTGAGAAAGCAATATAATTAGCATAAAAAGGCTCGGAAATAATAACTTCATCTCCTGGATCCATGATGCTGCTAAATAAAAACAATAAACCTTCACTAGCTCCCGTGGTTACTATGATATCTTGATGAGATACTTTAATATCATACTTGTTATAGTAAGTCGCTAACTTTTTTCTGTAAGTATCCGATCCTTCAGATCTTGAGTATGAAAGTATTTCTATATCATTTTCCTTAACTGCATTTAAGGCTACTTCGGGGGTCTTTATATCAGGCTGTCCTATGTTTAAATAGTAAATGATTTTTCCATTATTAGCAGCTTCTTCTGCATAAGGAACTAATTTACGTATAGGTGATTCGGGCATTAAAAGCCCCTTTCTTGATATAGTTGGCATTTTTATTAATTATAAGGCGCAAAGTTGAGAAAATTATCTTAAAGTTTTTTTAAAAAAGCTGCTAAAATAAATTTGACGTCATAAAGATTTGTAAATTGAATGAATGTAAAGCGTTGTTGTTTACTATGAAAAAGTTTGTGATTTTTATATTGGTTGTTTTTTTGTTAAATGACTTTGGTTTTTCACAAGGGAGCTTTACTATTCAAAACAAACAAAAATCAACAAAAATCAGATTCAAGCTCATCAATAATTTAATTATTATTCCAGTAGAAATTAATGGTGTTACGCTTTCTTTTTTATTAGATACAGGTGTGAGTAAGCCTATTATATTTAATTTTTTAAATGTTTCCGATACTTTAAAAATTAAAAATACTGAAACTATTTTTTTAAGAGGTTTGGGTGACGGAGAGTCGGTTGAAGCATTAAAATCAAGCAATAATATTCTTAGAATAGGCGATGCTATAAAATTGAAACAAGATATCTTCGCCATATTTGATGTTAATTTAAATTTAGCTCCAAAGTTGGGGTTTCCTGTACATGGTATTATTGGAAATGATATTTTTAACGATTTTATTGTTGAAATAAATTATTCAAAGAACTATTTAAGATTAACCGAGCCTGAAGCTTACCATTACAAAAAATGTAGAAAGTGTGAGACTCTGAATTTAGAATTTTATAACAACAAGCCATATATAAATGTAGAAGTTACTATTGATGATAAAAAAATACCAGTAAAACTTTTAATAGATTCAGGAGGAAGTGATGGGTTATGGCTGTTTGAAAACGATTCTTTAGGAATTAAATCAGGCAATACTTTTTTTAATGATTTTCTAGGACATGGTTTGAGCGGAAGCGTTTATGGAAAGCGTTCTAAAATCGATGTACTATCCTTAAAAAGTTTTGTTTTAGAAAATGCGAATGTTGCCTATCCAGATAATGCATCTATTTTATTTGCTCTAAAGCATAAGGATAGAAATGGTAGTTTGGCAGGCAATGTTTTGAAACGATTTAATGTTATTTTAGACTATCAAAAAGCGACTATCCGACTTAAGAAGAATGCTTATTTTAAAGAAAAGTTTGGGTATAATAAAAGCGGTATTGAACTAGCTCATGATGGTGTACGATTCGTAAAAGAAATAGATGATAGGGTTTTAAAAGAAAAATCAGGGTCTCTAAGAAATGATGATGCCATAAATAGTACTAAAATTGTTATCGACACCCAGTATAAAATGTCATTAAAACCAGCATACGCCATTGTGGAAATACGCAATAATTCTCCAGCTCAAAAAGCAGGCTTACTTATTGGAGATATCATTTTAAGAATAAATAATAAGGCAACACATGAATTTTCGTTACAAAAGGTTATTCACGAGTTTTTTGATGATGCAGGAAAGCATATACGGTTAAAAGTAGATAGAAAGGGAAAAGTATTGAGTTTTAGTTTTTATTTAGAAAACCCATATTAAATAAAAAATCCCTAAGTTAAGTACTTAGGGATTTTTTATAAATTGATTTTATTTTTACTGCTGTACAACGCTTTTGTTTGTCTTTTCAAGAACACTAGCATTTTTAGTATCAACAACTTCTCCTTTTATTTTTAAGGCAACAGTTGGTGTTTCTGCATTAGAAATAACGGTAATTGTTTTTCTTATAGGGTTTACTCTATTAGTGTCATATTTCACCTCTATTTCACCCGTTTTTCCTGGTAAAATTGGACCTTCTGGTTTTTTAGGAATAGTACAACCACAGCTAGAAGTCACATTAGATATTATTAATGGCGCATCACCCGTATTGGTAAATTCAAAAACACGCACTCCGTTAGAGCCTTTTTCAACGGTTCCATAATCAACGGTATCCGATTTAAATTCAATTTTAGCAACCTTGTCTTGCGCATTAATAGTTAAACTTGCTAATCCGATAAATAAAATTGTAAATAATTTTTTCATTGTTATTGTATTTGTATTGTTGTTTTATTCTTTATATGTTAATAGCTCAGTTATTTAAGCTGTTTTAAATATTATTTTTGCGTTAAAATTCACTCCAAACATACTTATTATTCCTGTAAACAGCAAAAATAATAGACAAAATGCTTTCCTTGTACAAAGGAGCTTGTTAAAAGTACATATATCTTTTATATTCTAATTCTTAATTATTGTTAAAATAAAACAAGAATTGCTTTTATCAATTTCTATTATGTCTTTTATACAAAAAGAAATATAAGTACTTTTGCGAATCATTATTCAAAAACTATTCCAAAGTATGCAAATGCCTTCAAAATACGATGCAAGTCAGGTAGAAACTAAGTGGTATAACTATTGGATGGAGCATAACTACTTCCATTCAGAGCCAGACGAAAGAGAACCGTATACCATTGTCATTCCGCCACCAAACGTTACAGGTGTACTACATATGGGGCATATGCTTAATAATACCATTCAAGATGTGCTGATTCGTCGTGCGCGTTTGCAAGGTAAAAATGCTTGTTGGGTGCCTGGTACAGATCATGCCTCTATTGCCACTGAAGCTAAAGTAGTTGCAAAACTTAAGGAGCAAGGTATTGATAAAAATAATTTATCTCGTGAAGAATTTTTAGAACATGCTTGGGAATGGACGCACGAATACGGAGGTGTTATTCTTGAACAACTTAAAAAATTAGGTTGTTCTTGTGATTGGGATAGAACTAAATTCACCATGGACGATGACATGAGTGAGGCTGTGATAAAAGTGTTTGTTGATTTGCACAAAAAAGGACTTATTTATCGTGGTTACCGAATGGTGAACTGGGATCCTGAAGCCAAAACCACACTTTCTGATGAAGAAGTCATTCACGAAGAGCGTCAAGGAAATTTATATTATTTAAATTATAAAATCCTCCCCCCAACCCTCTCCGAAGGAGAAGGAGTTATGAGTGAGAGTTCTCCTCCTTCGGAGGGGTTAGGGGAGGAATATTTAACAATTGCAACCACACGTCCTGAAACTATTTTTGGAGATACCGCTATTTGTATCAACCCTAATGATGAACGTTTTGCGCACTTACGTGGAAAAAAAGCGATTGTGCCTATTTGCAACCGTATCATTCCTATTATAGAAGATGAGTATGTAGATGTTGAATTCGGAACAGGCTGTTTAAAAGTGACGCCTGCCCATGATGAAAACGATAAGAATTTAGGTGATAAACACAACTTAGAAGTTATTGATATTTTTAATGACGATGCCAGTTTAAATAGTTTTGGCTTGCATTATCAAGGGAAAGATCGATTTGTTGCAAGAAAGGAAATAGCTCAAGAACTGGAAGCAAGTGGTGTTTTGGTTAAAACTGAAATACATATTAATAAGGTAGGAACTTCTGAAAGAACCAAAGCCGTCATTGAACCTCGATTAAGCGATCAGTGGTTTTTAAAAATGCAAGATTTAGTAAAACCAGCTATTAAAGCCGTTTTAGGCAAAGATTCTGAAATTAAATTATTTCCAAAGAAGTTTGAAAACACCTACCGCCATTGGATGGAAAACATTCGAGATTGGAATATTTCTCGTCAGTTATTATGGGGACAGCAAATTCCTGCCTACTATTATGGTGATGGAAAAGAGGATTTTGTAGTTGCAGAAACTAAAGAAGAAGCTTTAGAATTAGCAAAACATAAAGCTAATAATCAACAACTAACAGCTAACGATTTACGTCAAGATACCGATGCTTTAGATACGTGGTTTAGTTCATGGTTATGGCCAATGAGTGTGTTTGACGGGATTCGTAATCCTGAAAATGCCGATATAAAATACTATTATCCAACTAATGATTTAGTAACAGGCCCCGATATTTTATTTTTCTGGGTAGCTCGTATGATTATTGCTGGTTACGAGTATAAAGGTGAAAAACCATTCAATAACGTGTATTTAACAGGCTTGGTTCGTGATAAGCAACGTCGAAAAATGAGTAAATCGTTAGGGAATTCACCCGATGCTTTAAAATTGATTGAAGAATACAGTGCCGATGGTGTTCGTGTTGGACTGCTTTTAAGTAGTGCGGCAGGAAACGATTTAATGTTTGATGAAACACTTTGCCAACAAGGAAAAGGTTTTGGAAACAAAATCTGGAATGCCTACCGTTTGGTTGATGGTTGGGAAATTAATGATACGATTCCGCAACCAAACTCAAGTAAAATGGCTATCGATTGGTACGAATCGAAATTTCAAAAAGCATTAATAGAAATTGAAGATCATTTTAGTAAATACCGTTTAAGTGATGCTTTAATGGCTATTTATAAATTAATTTACGACGATTTTTGTGGTTGGTTGTTAGAAATGGTTAAACCAGCTTACCAACAACCAATTGATGGAGTTACTTATAAATCAATTATCTCAATTTTTGAAGAAAACTTAAAAATAGTGCATCCATTTATGCCTTTTTTAACCGAAGATATTTGGCATTATATAGCAGAACGCACGCCAGAAGAAGCTTTAATAGTTTCTAAATGGCCAGTAGCAAAAGAATTAAACGAAACTTTGATTACAGAGTTTGAATTTGCTTCAGAAGTTATTTCCGGTATTAGAAATATTAGAAAAGAAAAAAATATTGCGTTTAAAGATGTTATTGGTTTTTCTGTGATTAATAATGAAAAATCAAGCACTTTGTTTGACGATATTATTATCAAGTTAGGTAATCTTGAAAGCATCATTTATGTGAAAGAAGCGGTTGAAGGAGCTTTAAGTTTTAGAGTAAA